>CAIMLT010000029.1 GCA_903842445.1 uncultured bacterium
CGAAGAGGTGGTTAGAAAATAACAGCTGCTTAAGTAGCGATAATCCCTTTCTGCAGAACTTTGCTGGAAGGGATTATTTATTTTGCCGGGATGTTTGAACTTTGGTATACTAGTAGTATAAGAATTAAAAAAAACAAACTATGCAAAAAACAACCGAAAATTTAAAATCAGCGTTTGCTGGGGAATCACAAGCTAATCGGCGTTATTTAGCTTTTGCTAAAAAAGCCCAGAGTGAGGGAAAAATAGGAATCGCAAAACTTTTTCGCGCGGCGGCAGAAGGCGAAACTGTGCATGCCTTGCGACATTTGCAAACATTAGGAGAGGTGAAAGATACGGTAGAAAATTTGAAAGCGGCTGTTAGTGGTGAGACCTATGAAATTGATACGATGTATCCCGGATTTATTTCTGAGGCGCAAGAAGAAAAAGAAAGTGGCGCAGAAATATCTTTCAAAAATGCGCTTAGCGTGGAAATGATTCACCAAGAACTTTTTCGCGAAGCGCTTGAGAAAATGGAAAAGGGGGATGATCTCGAAGATTTTGACTATTATATTTGTCCAGTTTGCGGTTATCCGGCTATCTCTGAAATTCCAGATTCTTGCCCAATTTGCCACACACCAAAAGACAAATTTGAAAAAATCTAAGCTTGCACAATTTTTCAAAAAAGACTATAATTAAAAAATGCTATAATAGCTCAAGATAAGCAAAAAGTAAAGCTTTTTTTGTCTTGTTTTTTCTTGCTATGGCAGATTTATGAGTTTTCAGTGTAAAGGTGAACTTCGTTAAAATTGTAGTGTAAAATAAACAAATGGTACCACGAGGTTATCTTTGGTTAGTAAGAATAATTGGTTTTGTTTCTCTTTTAGCTTGGGGTTTTCTTGTTACTCAAGTTGAGCCGGAAAAAAACTATTGGATGAAAGTAGCTTTTTATTTAACATTTTTTTTATTTCTTGTCTCTTTGTTCAATTTATTCTTATTGAGATTGCGAAAGCGGGTGATGCGAGGAGAAGCTGTGGGTGAAAACATAATTCTTAGTTTTCGTCAGGGAACTCTTTTGGCACTTTTGGCGACAAGTTTGCTTGTTCTTCAAGGATTGCGGATGCTTCTATGGTGGGATGGGCTTTTGGTTGTTGCTGGAATATTTCTAATTGAGCTTTATTTCCTTTCCAGAAATAATGATGATTGATTAAGATAATTTTATAACGTAGCTAAGATATCAATTTTAAAAACATATGGCAGAAGATAAAAAAAAGGAAAAAAATAATGGGGATTATACCGCCAAGTCTATTCAAGTTCTTGAGGGTCTGGAGCCGGTCAGGAAGCGACCGGGAATGTATATTGGCGGAACGTCTGTTGATGGATTGCATCATTTGATTTGGGAAGTGGTAAATAACTCCATTGATGAAGCGATGGCTGGATATTGTGAAAACATTACCGTGAAACTTTTACCGGATAACATGATCGAAATGGAAGATGATGGACGTGGTATTCCCGTCGAAAAGCATCCTCAAACCAAAAAATCCACATTGGAAACGGTGCTCACGGTGCTTCACGCAGGAGGAAAATTTGGCGGTAACGGTTATAAGATTTCAGGAGGACTGCATGGCGTAGGCGTTTCAGTGGTGAATGCGCTTTCGGTTTATTTGAGAGCGGAAGTGAAAAGAGATGGAAAAATATATGCAATGGAATTTGAAAGAGGCAAACCAAAAAGTAAAGAGCCAATTGTGGTTGGAAAATCCAAAGAAACTGGCACGAAAATTATTTTTCAGGCTGATCCGCAAATTTTTTCAGAGATAAAGTATTCCTGGGAAAGAATTCTGGCTTATCTTCGTCAACAATCATATCTAACCAAGGGCATTAGTGTTAAGATTTATGATACGCGTGAAGTGGAAAAAGAGAGAGCCTATGGGTTTTTATTTGATGGTGGTTTGGTCTCTTATATTAAATTTTTGAACCGTGGCAAGGAGATTAAAAACGAAATGCCATTTTATGTGCGCAAAGAACAGGATGATACATTGGTCGAGGTAGCGGTGCAATATACTGATTCCTACAAAGAGCATATCTTTTCTTTTGCTAATAATATTTCCACTCCGGAAGGTGGAATGCATGAGGCTGGTTTTCGTAGCGCGTTGACAAGAGTTATTAACTCTTATGCCAAAAAATCCGGACTCTTGAAAGAAAAAGATGATAATTTTACAGCGGAAGATTTCCAAGAAGGTTTAACAGCTGTAATAAGTGTTAAGCTCAGAAATCCGCAATTCGAAGGACAAACCAAGGCTAAGCTGGGCAATGGTGAAATTAGAGGAATTGTTTCGTCAGCTGTTGCAGAGGCTTTGTTTGAGTATCTGGAAGCACATCCTAATAATGCCAAGGCGATTATTTCCAAAATTTCCTTAACTTCACGCGCACGTCTGGCGGCTCGTGCCGCTAAGGATGCGGTGATTCGCAAAGGTGCGTTGGAAGGGATGACTCTTCCTGGAAAATTAGCTGATTGTTCTAGTCGGGACGCTTCACAATCAGAGATCTATATCGTAGAGGGAGACTCGGCTGGTGGTTCGGCCAAGCAAGGACGCAATCGACGTTTTCAAGCGATTTTGCCACTCCGCGGAAAACTGGTAAATGTGGAAAAAGCTACACTTGATAAGGTGGTTAAGTCTGATACACTAAAGCCAATTATTATTGCACTTGGGGCTGGAATCGGAGATAGCTTGGATATTGCCAAACTACGTTATCACAAAGTAATTATAATGGCTGATGCTGATGTTGACGGATCGCATATTCGCACTTTGCTTTTGACTTTTTTCTATCGCTATTTCGAACCCCTTATTCGCAATGGTCATATCTATATTGCTCAACCGCCACTCTATCGTTTGCAAAAGGGCAAAGAGGTTAATTATGCTTTTACTGATCAGGGCAGGGATAAAATTATTGAAGAAATGAAAAAGAAGAGTGAAGTAAATAAGAGGGATAAGGCGGAAAAAACACTCAAGAAAAAAACAGAAGAAGCGTTACCTGAAATTGTGATCGAAACAGATGAGGATGGAGAAGTTAAAGAAGAAGTTTCTGGCATCACCATCCAGCGCTATAAAGGTTTGGGAGAAATGAATCCAACGCAACTTTGGGAAACGACTATGGATCCAACAACGAGGATGATGATGCAAGTGAATATTGAAGATGCCGAGGCGGCCGACAAGATGTTTGACATTTTGATGGGCACCGAGGTTGAGCCACGTCGACGCTTTATTCAAACTCATGCCAAGAGTGTGAAGAACCTGGATGTATAGTAGTTTTTTAGTTTTGTAAATATAAAAATCTAAGCGAAAATAAACTTTATGCAATTGAGAAAAATACAAGACGCTGATCTTGAAAATAAAAAAGTATTGCTGAGGGTCGATTTTAATGTTTCCTTGGAAGATGGGAAAGTGAAGGAAACTTTCAAAATTTCGGCTGCCAAAGAGTCGATCGATTATCTGCTCCGCAAGAATTGCAAGGTCGCACTTCTGACTCATTTAGGCCGGCCTGATGGCAAAGTTAATTCGGAATTTTCGGTGCAACAGATTGTCGATGATGCGGAAATGGTTTTGGCAAGCAAGATTACTTTTATTCCTGATTGTGTCGGTGAAAAAGTTAAAGAAGCACTTGATAGTCTGAGCGACGGGATCTTGCTTTTGGAAAATGTCAGGTTTTATGCGGGGGATGAGAAAAATGACGAAGAATTTTCCAAAAAATTGGCGGAAAATTTCGATATTTTTGTGAACGATGCATTCAGTGCGTCGCATCGAGACCATGCTTCTATCACGGGTGTCGCGAAAATATTGCCGAGTTATGCCGGCTGTTGCCTTCAAGAAGAGATCCACGAGATGTCGATCATCAAAGATCATCCGGTGCATCCGGCGGTGGCGATCATTGGCGGTGCGAAAATCGAAACCAAGCTCCCAGTTATCAAATTCTTTGAAGATAAATATGATCATATCCTGGTCGGCGGTAAAATTGCCAATGAGGCGATTGATCAGCATGTCCAATTTTCCGAAAAAGTTATTTTGCCGATTGATTTCGTGGATGATCGCCTAGACATCGGACCGAAAACCATTGAAAAATTCAAAGAGATCATTGCCTCAGCCAAGATGATCGCTTGGAACGGACCGACGGGAAAATTCGAAGATGAGAGATATGCCAAGAGTTCCAAAGAAATTCTCGAAGCAGTCATCAGGAGCGGCGCTTTTGTCCTGGTTGGCGGCGGAGAAACTCTGGAAATTTTGGAAAGAAATGATGCGATGCACCGAGTATCTTTCGTTTCAACCGGCGGAGGCGCGATGTTGGATTTTCTCTCTGGCGAAAAGATGCCAGGAATCGAGATGCTGGAGAGTTAAGAAAGTATTTTTTTAAATTTATATGAAGCAGATTGAGACCGCAAAGTTTATACTTAGAAATATTGCGAAGGGCGATGAGTTTGCGATTGCGAAAAATATCAATGATAAGACCATTTCCCGCAACACGGCGACTATCCCATATCCGTATAAGCTTAAGGATGCTGAAGATTGGATCAAGGTGTGTCTCGATAGAGAAAAAGAGAAGGATCCTACGGAGTTGGCCTTGGCTGTTGTTATTGATGGTGAAGTTTGTGGGGCTGTTAGTCTTCATAAGATTAAAAAAAATCACAAAGCAGAAATCGGTTATTGGCTGGCAAAAAAATACTGGGGCAGAGGAATTTTTTCCGAAGTGATTAAGATTGTGACCGAACTTAGTTTTAAGAAATTCAAGCTAAGGCGAATATACGCCGGAGTGTATTCGTTTAATCCGGCCTCAATGAAGGTCCTTATCAAGAATGGCTATGTGCTCGAAGGAGTATTAAAAAAAGATATAAAAAAAGGAGGGAGGCTTTTTGATAAGCATATTTATGCTAAAGTGAAGTAAGTTTAAAAGTGGAATTGATTAAAAACCGCGCTGAAAATTAGGCGCTTTTGTTTTTTTATAAATAGCGGTATAATTAAGCAAACTGCATCATTTAACCAATGTAATTTTTAAACTATGTCAAAAATTAAAAAGATTTATGCACGCGAAATTTTGGACTCTCGTGGTAATCCGACTGTGGAAGTTGAGGTGAGCCTTGAGTCCGGATCGATTGGAAACTTTATGGTGCCATCGGGCGCATCAACCGGGACGCATGAAGCTCTGGAACTTCGAGATGGGGACAAGACACGCTATAACGGCTTAGGTGTAAAAACGGCTGTTGCCAATGTAAATGAAAAAATTCAAGGAGCGCTTTTGGGAATGGAAGCTGGAAATCAAAAAGAAATAGATAAAGCGATGATAGCGCTTGATGGAACTGAGAATAAAACTAATTTGGGGGCGAATGCGATCTTGGGAGTTTCTATAGCGGTTTGCCGAGCAATGGCAAAAGAGCTTGATATTCCATTGTATAAATATATTGCAGAGACATTTAAATTGTCGAAAAAATTCAAATTGCCAATTCCAATGTTCAATATCATTAATGGTGGACAACATAGCGATTCCGGGCTTTCTATTCAAGAATATAAGCTAGTGCCAAATGGAATTAGAGAATTTAGTAAACAACTTCGTGCTGGCAGTGAAATATTTCATGAGCTGAAAAAGCTTTTATCCTCCGAAGGCTTTAGTGTTTCCGTGGGAGATGAGGGTGGCTTTGCGCCAAAACTTGAAAGCAACGCTAAAGCCCTGGAGTTGATTAACCTGGCGATTGAAAAAGCTGGTTATAAAAAAGGACAAGAAGTCAATCTGGGGATTGACGCAGCTGCGAGTTCTTTTTTTGACGAAACAGAAAAACAGTATGTTTTCAAGCCTGAAAATGCCGTGCTTAGTCCAGATGCTTTGATCAATATTTATGCCGAATGGATTAAAAAATATAATGTTATTTCCGTGGAAGATGGTCTCATGGAAGACGATTTTTCTGGTTGGACAAAGATGGAAAAAAAAATAGGAGAAAAAGTGATGACAATTGGCGATGATCTTTTAGTGACAAATGTTAAAAGACTCAAAATGGCAATAGCTAAAAAAGCCTGTAACGCTGTGCTAATTAAAGTTAACCAAATCGGAACGCTAACGGAAACGATCGATTGCATGAAATTGGCTAAGAAAAATAAAATGAAAGTAGTCGTGTCTCATCGTAGTGGAGAAACCACGGATGATTTTATCGCTGATTTGGCAGTTGGTGCTTCTGCTGATTATATTAAATCTGGTTCGCTTTCCAGAGGAGAGCGAATTTGTAAGTATAATCGATTGCTTAGAATTGAAGAAGAAATTTAATCAGAACCACTGATTATCACTGAGAACACTGGTTTCACTGATTTTAAAATTCAATCAGGTGTAATCAGGAAAATCATGCGCTAATCATGTGGTTCAGATATTATGAAAATCCCAACACTTCTTGTGATCCTCGACGGTTATGGCGTTGCTCCACCGGGAAAAGGCAATGCGATAACTTTAGCTAAAAAACCGACAATTGATCGGTTGTTTAAAGTTTATCCTTCAACAACTCTCTGCGCGACGGGGAATTGTGTTGGATTAGAAAGTCATAAGATGAGTGGGTCGGAAGCCGGACACATGAATATTGGAGCGGGTAGAATTGTGCCACAAGATTCAAAGTATATTACTGATAGCATAAAAGATGGTAGTTTTTTTATGAATCCGATAATGATTGGTGCTATGAAGCAGGTGAAAGATTTAGGAGGCAATTTTCATGTTATGGGTTTAATGGGAAATGGAGACAGTCCGCATAGTGATCCGGAGCATTTCAGGGCGATTCTTCGATTGGCCAAGAAGAATAATATTAAAGAAGTTTATTGTCATCTTTTTACGGATGGTCGTGATTCCTATCCAAAAAGTGCTCTCACGCATTTGAAGTATTTCCAAAGAATTATACAAGAAGAAGGTATCGGAAAAATAGCGACGCTTTCAGGTCGATTTTATGCAATGGATAGGGCAAAAAATTGGAAAAGACTTACCTTGGCTTATGATGTTTCAGTATTTGCTCGTGGAGAAAAAGCGAATTCGGCCGAAGAAGCAATCCAAAAAGCCTATGAAGCTGATTTGACTGATGAATATCTTTTGCCGACAGTTATTTTCGAAAATGGAGTGCCAGTTGCTCAAATTAAAAAAAATGACTCAGTGGTCTTTTATAATTTTCGTTCAGATAGAGCAAGGCAATTCAGTAAGTTGTTCATTGCGATAGACGAAAAGAGCATTTTAAATGATAACATGCCAATACTTGATAAAATCAAGAACTTATATTTTGTTGCGCTGACTGATTTTGGTCCTGGGCTGGATGAACACACGGCCTTTCCTGAACATACGATTTCTGCCACTTTGCCGATGGTCTTGGGTAAGCTTAAGCAACTCTATATCGCCGAATCGGAAAAGTTTGCTCATGTAACATATTTTTTAAATGGTGGCTATGCTGATTCAGTCAGTGGGGAAACGCGACTTATGGTTGAATCTCCCGTAGTCGATTCTTACAAAAATATGCCGGAAATGTCCGCTGAACTTATAACAGATACGGTGCTTAAGGCTTTAAAAAAAAATGAATATGATTTTATTGCGATTAATTATGCCAATGCGGATATGGTTGGACATACGGGTGATTTGCCAGCCACGATAAAAGCAGTTGAGTTCTTGGATAAGCAATTAGAAAAATTAACGAGTGCAGTCTTAAAATTAAAAGGAAATTTGATTGTTACGGCCGATCATGGCAATGCGGATGATATGATAGATTTCGAGAGTGATCAGCCTAATACTTATCATACCAAAAATCCTGTGCCATTTTTAATTATTTCTGAAAAATTTAAAGACAAGAAACTGCGTGATGATGGCGTATTGGGAAATATTGCTCCGACTATTTTGGATATTCTTGATATCGAAAAACCCAAGCTGATGGATAAAAATTCATTATTAAAATAATCTTAAAACAATATGCATAAAATAGTTTGTGTTGGTTCGGCTTGCAAGGATATTTTTTTTCCGACTCTTGAAGGAAAAATAATTGAAACGCCGAATGAAATATTGAGTCAAAAGAAGATTGAATTTGAATTGGGAGCAAAGTATAAAATTGAAGATCGATTTGAAGCTTTGGGTGGTTGCGCCGCTAATGTGGCAGTGGGACTTTCTCGTTTAGGAATTTCTGCTGCATGTTACGCGCATATTGGCAATGATCAAATGGCTGATTGGATTCTCTCGGAACTTGAGAAAAATAATATTGGAACCGATTTAATAACAAAAGATAAAGATTTGCCAAGTGATATGTCAGCGATTATTATTGACAAAAATTCTGGCGAAAGAGTAATTTTTTCCAATCAGAAAGCCAATACGAACTTAACCATAATTCCTGAAAAAATAAATTCCGCAGAGTGGATTTTTATCGGTGATTTGCATGGCAATTGGCAAGATCACTTAGATTTGATTTTCAATCTAGCTCGAGAAAATAAAATCAAATTAGCTTACAATCCACGACAAATAAATATTCACGATGATGTTAAAAAAATAATTGAAAAAATAGCCCAAGCGCAAGTTTTATTTCTCAATAAAGATGAAGCACTGGAAATCATTTCTCAAGTTGGTGATTTTTCGGCGGAAGATTTGGAGGATGAGAAGTTCTTGCTTAATGAGCTGAAAAAAATAGGAGCAGAGTTGGTGATTATCACCGATGGAGTGCGCGGTGCTTTTGCGAGTAATGGTGGTGAGATATTTTTTATTCCTGGAAAAAAGGTTAAGGCAGTTGATTCAACCGGCGCGGGTGATGCTTTTGCGAGCGGTTTTCTTGGAGCTTTTCTCAAGGGAAAAACGCTAGAAGACTGTCTGAATTGGGGGATTATTAATAGCTCAAGCGAGGTGCAATTTTATGGATCAATTGATGGGCTTCTTTTTGAAGAAGGAATTTTAGAAAAATCCAAAGTTTTTGAAATTAAAGAGGTTTAACAAAATATTTTTATTGTTTAACTTTATTTTTATGAATCTTGAAAAACTTTTTAATCCACAGTCGATTGCAATTTTGGGGGCTTCAGAAGAAGTTGGAAAAGTCGGCAATGTAATTTCTAAAAATATCCTAGAGTTAGGATATGCAGGAAAAGTCTATTTGGTTAATCCGAAATATGATCAAATTTTTGGAAATAAATGTTACAAAAAACTTTTGGAAGTTGAGGGTGAAATTGATTTGGTAATTGTGGCGATTCCAGCTAAATTTGTGACCAATGAAATTCGAGAAAATATGCATAAAGTTAAAAACTTTGTGATTGTTTCTGCGGGTTTTTCGGAAACAGGGGAGGAAGGAAGGGCGCGAGAAAAAGAACTTTTACAATTAGCCGCAGAGAATAATTTGAATATTTTGGGTCCGAATTGCCTTGGGTTTATTATCCCAAAGCTAAAACTCAACGCTTCTTTTGCTGGTGGTCTTCCGGAAGAGGGCAATGTGGCTTTCGTGACGCAATCAGGCGCGCTGGCTGTTGCGCTGACTGATTTGGCTAAATCTGAAAAAATCTATTTCTCAAAGATAGTTTCCATTGGCAATAAAATGAATATTTCCGAAACTGAGATGCTAACATATTTGGAAAAAGATGAGGATACGGCGGTAATTGGGATGTATCTGGAAGGAATTAAAAATGGAGTTGAATTTATAAAAATCGCCAGTCGGGTTTCGCAAAAAAAGCCAATCGTTATCCTGAAAGCTGGAAAAACAGAGCGCTCGCAAAAAGCAATTGCCTCACACACCGGAGCGCTGGCCGGTAGCGATGAAATTATGAATGCGGCTTTTCAAAAAGCTGGAATCCTGCGTGCCAATGATTTGGAAGAATTTTTCAATTTGATTGGGTTTATTTCGCACAATAAAGCGATGGTGAAAAATAAAGTAGCAGTCATCACTAATGCCGGAGGATTAGGCGTTCTTGCCACTGATGCTTTTGCAAAAAAAGAGATAGTTCTCGCTGAAATTAGTGAAAAAACAAAAACAGCTCTTCGAAAAATTTTGCCGGAAGAATCTTCAGTTGAAAATCCAATTGATCTTTTGGGTGATGCCAAGGAAGATCGCTATAAAAAAGTTTTGCAAATTATTGAAAAAGATCCTGAAATTGGCGCAATCATCTGTCTGCTTACTCCACAGGATCAAACTCCAGTGGAAAAAATTGCTCAAGCAGTGGATAAGTTTAATATTAAAAGTGGCAAAGTGATTGTGGCGTCTTTTGTCGGTGGAAAAAAAGTTGAGAAAGGAATTCGAAAATTGAGAATAAGGGATATCTTTAATTTTTCTTTTCCGGAAAGCGCAGTAGCTGTCCTAGACGCATATTATCGTTGGAATTTTAAGGAGAAAAATTTGGAGGAGAAATTGACGTTGGATATAAATTTAAATAAAGAACGCAAAAAAAATGTGGCGGGGATTATTGCCACAGCTAAGAAAGATAATCGGCATGCACTCTATTTTTCAGAAAGCCAAAAGATTATGCAATTATATGGCATCAAGACGATTCCTACTTGTGAAATAAATTCCAAAGAAAATTTGCCAGTGAGGAGTGATTTTCCGTTAGTTCTTAAGGTTGATAGTGATGAAGTTTTGCATAAAACAGACAAACAAGGGTTAATTTTAAACTTAAAAAATCAAACTGAATTGGAAAGTGCGTTTCAAAAAATGCGTAATAATTTTCCTGGTGCAAAATTAATTATCCAGCCAATGCTTGCGCGTGATATGGAAATAATTTTGGGGATAAAAAAAGACGTCAACTTCGGGCCGGTGATTGTTTATGGCTTAGGTGGAATTTATACTGAAGTTTTTAAATTAGTCGAAATGATTCTGCCACCATTTTCGAAAGAGTTCGTGGAAAAATCTTTGCGAGAAGGAAAGTTGGGATTTCTTTTTGTGCAAACTCGCGGACAAAAGATATATAACATCTCAGAACTCGCACAAATTATTTGTGCCTTAGGTGAGTTTTCGGAAGATCTGGGCGATATCTCCGAATTTGATATTAATCCACTTTTAATTTATAATAATGGAAATGAAGCGACTGCTGTGGATGTTAAGGTAATTATTTAAATTTAATATATGAAAAAAGATTATAAAATTTTAATTGTTGATGATGACGCTGAAGCGCGAAGCCTTTATGTGGAGATTTTTAAATCTGAGGGTTTTGAGGTGACTGAGGCGGTGGATGGAATTGATGGCATGGATAAGGCAACTGCAAGTATTCCCGATGTTATTTTTACGGGAATTATTATGCCTCGAATGGATGGATTTGGTCTTAAAGAAGCTTTAGCAAAAAATGTGGCTACAAGTAATATTCCAGTGGTGATGTCATCACATATGGGGCGGGAAGAAGATCGAAAAAAGGCGATGGAAGTCGGAGTAAGGGATTTTTTTGTAGTCGGCATGATTACGCCGAGAGAAGTTGTATCGAGAATTTTGGATTTATTTAGTGCAGAAAAATATAGACTTTATATATCCACCAAGGGAGACGTTTCTCGCTTAGTGAGAGATTTACGCTTGAAGGGTGATTTCTCTTGCGTGGTTTGCGGAGATGAGCTGGCGCTGGATTTGAAAATAACCAACATCGAGAAGTGGGAATTTACAGGAAAAATAATTTGCCCAAGATGCGAGGCTAAATAGAACAATGCAAAAAAAATGGGAGTTGAGAGATAAAAGCATTTCCGCTTTCGCCATGTCGGAAAAATATAGTCCCCAATTTTTGGAATTATTAGCCAGTCGAGGTGTCTCGTCTCAAAAAGAAATTGAGGATTTTTTTTGTTCTAGTTATTCTGTTTCTAATGATCTTTTAAAAATATCCGGAATGATCGAAGCGATTGAAAGAATTGTCAAAGCTTTTGAAAGAAAAGAAAGGATTGCAATTTTTGGAGATTATGATGCTGATGGTGTTACGGCGACAGCACTTCTTCTTGAAGTCTTGGAAAGCCTGGGAGGTTCAAGTTTAACTTATTATATTCCAGATCGACAATTGGAAGGTTATGGGATGAATGATTTGGCGATTGAATTTTTGGCGCGTGATGGTGTAAAGCTGATTGTTACTGTTGATTCGGGAATTACTAACGTCGATGAAGTGGAAAAAGCTAGAGCCCTTGGAATAGATGTGATTATTACCGATCATCACCATCCCTTAGAAGTTTTGCCAGCTGCAATGGCTATTATTAATCCACATTTAGAAAATTCCGGATTTGAATTCTCTGATCTTGCCGGTGTGGGGGTGGCGTTTAAGTTAGCCCAAGCGCTGTATCAAAAAATTGCTCCGAAAGAGATTGATAAGCTGAAATGGATGCTTGATCTTGTGGCGATTGGAACGGTTGCGGATTGCGTAACACTTCTTGGAGAAAATAGAACGCTTACGAAATACGGACTCGTGGTGCTTTCTAAGACACGTCGTGTTGGATTGACAGAAATGTTTAAAGTTGGAAGAATTGAGATTTCAGAAAATAATATTCCGGATACTCAGAAAGTTGCCTATCAGATTGCGCCACGAATCAATGCCGCCGGTCGGATGGATCATGCTAGTGTGGCTTATAAACTAATTATGGAAAAAGATCAAATACAAGCGCGGATATTAGCACTTGAGGTAGAGGAAAAAAATCAAGAAAGACAAAAGATAACCGCAGAAATTGTTAAAGAAATCGAAGAAATTGCCATGCGTGATTTTTCCGAAAAAAAATTTATTTTTGCTAAGAATGAGCATTGGCCGGTTGGAATTTTGGGACTTGTGGCTGGCAAGGTGGCGGAAAAATTTCAAAAACCCGTGGTTGTTTTTCAAATTCAACAAAAGGAATATGTTGGGTCGCTTCGTAGCATCCCAGAAATAAATATTGTAAAATGTTTGGAAAAATGTGCCGACTTACTTACTAAATTTGGCGGACATTCGCAAGCAGCTGGTGTGCGTATTCTGCCGGAAAATGTTGATAAATTTTGTCAGAAAATGACAGAATTGATCGAGACGGAGCTTTTTGGAAAAGAAATAATTTCAACATTAACAGTTGATTTGGAATTAAAAGCTGAAAATATAGATTGGCAATTTATGCAGAACTTAAAGAAAATGGAGCCTTTCGGGATGGGGAATAAAGAGCCGATTTTTTTGCTTAGAGATATGCAAATTAGTGATGTGCGAATGGTTGGTAATGGCAGCAAGCATCTCAAGCTGGCGATTAAGGCGGCAAACAGCAATCCAAAAATATTTGATGCAATCGGATTTAAATTAGGCTCGGAATTTCCTAATCTGGAAAAAGACAACTTGATTGACGTAGTTTTTAATCTGGAAGAAGACTCTTGGAATGGGAATAAGAAAATTCAATTAAAATTAATTGATTTGAAATTGGTTAGCTAAATCTTAACTTTATAAAAATTTATGTCCAATAAAGTCGTAATGTTTACCGATGGTGGATCGCGAGGAAACCCGGGACCAGCAGGCATTGGAGTCTGGATAGAGACATTGGGAAAAAAATATGGCGAATGCATTGGAATTGCTACGAATAATGTGGCCGAGTATGCTGCGCTAATTTTCGGTCTTAAGAAATTGAAACAGCTCTTGGGAAAAGATAAGATACGACAACATGAAATTGAGTGCTATCTGGATTCAGAGTTAGTTGTGAAACAGCTCAATCACGAGTATAAATTAAAAGAAGAATATATCCAAAAAAATTTTATTGAAATTTGGAATTTGATGCTTGATTTTAAGTCAGTTAAGTTTTATCATATACCTAGAGAAAAGAATGTCATCGCAGATGCCTTGGTTAATGAGGCATTGGATGGAGAAAAATGTCAAAAGGCATTAATATAAATTCTATGTTTAAATATAAGAAAACTATTTTTTTCATCTTGATCTTGATTATTGCAGGTGGGTATTTTTTCTATATAAAATCCAAAAAAGCTACAGTTGAATATACGACAGCGACAGTGCTGAGGGGTAATCTTTCGCAAACGGTTTCTGCAACGGGTGATCTCAAAGATGACTCTGAAATCGTTTTGAATTTTGAATTAGGTGGAAGGATTAGTAGGGTTTTCATCAAAAAAGGCAATAAGGTGGCTGCTGGTGATTCAATCGCGATGCTGGATAATGAGAATTTATCCGGGCAAGCTGAACAGGCAAAAGCAACTCTTGAAAAAGCAATAGCAGATGCCGGATCGAATGAAGATACGATTCGCGAATCAGAAGTTTTAGTCAAAAATGCGGAAAATTATCTCGAAGAAACTAAAGACCTGGAAGATCAGAAAGTTGAGGCAGCCAAAACAGCTCTTGATAATGCCAAGGATTATTATGATGACGCATTGGATTTCTATAATAGTGATGTGTCGAAAGCAAATAAATTGACCATAACAACAGCGCTAAATAGCAAAAAAGCGGCTGAGGAATCGTTGGATACGACAAAAAAGTCGAGAGATTTAGCCATAACTTCAGCTGAAAATTCTCTCGATTCAGCCAGCGCCAGACTGAAAACTACAAAATCTGATTTCACGATTAACTCAAGAAATGCGTTGGTGGATAATGCCAAGGCCGGATATGAAATCGCGCTTAACAATCTTTCAAAAGCTGTACTCAAAGCGCCGGTTTCTGGCACGATTGTTGAAGTTAATAACAAAGTTGGAGAAATCTTGGGCACGGGTGTGATTAAGGAATCTTTTGCCAGAATCATTGCAGATGATTTTATTGTAGAATCCAATATTCCAGAATCGGATATTGTGAAGTTGAAACTTGGACAACTTGCCAAGATTACCTTTGATGCACTTCCAAGTGGTGAGGAATATGTTGCAGAACTAATTGAAATTAACCCGGCAGAAACTATTATTCAAGATGTTGTTTATTACGGAATAAAATTGAAACTTTCCGCTATTGATCAAAGACTGAAGCCCGGAATGAGTGTTACTATCGATGTGCGGACAAATGAAAAAACGGATGTGCTTATGATTCCGCTTCGGGCAATTAAAACAAGAAGCGGAGAAAAGTTTGTAGATATCTTGAAGGCGGATAATATAACACAAGAAGTGAAAATCACAACTGGCCTTGAAGGTGATGGTGGAATGATTGAGGTGAAATCAGCTCTGAAAGAAGGTGATAATGTCGTAACTTTCACGAAAGATATTTAGATTTTTTATGCCAAATCAGCTTATTCAAGTTCAAAATCTTTGCAAGACTTATTTTAGTGAGGGCGTGGAGACACGAGCTCTTTGTGGGGCTACTTTTGAAATCGAGAAGGGCGAATTCATCTCTATTATGGGGCCATCTGGTTCAGGCAAGTCAACATTAATGCAAATCTTGGGCTTTCTTGATCGTCCAACAGAAGGAAAATACTTTTTTGAAGGCTCGGATACTTTTTCTTTTGATGATGATGCTTTGGCGAAAGTTAGAAATAAGAAAATCGGTTTTGTTTTTCAATCTTTTAATTTACTTTCTCGGACATCGGTTTTCGAAAATGTCGAGTTGCCTTTGCTTTATGATGAAAAAATAGGTAAGAATAATAAAAAAAAAGTAATGGATGCACTTATTTCAGTTGGGATGGAACATCGAGCCAATTATTTTTCCAACCAACTCTCTGGTGGAGAAAAACAACGGGTGGCGATTGCGAGGGCGCTGGTTAATGATCCGGAAATAATTTTTGCTGATGAGCCAACTGGAAATTTGGATTCTAAATCAGGGCTTCAAGTCATGAAGATCTTGCAAAAGCTCAACGATTCCGGGCGCACTGTGATTTTGGTAACTCACGAGACTTATACGGCAGAACATGCTAAAAGAATAATCTATGTTAAAGATGGAAGTATCGTTGCTGATGATCCAGTCAGGCGCCGAAGAATCGCCGATAGCGAAAGCGAGTTATTGAAATAAATTTATAATTATATGAAAAAAAAATAAAATCAGGGATATTGATCAGAAGGAATATGCCAAGGCATTATTAGTATTGAGCAAGAATTCTTTATTAATAAGGGTAGTTGGTGGAAATTTTTGGTAATTATTGGTAATTATTGTTGCAGAGGCTATATTGCTTGGCGTGTTTAGACTTTAATTATGCGTATCATCGATCCTATAAAAATTTCGTATAAGAATTTGATGGCGGCGAAGCTCCGCTCTTTTTTGACAATTTTGGGGATTATTATTGGCATCGCCTCTGTAATCGTAGTGATGGCAATTGGGGGGAGCGCGCAAAAGTTAATCTTGAATCAAGTTTCTGGTGTTGGTTCAAATCTAGTGGGCGTTTTGCCCGGGGCATCAGATGAAAAAGGTCCGCCAGCATCTGCCATGGGAATTATAGTAACGACTTTAAAATTCACTGATTTGAAAGCTTTGACGGAAAAAAGAAATGTGCCAAATTTGGTTGATATCGTTGCGTATGTTACTGGTTCTGCGACAGTGAAAAGTAAAAATGGATCATATCAAACCAGTTATCAAGGTGTTACAGCCAGTCTTTTAAACGTTGAAGATATCAAGTTGAAATCTGGCCGGTTTTTCATAAAAGAAGAAGATACAAATATGGCGCGTGTGGCTGTTTTAGGATCAAATCGAGCAAAGGATCTTTTTCCGAATGAAGATCCAGTTGGCAAAACAATCAATCTTAAAGATCTAAGCTTTACTATTATCGGTGTTCTTTCTGAGCGCGGATCGGTTGGATTTTCAAATACTGATGACATGATCTATGTTCCTCTTTTTAGTGGGCAAAAGTTGTTGCTAGGTATCGATTATGTCAACTTTATGCGGATAAAAATTGATTTTAAGGATAATATCGATCGGGCAGTCATTGATGTTAAAAAAACTTTACGCGAAAAACATCGAATAAAAAATGACGCAAGTGATGATTTTTCGGTGCGGAGCAGTGCTCAGGCAATCGAAACATTAACAACCGTTACTAATGTCTTAAAATATTTTCTGGTAGCAGTAGCGGCTATTTCTCTCGTTGTCGGCGGAGTTGGCATTATGAATATCATGCTTATTTCCGTGCATCAAAGAGTGAGAGAAGTTGGTCTTAGAAAAGCCGTTGGTGCAAAAAACGGACATATTATTTCACAATTTTTGATTGAATCAGTTTTTGTTACAGTAATTGGTGGAATTTTTGGAATAATTTTTGGTACGCTGGTTGCTTTTTTGGTGGCTGTTATTATCAAAAACCTCGGTTATGATTGGGAGTTTATTATTACGCTAAGTGCCATAGTTTTGGCAACGTCAGTTTCAGTATTTATCGGGCTTGTCTTTGGAATCTACCCAGCTATTAAAGCTTCGCGCATTTCACCAATGGAAGCCCTGAGATATGAATAATTTTTTTTGTATGCAAGAAGTAATCGTTTCAGTTAAATTAGCTTTTAAAAATCTTCGTTCAAATGTAGGTCGGACAATTTTAACTTTGACCGGAGTTGTTATCGGCGTGGTAGCTGTTATTTTGGTGAGCTCTCTTGGCCAGGGAGTCAAAGGATTTATTCTTGGGCAAGTCGGTGCTTTTGGTACGGATTTAATTCAAATTGAAGTCAAGGTTCCGGCAACTGGTAAGGCGTCAACTCAAAACGCGATTGGTCAAGCAACAGGAATTCAAATTACAACCATGACAATTTCTGATGCTAAGGAAATTGGCAAACTTCCAAATGTTTCTGCTTATGCTCCTGGAACAATGACGCAGGAACTGGCGAGCTATCAAGAAACAAATAAACGAGTTTTTCTTTTTGGTGTTGGGGCGCAGTATAATCAAATTGACCAAAATACTAAACTTTCAGAAGGAGCATTTTTTTCGCAGAGTGATGATGAAAGCTTAGCCCAAGTGGCAATAATTGGAAGCAATATCAAAGAAGCTTTTTTTGGCGAAGATAATCCATTGGGAAAAAATATCAAGATTAAAAATCAAAATTACAAAGTGGTTGGGCTGGCGGCGGAGCGTGGAGCAGTTGCTGGGTTTAATTATGATGATCTTATCTACGTTCCTGTTCAAACAATGCAAAAAAAGATTATCGGAATTGATTATATCCGTTTTATTATGGTTAAGGTGAAAAATGAAAAGTTGATTGATGTAACGGTGGCCGAGTTAACAAGTGAAATGCGGAGATTGCATAGAATAAATGATTCAAATAGGGATGATTTTGGAATAACTTCGATTAAAGAAGCGCAAGTGACAATTGAAAATGTTTTCAAAACAATTAATATCTTACTTTTAGCTTTGACTTCAATTTCTTTGGTTGTCGGTGGGGTCGGAATTATGAACGTGATGTATGTGGCGGTGGCTGAGCGGACATTTGAAATTGGTCTTCGGAAAGCAGTTGGTGCCAAGGCGAAAAATATTTTACGTCAATTTCTTTGGGAAGCAATTTTTATCACTTTTTTTGGTGGGTTAGTGGGAATTATCTTGGGCTATCTTTTACTTCTGGTGCTTTCTTATGTGGCTATTTATTTTGGTTTTCCAATCAAGTTTGGTCTTAGCATTAATGCTATCAGTTTGGCTGTGGGGTTTTCTGTGGCAACGGGTGTTATTTTCGGCTATTATCCGGCTCGCGCAGCTTCACGACTTAGTCCGATAGAGGCGCTCAGGAAAGATTAGCATTAAAATATTAGACAATAAATCATTAAAAGCGCAAGTTGTAGCGCTTTTTTGTTTGTGGTAGACTTTTTTACAGAGGTAGGCAATAAGTAATAGATTTAAACTTTATGGAAAATAATGAGGAAAATAAGATTCAGGATGGTGAAACTTTTGAAGAGATTGAATCGGAAAAACTGCAAGAAGAAGATATAGCTAAAAAATCCAAGCCTGGATTTCGTTCGCGACTCGTTTTGATTTTCATTCTGGGGCTGCTGATTGGCATAGCCGTTAAAACTGAAGCACTCAAAAAGATAACCATTGGTTATGACGATTATTTAATGAAAATAAGAATGCAAAGTTATAATATCAATGGAATTCAAGCAGAATTGCAAAAAGCAAGAGAAAAATCGGAAAAGACACAAGAGCAACAGGGCAATGCCGTTAGTAATTTGGAAAACAAACAAAATAATCAGGGAGAAATAAGTGATCAAATTGAAAATTGAGATTTTTTAAATAATAAGTTAAGTTAATTTAATTTTATGGAAGAAGATATTTTTAAAGAAATTGAAGCCGAAGAGCAGGCCGAACAAAAAAAGAAAACACAGAATTTGATTTCCGCTGTTATTTTGCTTTTGGGAATGTTTCTGGGTAGTCTTTTTGTTGATACGGCACAACTTTTTAAAAAAAGCGGGTATTCTGTTAAAAATCTTAATAAATCAGATATTTTTGAGGCGAGTGGAAAAACTTGGGTGGCTTATACCGAATCGGCTGTCGGGATGCAAGTAATTAGTGATGAAACTTGTGAAAAATGTGATGTTTCAGAGGTTTTAGTTTGGCTCCGTCGCATTGTGCCAACCATCTCAACTGAAAAGATTGATTTTAAATCTGATGAAGGGAGAGACTTAATTGACAGATTTGGCATTAAAACATTGCCGGCTTTTATTTTTGATGATTCTGTTATGAAAACCGATTTTTATACTCAAGCTAAAATTCTTTTTGATCAAAAAGAGAATAAGCTTTCTTTGCGAACGCAAGACATTGGCATTCCAGTGGGAAAGTATCTTATGACCCCTGAAATAAATGACGGCGATGCATTGACTGGAGCTAAAGAGGCAAAAGTTAGGGTTGTCGTGTTTTCTGATTTCCAATGTCCTTATTGCAAGCTTTTTCATAAAGTGATGCAAGATGCCATTAAGAATTATGGCGATAGGATAATCTTTGATTATAAATTTTTGCCGCTAGAGATTCATCCGCAAGCCAATAGTGCTGCCCTGGCGGCAACTTGCGCTTTGGAGCAGGGAAAATTTTGGGAATATGCTGACAAGCTTTATGCAGATCAAACGATTTGGGGAGGAAAAAAAGATACGAATAAGTTCAAAGAATATTCCAGAATATTGAAGTTGGATGGAGCTAAATTCAGTCAATGTTTGGATAGCAAAAAATATCAAGAAAAAATTGATAAGGATATCGAAGAGGCTAATAGTTTTAGTATTTCTGGAACGCCAGGCGTGTTCGTGAACGACCAATTTCAAGAAGGTGCAATTTCTTATGAACAAGTGAAAGAAGCAATTGATGGTGAATTGGCGAAATAAAAAAAATAGTTGATTGAATTTGTAAAGACGTCCTGCTCGGGCGTCTTTTTGCATTGTGATAAAAAAACTTGACAATCCTAGACGCCCCAACGGGTCGTCTCTACAATCAGATTAAATTTTATGCTATACTAATCCTATGAAATATCATAAAGATACAATGGAATTTATCTTTTTTGCGCGGGGTGGGCAAGGAGCAAAAACCGCTGCGGAAATTATTGCGCAGGCTGCGGTGGCTGAAGGTAATTTCGTGCAAACTTTCCCTAATTTCGGACCTGAGCGCAGTGGTGCGCCAACCAAAACTTATTTGCGTATTTCTGATAAGGCTATTCGCACCAAGGAACCAGTTATTGATCCGGACGTAGTGGTTGTTTTAGATGACACGCTTCTTTCAAGCCAGAAAGTAACTGAAGGGTTGGACAAAAATGAAGCGCTGATTATTAATTCTACGAAGCATTCACATGAGATTAGGAACACCATTCGTTTTGATGGTAAAATTCATGCTGTTGACGCTAATGGAATTTCAATGGAAGTTGTTGGACAGCTCAGACCAAACACAGTGATTTTGGGGAAAATTATTAAAGTTACAGAAATTGTGAAATTGGAAAGTATTCTAGAAGAATTTCGCAAAATTTTTGAAGAAAAAATCGGCAAAGAGAATTGTGAAAAAAACATTTTGGCAATTGAAAAGGCGTATGATAGTATTTAACTGAAATTTTTATGGAAAAAGGCGCAATCATCAAGCATGATATCAAAAAATCTCCCCGGACCGGTTCTTGGCGATATATGAAACCGGAAGTGGATAAAGATAAGTGTATTGGCTGCGCGACTTGCGTGCCGTTTTGTCCTGAAGCTTCGATAACAGTGAACAGTGAACAAAAGTCAGTGAACAATAAAAAAAAATCAAAAGGTGTTGCTGAAATAGATTATGAATTTTGCAAAGGTTGCGGAGTGTGCGCGCAAGTTTGTCCGGTAAAAGCAATTTTAATGAAAAAGAATTAGCTTATGACAAATAATAAAAAAAACAAATTGGCTTTGACCGGTGGATATGCGGTTGCCTATGCATTGAGGCAAATTGAGCCTGATGTTATGCCGATCTATCCGATCACTCCGCAAACTCCAATTATTGAAACTTATGCCAAATTTGTGGCGGATGGCGAAGTTATGACAGAAATGATTGAAGTTGAATCGGAGCATAGCGCGATGAGTGCGGCAATTGGGGCGTCAGCTGCCGGAGCACGCACAGCGACGGCGACAAGTTCGCAAGGACTTGCCTATATGCATGAAATGCTCTATATCGCATCTGGCATGCGCCTGCCAATTCTCATGGTAGTGGCAGCTAGGGCACTTTCAGCGCCACTTAGCATTCACGGTGATCACAGTGATGTAATGGGAAGTCGCGATGCCGGTTGGGTGCAGATTTTTTGCGAAAATCCACAAGAGGTCTATGACAAAACAATCATCGGGATGAAACTGGCGGAACGTGTCGGACTACCGGTGATGGTGATTATGGATGGATTCAACACTTCGCATTCCGTGGAAAATTTGGAGATTTTGGATGCGAAACTCGTCAAAAAATTTATTGGAGAATATCTTCCTGAGCACTCATTGCTTGACATTGAAAATCCGGTGACGTATGGACCGGTGGCGCTTCAAGAATCTTATTTTGAATTCAAAATTGATCAAGAAGAGGCGATGGCGAAAGTGGCGGAAGAATATTTGAAGATTTCCAGGGAGTATGAAAAAATCAGTGGAAGAAAATATGGTTTTTTTGAAGAGTATCGCTTGGAAGATGCCGAGAAAGTTTTAGTGCTTATCGGCTCAGTTGCCGGAACCGCAAAAGATGCGGTTGATGAGCTGCGAAAGAAAGGTGAAAAAGTTGGGTTAATTAAGATTGAACTGTTTCGTCAGTTTCCATTTGCCAAAATTGCCAATGCGCTAAAAAATGCTAAAGAAATAATCGTGATGGATCGAGCTCAATCAATCGGTTCACATCCGCCACTATATTCAGAAATCATGGTTGGTCTAAGGGATAGGAGTGATATGAAAATTTCCAGTATTATCTATGGTCTGGGTGGACGAGATGTTTTTAAAAAACAATTTGAAAATATTCTGGAGGGGAAATTTGATAATAAGTATTTAATTTAAAGGTAATATGATGAATTTTGTTCCTTGGCAGTTTCATTTTATTTCTCTTGGGGCTGTGGGATTTTGGTTTTTGTACTGGGGAATGAAACAGCAAGCAGAATTTAAAGAAGAGCATTTAAACAGCACTACTTGGCTTGGGATTATTTTAGTTCTGATTTCTATCACATCCGTTTTTTATTCGCAAGGTGTTATTTTTGGGAGTGTATATCTGATTGTGGCTATAATCATTGGAAAATCATATTTTAATGTGATTTAGATAATTTATTATGAACAAAAATTTATCAAAACATTTGGCGCCAGGTCATAGCGCTTGCGCAGGATGCGCGTTCCCCTCAATTGTGCGAACGATTCTGGGTGAAGCGACCACGCCGGTGGTGATTTCCAATGCAACGGGTTGTCTTGAGGTAACTTCAACCATCTATCCCTACACAGCTTGGAATGTGCCCTATATTCATAGTGCTTTTGAAAATGCGGCGGCAACTATTTCTGGTGTGGAGAGAGCCTATCTGGCGATGAAAAAAAAAGGAAAAATAAAAAAGAAAATTAAGTTTGTAGTGTTTGGCGGAGATGGAGGTACCTATGATATTGGTCTTCAAAGTTTGTCTGGAGCACTTGAGCGCGGACATGATTTTCTTTATGTTTGCTATGATAACGGTGGCTACATGAACACGGGCAATCAAAGATCATCAGCTACGCCTTATGGCGCGGGAACAGAAACGACGCCACTAGGAAAAGAATCTTTTGGAAAAGTAGAAACGCGTAAAAGCTTAATGGAGATAGTTGCGGCGCACAGAATTTCATATGCCGCGCAAGCTAATGTTTCCAATCTAGCTGATCTTAAGACGAAAGCCAAAAAAGCTCTGTCAGTTTCCGGGCCGTCATTTCTCCTGGTTTTTTCGCCTTGCACAAATAATTGGAAATTTCCAACTTCGCAGTATGTCGCAATTTCTAAGCTGGCGTCTGAAACAAATTTTTGGCCGCTCTATGAAATTGAAAATGGAAAATACAAACTAAACTTTGAACCAAAGACGCTAAAACCGGTTGCTGAATTTTTGAAAACCCAGGGGCGGTTCAAGCATTTGTTTTCTGAGAAAAATAAATTGGTTCTAGGGCAAATTCAAAAAAAGGTGAATTCTGAATTTGCGAAAATCGCCAGTCTCTGCGGGCTTCTTTAAGATGAAAAGCTTTTCTACAAATATCTCCAAATCTTTCTCTGAATTGGTTTATGCTAAAACTAAACTTGTTCCACGTGGGAGAGTAACGACTTATGGTCAAATTGCTAAGGCAATTGGAAAACCAAAATCTTCTCGAGCAGTGGGTAACGCGCTAAATTGCAATCCCTATGCGCCAGTCGTTCCCTGTCATCGCGTGGTGAGAAGCGACGGGAAAATAGGAGGTTTTGCTTATGGTGCAAAAGCTAAAGCTGGACTTTTGGCGAAAGAAGGAGTAAAAGTAATAGACGGAAAGATTATGGATTTTCCGAAAAAATTGTTTAAATTTGGAAAATAATTTTGTGATTTTTCAGTATTTCTAGTGTCATCCTTGTGAAGGCGGGGATCCAGGGTCCCCTATCTACAAACTCTGAAAAATCAAACTGTAAGCACAATAATCTTTCCAATTAAGTAGGTCTTAAATTTTAATAATCCGCCTTTTCTTTATTTTAAGCTTGAGGTGCCTGGATCCCCGCCGGAGTTTATCCTCGTGAAAACGGGGGCGGGGATGACACTGAATTTACGAAATTTATTTTATGCAAATCGAAAAATTAAAAAAAATTCTAATTGAAAATGGTGAACCGAAATTTCGTTTAAGCCAGATTAAAAAAGCCATCTATCAAGATGGCGTTTCTGCTTTTTCGGAAATTTCAACTATTTCCAAAAATTTGCGTGAACTGCTGGAGAAGGAAGTTGAGATTCTGTCATTTGAGGTGGAAAAAGTTTTAGCTTCCAAGGACGGACTATCTCTAAAAGCACTCTTCAAATTAGTAGACGGAAGTAGAATTGAATCGGTTTTGCTTTCGCCGATAGAAAATAAATGGTCAGTTTGTATTTCTTCCCAAGTTGGATGCCAGTTGAATTGCGGTTTTTGCGCAACCGGAAAAAATGGATTTCAAAGAAATCTAACTGCCGAAGAAATTAGCGACCAAGTTTTATTTTGGAGGCAGCACCTACAAAAAAATTTCAAATTTAAAATTTCAAATTTAAAATTGACAAACGTCGTCTACATGGGAATGGGGGAGCCGTTTTTGAATTGGGATGAGGTCAGAAAAAGCCTCAAAGATTTAACAGATAAGGATTTATTTGCTTTCGGTTCGCGAAGTATTTCCGTTTCGACAGCTGGAATACCCGATGGAATTCAAAAACTTGCAGAAGAATTTCCACAAATTAATTTGGCAATCTCCTTGCATTTTGCAAGTGATGTTAAAAGAAACCAATTTATGCCGATTAATAAAAAATATAATTTAGAAGAATTGAAAATGGCTCTCCGCGATTATTTCTCTAAAACCAAAAGGCAAGTTTTTATTGAGTATCTGATGCTATCTGGGATTAATGATAGCGAAGAAGACGCTTACGCACTTTCAACGTATCTAAAATCAATTGGTAATCGCCAACTTTTGCATGTCAACCTGATTGCCTATAACGAAACAGGCAATTCTTTCAAAGCTTCTTCCGGCAACAAAACTCATTTGTTCAAAAACTATCTGGAAAACGGAGGACTTAGCGTAACAATCAGAAAAAGTCTTGGGCAAGAAGTTTCGGGTGCTTGTGGGCAATTGGCAGGTAAATGATTAGATTTAAAGCTTTTTTACCATATAGCTATCTTTCAAGTGATAACCCAATTTTCGATAGTATCCGCGTGCACCGATGCCTGAAATTACGGCGATTTTCTTGAGGCCGAATTCATCGTGTGCGATTCGTTCAGCTTCCAAGATTAATTTTTTGCCAAGGCCGATGTGTTGTGGGGAATTTTTGTCGGATTTATTAATGCTTGTTAGCTTGCCATAAGTATGCACTTCGCGGATGATGGCGGAATTTTTGAGGACTGATATGACTGGATTCCCGTCTGCACGGGAATGACAAAAAGAGGGAATGCGGAGACGAAGAAGTGCGAAAAGTTTTTTATTGTCTCTTGTTGCGTATTCTAGAAAAATTTCTTTTCCATCACTTGCGTCATAATCAATGCGGTTGAGAATTATGCTTTCTTTGGGTTTGAAATCTCCACCTACTTCACGGCAACGGATACACTGGCACATTGACTCTTTCTCGATGTTTTGACGGAGATTGGAAATTGTCGGACCGGCGAGAATGGAAGTTGTCGGCACATCACGCACAAGCCTTGCGATTCTGACATAGGGCGGAATAATATTTTTTTTAATTTTCAAAATAAATTTGGCAAACTCAATGTCGCCCAGTGGTTGGTATTTTCTTTTTTGGAAAAGTCGATGGAGCGCGGTGTTTTTAGTAACAACAGTCGGATAAATTTTTAGCATATCCGGTTGAAAGTTAGAACTTCTGAATAATTCTTGAAACATCTCGTAGTCTCTTTTGAGATTTGAGCCGGGAAGTCCGGGCATAATATGATAATTAATTTTAAAGCCGGCATCTTTTAGGAGTTTAGTAGCCTCAATAGTCGCTTGAATAGAATGTCCGCGCTTATTTATTTTCAAAACATCATCAAAAATGCTTTGCACGCCAAGTTCAACTCGTGTGCAACCCAGCTTTCGAAAATTCACAATTTCTTCTTCATTAATATAATCCGGGCGAGTTTCCAAGGTTAAGCCGATAATTCGACATGCGGCTTTTTCGTTGCGGTTTTGTTCTTTTTCTAACGCGGTAGAGACGCGATTAATCGCGTCTCTACGATTAATGTGATAATCATTACACGCGCGAAAACATTCCGTGATGAATTTTTTTTGGTAATTTTTTGGAAAATAGGAAAAGGTTCCACCCATCACTATGAGTTCTACTTTTTCAATTTTATGGCCATTAAGTTCCAGGGCGCGCAGACGCCTTTGAACTTGCCGATGTGGATTAAATTTGGCGGAAATCGCGCGCATAACCGCCGGTTCGTTTGAGAGATAGCTTTTGGGCATTTCTTTTTCACTTGGGCAATAGATGCATTTTCCAGGACACGGGTATGGCTTAGTGAGAACGGCAACTACAGCCACGCCAGACTGCGTGCGCATTTTTTTGCTAAGCAAAATTTTTTCAAAGTTAAAGTTTCTTTCAATTTCTTTTTTTGCAATCATTTTTTCGTAATATTCCCGAACGTCGGCATTGGTTGGTGGCTGAACAGCAAGTTTTTTGCAGATATCTTTTTTGAGACGCGAAAAATCTGCAGGATCTTCAATATTTGCTTCCATTGCTAATTTTATGAAATTGTCATAGGATTTAAGCATGCGCTTAATTTCTCAAGATTATTTTTTTATGCGTCCGGAAATTATAAATAAAATTCTTCGTGAAACTGAAATTGGTTATGACCAGATGGCGGAAAAGTTCTCCAGCACTCGAAAAAATTTTTGGGGCGAATTGGCTTTTATTGCTGATTATATTAAGGATGGGGATAAGATTTTGGATTATGGTTGTGGCAATGGTCGGCTTTTGGAAATTCTCAAGAATAAAAAAATTGAGTATGTCGGAATGGATGTCTCTCAAAAGTTGATTGATCTGGCAAAGGCGAAATATCCTGAGCGCGTTGAGTCTTTTTCTAAAATCACCAGTCAAGCCAGTCTAGCATTTCCGGATAATTTTTTCAATAGAATTATCGCTGTGGCAGTTTTTCATCATTTTCCGGAAAAATACGCCAAAGAGATGGGAAAAGAATTATTTCGTATTACAAGGCCGGGTGGCACAATAGTTGTTACCGCCTGGAATCTTTGGCAAAATAAAAGACGCAAAAATATTTTTAATTTTTCAGCTATTTTTGGAAAAATTTTTCAAGTTGGAATATATCGCGGATATTGTCTTTTAGATATTTTGGTGCCGTTTCGTGATAATCATGGTGGTGTTTTCAAGCGCTATCATCGGGTGTATAATAAAAAAAGCTTAACTGATATTTTCTTGTTTGCCGGTTTTGATGTCGAAAAATGCTTTTTGGAAAATGGAAAGAATATTGTTTTAGTTGCAAGAAAAAAATAATTTTTTTGGTGTGAATTATGAAATTGAAAGTAGAAATAAATAATACTGACAAGAGTCCAGTAAAAAAAAATTTTATCAAAAAAGTTGTTATGTTGACATTAAAAAAAAATGGTTGCTTAGAATTGGCTAAAAAAAATGTAACACTTAGTTTTGCTTGGGTTTCGGAAAATGAAATGCATCGAATTAATAAGCAATATCGCAAAAAAGACAAGGCGACCGATGTTTTGTCTTTTTGCGAATTTGAAGATATTGAAAAGTTGAAAAAAACAACAGATCCCGAGCTGTTTCTCGGCGAATTAATTTTGTGTTATAATTATATTAAAGAATCTGCCAGGGAGTGTCTCTCTGAAATTGATTTGCAAAAAGAGTTGGCAAGAATCATTGCCCATGGTGTTTTACATTTGTTGGGGTATTCACATAGTCAAAAAATGTTTGCTATTCAAGACGCTGTGAAAAAAGAGATTGTTATTTGAATTTTTTGAAGATAAATTTATAAAATTGTTAAAATGAATAGAATCAAACAATTTGCAAAAAGCATTTCTTGTGCAATGCGTGGGCTGGTGCATGTTGTTCGAAATGAAAAAAATTTTCAAAATGAGTTGATAATCGCTTTTGTTGTTGTTTTAGCGATGGTTTATTTCGAAGTTACGCGCACAGAAGCAGTTGCGCTGGTTATAGTAATCGCAGGGGTTTTAATCATGGAACTTCTAAACACTGTCGTAGAAAGAGTAGTTGACATTTTGAAGCCAAGAATTCATCCGTATGCGAGATTAATCAAGGATTTAATGGCGGCAGTTGTTCTCATATCCTCGATTTTTGCGCTGGTAATCGGATTTATTATTTTTTTGCCGTATGTTTTTGCGCTTTGGAATTTTTGATGTTGTCGATTATGGCTAAGTGTAATATAATTTAAGTTGTGAGTTAAAAAATAAAAATGAAAGCATGTCGAAAAAAGAAATCATTGTTGGTCTAGATATCGGATCTTCTTATGTTAGAACAGTTATTGCTCAGATTGTTCCTTCTGAGGAAAATTTGCGTGTGATTGGCGTGGGGATGGCACCGGCTTTTGGTGTGAGACGGGGGATTATAGTTGATCTTGAAGAGATCATAAAATCAATTAGTGAATCTATGAATTTAGCTGAAAGAACAGCTGGTGTAGAAGCTAAATATGCCATAACTGGAATTGGTGGAAACCATATTTCTTCTCAATATTCAAAAGGAGTTATCGCTGTTGGCCGGGCAGATGGTGAGGTTGTGCCTGATGATATCTCTCGGGTGATTAATGCCGCCCAAGCTATTTCAATTCCTCCTAATAAGGAGATAATTCATATTATTCCAAAAAGCTACTCATTGGACGATCAAAAGAATATCCGTGATCCACTGGGGATGAGTGGAGTAAGATTGGAAGTGGATGCCATGATTATTGAGGGTTCAACCCCGCATATTAAAAATCTGAATAAATGTATCGAGGAAGCTGGATTGATCGCTGAAAGTTTCGTTCTTTCTCCTCTGGCAGCTGCTAAGGCTGTGCTTTCGAAAAGACAAAAAGAGCTCGGCGTGGTGCTTGTTGATATTGGAGGTGGCTCAACTTCAGTGGCAGTTTTTGAGGAGAATGATTTGCTCCGCGTTTCTGTTATTCCAGTTGGCGGAAACCACATTACTAACGATATTGCGATTGGTCTTCGCACATCAATTGATGTAGCCGAAAAGATAAAATTAGAGTTCGGAAATGCTAGTCCTAAAGAAATTGGCAAAAAGGAGAATATCGACTTATCCCAGCTCGATTCAAATGAAGAAGGCATAGTTTCTCGTCATCATGTAGCCGAAATAATTGAGGCGCGAATGGAAGAAATTTTTATAATGGTAAACAAAGAGTTGCAGCTTATTGGAAAAGAGCGCTTGCTTCCGGCTGGAGCAGTTATTACGGGTGGAACTGCAAAATTGCCGGGCTGTGTTGATTTGGCGAAAAATATCCTTGCTCTTCCGTCACAAACTGGTTTTCCGGTGCCATTGGGTGGTTTAGTTGATAAAATTGATGATCCGGCCTTTGCAACAGTAATTGGGTTGATTTTGTGGGGTCAAGATGAGCAACAGGGGCAAAAAAAAGGTGGAAATGGGCTTGGAAATAAGATGATTAGTGGGGTTGTTTCGGAAATAGGAGGAAAAATGGAAGGTGTAAAAAAATGGCTTGGAAAATTCTTGCCTTAAAAATATAGCCCAGATTTGTTGTTAGGCATCTTTAATTCTCTGTTTGACATCTATTAAGCTATTATGCTAGATTTAATTAATGAAAAAGAGGCAAAGTGCCGATGCCAATTGGCAGTAAATAAAACCAAAACAAAAAATAAAATTTTCAAAAATAGATTTTAAAAAATCTGTGGTTTTGTTTATTTAAATTTTTTCTATTAAACCCTAAAAAATATATGGCAGAAATAAAACCACCAGTAGAAACTTTTGCGCGCATCAAAGTGATTGGTGTGGGTGGATCAGGAGGACATGGAATTAGTCGCATGATTGAAACCAAGATAAAAGGCGTTGAGTTCGTGGCGATTAATACAGATGCGCAGGATTTGCATCATAACAAAGCGCCTGAAAAAGTGCATATCGGAAAGAATTTGACTAAAGGATTGGGTGCAGGAATGAATCCGGATATTGGTCGTCAAGCGGCAGAAGAAAATCGTGATGAAATTCAAGAAGTCTTGAAGGGTGCAGATATGGTTTTTGTTACTTGCGGACTTGGCGGAGGAACTGGAACCGGAGCTGCTCCAATTGTGGCTGAGGCTGCAAAAGAACTTGGAGCTTTGACTGTAGCTGTTGTGACGAAGCCATTTAGTTTTGAAGGTGCGCAAAGAAGATCTATTGCCGAGGAAGGCCTAGCGAATTTACGAGAGCGTGTGGATACACTTATAACTATTCCTAACGACAAGCTTTTGCAAATTATTGATAAGAAAACAACGCTTATAAATTCTTTTAAGATTGTGGATGATGTGCTTCGTCAAGGCGTACAAGGAATTTCTGATCTAATTACCAAGCCAGGCATTGTCAATGTTGACTTTGCTGATGTGCGTGCAATTATGAGCAATAGTGGATCAGCGCTGATGGGAATTGGAATCGGTACGGGTGAAAATCGAGCAGCTGAAGCAGCCAAAGCAGCAATCAACAGTCCGCTTCTAGAACTTTCAATTGATGGAGCCAAAGGGGTTCTTTTCAATGTTTCCGGTTCTTCAGATCTTACAATGCTAGAGATTAACGAAGCGGCCAACATCATCACTGAGGCGATTGATCCAAATGCTAAAGTTATTTTTGGTGCCGTGGTTGATGAGACGCTTAAGAAAGGAGAAGTGCAAATTACGGTTGTGGCGACCGGATTTGACGAGGAAAAAGTTAGTGAATCGCGTATGTCTCCAATGGAAAGACTTACAAGAGCTAAGATGGCTGAAGATGTAATCTCTGATGTGGATAATTCTCCAGAAGATGATTTGAAAAATACTTTTTCCGTAAGAGAAGAACCAAGAATGATTATCGAAGAAAAAGTACCACCGAAAATACAAAGAACAACAGCTTTTATGCAGAAGGATAAGGCACTAACCGATGAAGATGATGACGATGAATTGGAAATCCCGGCTTTTATTCGAAGAAAGATGGGAAAATAGGCAGGGTAAATTATTATGTTGTTTTTAAAATTCAGGCCAAGAGGCCTGAATTTTTTTGCCAAAGTGGTTATTTTGTAATATGATTTAATCACCTGTCATTCCCGCCCCCGTTTTCACGAGGATAAAATCCGGCGGGAATCCAGTGCATAAACCAAGAGTTACAATACTAGCTTGCGCTGTTTTTGCAGTTTGGGAAATATGGGGGTTGTTGGTTTTTAGAAGATATATTTCGGAGATCGTCTAACGGTAGGACAACAGACTCTGACTCTGTTAATTGGGGTTCGAATCCCTATCTCCGAACAAATTTATTTTATTCTTATGGAAATAAAAATTGCTGCGCACGCTGGATTTTGTTTCGGAGTTCGGCGCGCGGTTCAAATGGCGGAAAAAGCACTGGAAGATGGGCGCAAAGTCTATTGTCTAGGATCTTTGATCCATAATCAAAAAGTCATCGAAAAGCTAGAAAAGAAAGGTCTGGTAACAGTTACTAATCCCTCTGAAATTCCAATGGGAAGCCTTTTCCTCATCCGCAGTCATGGAATTGATCCAAAAATTGTGGAAAATATTATCTCGCAAGGTGGGGAAATTTTAGACGCCACTTGTCCTTTTGTCAGGCGCGCGCAACTTGTCGCAAAAAAATTTCATGATGACGGATACGAAATTGTTATTTGTGGTGATCCGAAGCACGCTGAAGTTATCGGCATTAATGCCTGGGCTGATAATACGGCAAAAATAGTAGAGAGCGCGAGCGAGATAAAAAACTTGAAATTTAAGGGAATAATTGGTGTTCTTAGTCAGACCACGCAAAAAATTAAACTTCTAGAAGAAGTAGTAGTGGAGTTGCTTCAAAAAACAAAGAGTTTAGTAATTGAAAATACGATATGCCTCGACAGTTCGACTAAACAAGCGGAAATCGTGGCTTTGGCAAAAGAAGTTGATTTGGTGATTGTGATTGGTGGAAAAAATTCCAGCAATACCGGAAAACTAGTTCAGCTCAGTGAGGCGCAAGAAAAGCCGACTTACCACATTGAAACGGCTGAAGAATTGCAAACTGAGTGGTTTTCTGGCGTCAAAAAAGTTGGCATTGCCGCTGGCGCATCAACTGCAAAGTTTTTGATTGATGAGGTGGTGGACAAAATCAACTCTTTGTGCTAAGCTAAGTCTTCAAGTATTTTTAACCGAATTAAATGAAAAAAGAAATAGTTTATCCGATAAGGATTAATAAGTATCTGGCTTACAATAATTTTTGCACTCGTCGCGCGGCAGATGAAATTATCAAATCCGGCCGAGTGAAAATAAATGGGCAGATTGCTGTGCTTGGTGTCAGGGTTAACGAATCTGACGAAGTAACGATTGACAAGGATATTCGGCGAAATAAAAAATTAGTTTATTTGGCTTATAATAAACCGCAAGGCATCGTAACCCATAGTCCGCAAAAAGGTGAGAAGAGTATTGAAGATATTTTCAATTATTCGCAAAAAGTTTTTCCAGTGGGCAGGCTTGATAAGGATTCTCACGGGCTTATTATCCTAACTAATGATGGCCGAGTAACAGATCGCTTGCTCAATCCTGACCACTATCACGAAAAAGAATATTTGGTCAAAGTTGACAGAACAATTAGTCCCGGGTTTATCAAAAACATGTCCGAGGGAGTGGTTTTAGACGATGGGTATAAAACTAGGAATTGCGAGGTAAAGAAAATTAATGACTTGGCTTTTTCTATTGTTCTCACAGAAGGTAAAAAAAGGCAAATTAGAAGAATGTGTGAAAAATTAGAGCGCAGAGTAGCTGAACTTAAGCGAGTCCGAATTATGAATATCAGTCTGGGTGGTTTAAAAACGCGAGAATATCGCGAAATTGAAGGTCAGGAGCAGCAAGATTTACTGAAAAGCATTGGCATAGATCAGGCAGAAATTTAGCGTTTATATTCGGTTTTTCGCTTAAGGCGGACTAATGAGTTTGACAGAGGTCAAAAAGTGCGGTATATTAGCTAAGTTAAAGCTTCTAATTAAATAGTGAAATTATATATATTATGTTGGCAATTATCAAAACTGGCGGTAAGCAGTATAAAGTCAAAGTAGGGGATAAGGTTAAAATTGAAAAATTGGAAGATGCTATTGGAAGCACAATTGTTTTTCCGGAGGTGCTTTTCGTGGGCGATGAGAAAGAAATCAAGGTCGGAACGCCGTTTCTTGCTGATACAAAAGTAGAAGGCAAGATTCTTCGCACAGAACAAGGCGACAAAGTAACTGGAATTAAGTTCAAAGCTAAAAAAAGATACAAAGTTAAATTTGGACATCGTCAAATTTTCACGGAAGTTGAAATTACTAAAATCGCTTAGTTTTTCTTTGAAATATTAAAAATCCGAGCTTTGACTGGCTCGGGTTTTTTTTGTGATAATCTTTTCCGGTTGCTTTTATTTACGATTGAGTATTGCCGAACTCAGGGTTAACTCGTCAGCGTGCTCAATGTCAGCGCCAGTTGAAAGTCCGCGCGCAAAGCGAGTGATTTTTACCTCCAGTGGTTTTAAGATGCGCATAAGATAGAGCGCAGTGGCATCGCCTTCGGTAGTTGGGTTAGTCGCGAGAATGACTTCAGTAATTTTTTCTTTTTCCACTCTTTTTTCCAAATCTTTAAAATGCAAATTATCCGATCCGACCATTCTTGTTGGATTAAGCACGCCACCAAGAACGTGATAAATCCCGTTGTATTTTTTAGTTTTTTCAATGGCGAAAACATCCAATGCGTCTTCTACGACGCAAATAATTTTTTGTTCGCGTAAACTATCTTTGCAAATAGTACAAAGCTTTTCCTCGCTGATATTCCAACATTTTTCACAATGTCTGAGATTTTTTTTGAAATCTTCAAGATTTCTGGCAAAATCAGACAGTTTTTGATTATCTTCTTTAAATAAAAATAAAACCAAACGCTCAGCCATTTTTGGACCGATTGATGGCAGAGCGGCGAAATTATCGATTAATTTTTTGAATGATTTTGGATACATTGAGTATAATTTTTTTAATTGAGAATTTACTGCTCTGAGTGCACTCTCTCGAGTGATTTAAAAGTTGTGGAAGCCTCGTCAAAATAGAGAGACATTTTTCCGACTGGGCCGTTTCTATGTTTGGCAATATGCACTTCAACAATATTTTTGTTCGGTGTGTCTGGTTTCTCTCGGTCTTCACGATAGAGAAACATTACAATGTCGGCATCTTGCTCAATCGAACCAGATTCGCGGAGATCGGAAAGCTTTGGGATTTGTGGGCTACGTGATTCTACGGCACGAGAAAGCTGGGAAAGAGCAATAACCGGAACATTAAGTTCACGAGCGAGTTGTTTTAGGGAGCGAGAAATTTCTGAAATTTCATTGACGCGGTTGTCTCCGCCGGACGAACGTCCTTCCATGAGTTGCAGATAGTCGATAATGATGAGGCCGACATTATGTTCCATCTGGAGGCGTCTGGCCATTGTTCTAATTTCCATGATATTAGCCGAACCGGCATCATCGATGAAAATCGGGGCTTCAGAGAGAACGCCCATTGCTTCGCCGATTCGCTGAAAATCATCATCGCCTTCACCGGTCTTGAGTCGTCCGGTGCGTAAACGCCATAAATCAACGCCGGATTCTGCCGCAAGCATTCTGTCGATCAATTGATCGGATGACATTTCTAGAGAGAAGATGCCAATTGGAACTTTTTCTTTGACAGCAATTTTGCGGGCAAAATCCAAAGCGAGAGTGGTCTTTCCGATACTAGGTCGCGCGGCCAAAATGACGAGGTCAGATTTTTGAAAACCAGCTAGGATGTTATTGAGGTCAGTGTAGCCTGTCGGAATTCCGCGTAACTGATGGTCGCCTTTGTGTAACTCATCGATGCGATTGAAAGCGGCTTCCAAAATGGAGCGGATCGGCACGAAATCTTGTTTGATATATTTTTGCGAAACAGCGAATAATTTTTGTTCTGCCTCATCGAGCAATTTATCCACATCTTCTTCTTCGTGATAACCGAGTTCCACAATTTCGCTAGCGGTTTCAATCAGTTTTCGTAAAGTGGATTTTTTTTGCACCACTTTGGCATAGTGCGAAACATTTGAGCTGGAGGGAACAGTATTGACAAGGGTGGCGAGATAGCTTGATCCGCCGATGGCATCAAGCTGACCTTTTTCTTCTAAGCGGTTAGAAAGGCTAAGCACATCAATCGGCTCTCTTTTTTCATAGAGATCGAGCATTGTTTCGTAAATTAGATTATGAATGTCTTTATAGAAGTCCCCCAGGCGAATTAGGTTTGCCACGCGGATAATGGCATCTTTGTCCAGCATCAAAGCACCGAGCACGGATTTTTCCGCGTCGATGTTTTGGGGTGGAAGCTTGAGGTCTTTGTTTTCAGTGTTGCCCATAGTTTCCCTATTGTATCAAAAGAAAATCGAACAAGCAACTTGTAAATTTGCTCAGTTTATGCACAAGCTTATTTTAGAGTTTCTTTTATTTCTTTAACGCTTTGTGCGCGGACTAATCTCTGGCGAAGTTCTGCGGCACCGGGAAAACCTTTGATATACCAGACTAAATGCTTTCTGATTTCAAAAAGGCCGAAATCTTTTTTATCGGCAAAAATCAATTCGGCGTGTTTTATTATAATTTTTTTGATTTTAGAAAAAGGATAGTTTGGATATGTGGGATTTTGCAAAATAGGTTTACTAGAGGTGCTAGCTGGCAGATCCCTGCCTGCCGGCAGGCAGGCTTCGACCCCATTTCTACACTCAGGATGACAGTATGCTGTCATTTTTTTAATTTGATCAAAGAGATACGGCTTGCCCCAAGCGCCGCGAGCGATACCGAGGCCGTCCAAGAGGGGATAATTTTTCAATATTTCTACAGCGTCTTTTGCAGTATTTATTCCACCGTTGGCAAGAACAATTTTTTCCGGAATTATTTTTTTAACTTCTTCGCAAATCGAAAAATCAACCGGTCCGGAAAAGCCACCTTCATATGTCCGGCCATGAATCATTACGGCGGAAAAGTTTAGGTCTTTCACATTTTCAATAAATTCCAGCGCGTCAATATTTTTGTTTTTTATGCCAGCCCTAATTTTGATGGAAACCGGCAAATCTGTATTTTCACACACGGCTGAAATTATTTCGCGCGCTAATTCGATTTGAGGCATCAGTGCGCAACCAGAACCGTGTTTGAAAACTTTTTTAGCCGGACAGCCAAAATTGATGTCGATTCCGTCAGGCCTTATTTCTTTGGTGACAATTCTCGTGGCCACGGCAAAATGTTCTGGATTGTTACCAAAAAGTTGCACAACATATGGCCTTTCTTTTTTATTAAATCTAACAAGATCCAGTGTTTTTTGTGGTTTATAGAAAAGTGCACTGACGCTAGCCATTTCTGAATAGGTAACGTCCGCGCCATATTTACGACAAATCTGCCGAAAAGCACTGTCTGTAATTCCGGCCATCGGTGCCAATGCCAAAATTGGTTTTTCAATTTTCTGCCAGAAATTTTTCATTACAGGGTAACTCTTATTCCCTTTGCGGTATTTTCTAGTTTAAAACCTAAACTCTCAATAGCTTTTTTTAGTTTTTCAACTTTTTTAACCGCCATAGCTTCGGCGTCCTTGTCCGCCGAAGCTTTAGCGAAGGAGGAGGCGTCTTCATCATCAGAAACTTCGCCTGAATCATCAGAAGACGTAGTCGTGGCTGTGTCGTCATTTCCATTAGCTGGTAAAACTATTTCCTCATCTCCACTGCAATGATGTGGGCATTGTGAGCAATCGCAAAAATCATCCATAATATTTTTTTATAATTTTTTAATTAAATAGTCATTGCCTTTTAGATCTTCCATGACATAACCTAATCTTTCAATTTCTTTGCGTAAATCGTCAGAGAGTTGAAAGTCTTTTTCTTCTCTGGCTTGTTTTCTTCTTTTGGCGATGAGGATTAAATTTTCTGGAATTTTTTCTTGATCAGAAATAATAAGCCCAAAAACTTTATTAATCCGATTCCAAAAAAACAAAATTTCCTTGGCAGTAGCCGGAGAAAGTTTATTTTCTGAAAGCAACTTATTGGTTTCACTAATTAAATCATAAATTGCGCTAAGTGCAAGTGGAGTATTGAAGTCATCATTCATTGAGTCTTCAAAGCGTTTTTGATAGATGTGCGTGAAACTGATTTCAGATTTTTCCCCAGGAGCATTAGCTGAGATATTTTGCAAAGTATTAATCCATTCTGTGATTTTTTTCAAATTGGTTTTGGCCTGAGAAAGTGAATTTTCAGCATAATCAACGATGCTTCTGTAATGCGAGCTGATGATCCAAAGGCGTGCAACCATCGGGTCATATTCAGCAAGGATTTTTTTAATTGTTGTGTGGTTGTTTTTGGATTTGGACATTTTTTCTCCATTGATATTGACCATGTTCCAAAGTGTCCAATAGTTGGCCATTTTCTTGCCGAGACTCGCTTCGCTCTGCGCAATTTCGTTTTCATTGTGCGGAAAAATATTTTCATTGCCTCCGCCGTGAATATCAAAGGTGTCTTGACCAAGAAGATCGGAAGACATGACGGAACATTCAATGTGCCATCCCGGGTAGCCCAAACTCCAAGGACTTTTCCACTTCAAGATATGAATATATTCTGCCTTAATCCAAAGCGCAAAATCCATCGGATTTTTCTTTTCCGGATTAATTTCTACACGCGCTCCCTCAAGTAGTTCGTCCGTTTTTCGTCCGGAAAGCTTTCCATATTCTGGAAATTTTTCCACGGAAAAATAGACCGAGCCATTGACGGCGTAGGCATAACCTTTTCGGATCAAATCCTCAATAAATTTAATTATTTGGGCGATATATTGTGTTGGTCTGGGATAGAAATTAGCCGGTTTGACATTCAGGGCTTCAAAATCTTCCTTGGACGACTCAATATATCTTTCCACAATCTCCAGCGGGTCAATTTTTTCCAACTTGGCCTTTTTTTGAATTTTATCTTCGCCAACCTCGGCGTTATTGACAAGATGTCCTACATCAGTGTAATTCATAATAAATCTCACTTCATATCCAGAATATTCTAAGTATCTTCTGATTATATCCATAGCAACATATCCACGAGCGTGTCCGATATGACAATGATCATAAACTGTTGGGCCGCAAGTATAGAAACCAACTTTGCCAGGGTGAATCGGTTTAAATTCTTCTTTACGTTTAGTGAGAGTGTTATAGAGTTTTAACATACAGGATAAGTTATAACCATTTACGCATTTTAAAAACAGAAATTGTAAAACCGGATAGAGCAAACATAATGACCAAGTGAATCCAAAAGCCATACGGACTCTTTCCGAAGGGAATATCGGCGCTCATGGCAAGGATATTGGAATAGACGGTCATTGGAAGCATAACGGCGGAAAAAATGGTGAGCACTTTCATGGTCATATCAAGTTGATTGGACAAAAGGGAATTGTTAGTTTCTTCAAGCGATTCGATTGTTTCTTTGGCGCTTTCTAGCATATTCCAAATGCGAATGTTGGTGCCAATCAAATCTTGGAAATAGGGACTTAGCTCTCTCTCGATGTATTTGTGATTTTCTTGGGTGAGTGATTCAAAAACGCTGCGCTGCGGTTTCATGGTGCGGCGGAAATTGAGAATATCTCTTTTGACAACTGAAATTTCAAAAACCATTTCTTTCTCATGCTGGGCAAAAATTTCTCTTTCAATGTTGTCCAGCTTTTTGGAAATATGATCTAGGCGCGGAAAACAGGATTCCAAAAGCATTTCAAGAATATAGCGCAAGAGCGCTCCGGGACTTTGTTTCATGTAAAGTTCGCGCTTTTTTTTATTTTTCTTGATTTCATTAAAAAAATCAGTTAACTGGTAGATTTCCACGTCATGAGAAGTAATTAGGGTATTTTCGCAAATTACGATATCTAGTTCTCCGGGGTAGGTAGTTTTGTCTTCGTTGTTGTAGAGTGGAATGTGAATGGCCAGATAAACGCAATTATCGTATTCGGCTGCTTTTGGTCTGAGGGTTGGAGTGGAAAATTCCTCAATAACTAGAGGATGCAAGTTGAATCTTTTTTGAATTTTCATGACATCATCAGCATTTGGCTCTTGAAAATCAATCCAGTTAAATTTTTCTGTTTTTATTTCTTGCATATTGAATTTCTCAATTTATTTTTTTAATATGGATATTATAGCAGTGAAATCGTGATTTGACAAAAAATCTCCAGACTGGAATATTTCTCAAAAGTGTAGTAGAATAATAATGCAATTTTGAGTGGATGAATTTAGCAGAAAAATAATTTTTTCAAATAGAAATGGGTTAATGTTTGTGCCTACTGATGGGTGGGTTTCGTGATTTTTATGTTTCTTAAGAAGCTGGAAATTAATGGTTTTAAATCTTTTGCAACGAAAACGGTGTTGGATTTTTCGGCATCCGCAAATGATGGAGGGGCCCGGGGGGTTACTGCAATTGTTGGTCCAAATGGTTCTGGCAAATCAAATATTGCGGATGCGATGCGCTGGGTGATTGGTGAGCAATCAATGAAAAATCTACGCAGCAAGAAATCTGAGGATATTATTTTTGCCGGATCTGGAAAAAAATCTAAATTAGGGAGCGCCCAGGTTTCACTCTATTTTGATAACAGCGAAAAAAGATTACCCTTAGAGTTCGATGAAGTAGTAATTTCTCGAAAAATTTTTCGCAGTGGGGAAAGCGAGTATTTGGTTAATGGCTCGCGTGTGCGCTTGCAAGATATCGTGGATATTCTAGCTAAGGCCGGAGTTGGCAAGGAAAGCCATGCAATCATTAACCAAGGTATGGCCGATTCAGTTCTTAACGCCACGCCGCTTGAGAGGCGTTTTGTGATTGAAGAAGCGGCTGGAGTGAAACAATATCAAATCAAAAAAGAACGCTCACTGCGTAAACTGGAAACAACTAAAACAAATTTAGTGCGAGTTGGGGAACTTATTGACGAAATCAGGCCACATCTCAAGGTGCTAAAAAGGCAAGCGGAAAAAGCCGCTCAAAGCGAAATTGTAGCCAAAGATCTCAAGGAAAAACAAACCAAACTCTATACTTATCTTTGGAATAAATTTAATGCTGATAAAATAAATTTAAATGAAGAGAAAGACACGCTGGGAGCCAAGATGATGAATATTCAACGGGAAGCGGATAAGCTTTTAGACGAAGTTAATCGACGCTCTAAGGAAGAAAAAGTTAATGAGACTTTGCAAGAACTGGAAAAAATCCAAAGAGAAAAAAGAGCTAAAATAAATGATCTGGAAAGAGAGCTTATCATTTCCGAAGGTCGGATTGAGCTCGAAAAAGAAAAGCAAAAAAGTATTCAAATTATTGAAGAAATTAAGATTCAAAGCCAGCCGGTTGATTTGAGTTATGTCAAAGGTAATTTGGAAGAGATCAGACGTGATCAGGAAATGCTGGTGCAAAAATTAAATGTCGCTAAGGATTTAAAAGACATTGAGGCGGTGCGTGAATTAGCGCGCAAGATTCAGCAAAAATTAACCGAGCTTAAGGGCGATATCGAAAAAGGAAAAAAAGATAATCCGGTTCCAGAGAAAAAAAATGAAGTAAAGCCGGTTCCGGTTAGCACTTCAATTGAAGCACAAGCAATAATTGATCTCAAAGCTAAATCATTTCAGGTTCGTGAAGAAATAAAAACACTAGAAGCGGATTTGCAAAAAATAGTTAAAGAAATTCAGGCTGAAATTTCGCTAGATCGAAATAGGCGTCAGCAATTTTTTCAAACTGAACGCGAATTGCGCTTGAGGCAAGATGAGGCTAACTCTTTTAAGGATAAGTATAATGATTTTAAGATTTCTCTGGCTAAAATCGAGGTGCGCGAAGAAGATTTGCGAGCGCGTATCTTGGAGGAATTAAAAATAGATGTTGAACTTCTTGCAAAGAGTTCGGAGGTGGTTGATCAATTTTCACTGGAGCGAGATATTGCCAAATTAAAATTTCAGATGGAACAAATCGGTGGAATCGATCCATTAGTTATGACAGAATATGATGAAACAGAAAAACGCTTTCAATTTTTGACGACTGAGTCTGCTGATTTGGAAAATGCTCTTGTTTCGCTTCGTGAAGTAATCAAAGAGATGGAGAAAAAAGTAAACGAGAAATTTCACGAAACATTTGATGAAATTAATCGGGAATTTTCGAAATATTTTCGAATAATTTTTGGTGGTGGAGACGCGCATTTGACCAAAGTTAAAATAAAAGCTCGTCGCACGAAAGAGGATGTTTTATCAGGAGAAGAAGATGAAGTAGGCCAATCGATAGATGGAGAATCTAAGTTAGATCAGTCGGCCAACGGAGAAGATGATAATGATGAAATTGGTATTGATATTTCCGCCTGCCCGGCTGGTAAGCGAATTAGCAATCTGTCTATTCTTTCCGGTGGTGAACGCTCACTTACATCCCTGGCTCTTCTTTTTGCGATAATTTCTCATAATCCACCGCCATTTTCAATTCTGGATGAAGTGGAGGCGGCGCTGGATGAGGCCAACTCAAAACGTTTTGGGCGAATTATTCAAGAGCTTTCCGATAGCACGCAGTTTGTGATCATCACTCACAACAGAGAAACGATGCGCCAAGCCTCTTTGCTTTACGGAGTAACAATGGGAGAAGATGGAATCTCAAAATTGCTTTCAGTTAAAATTGATCAGGTTGGTAAGGGTGGGAAGATAATCGAGCAGATTTAGGACTTACGCATTTGCCTAAAAAAGTTCCTAAAAGCAAAGTTTTCTAGTTTTGGTCAACCCTCTCTTTATTTATCAAAGGCCTTCCATGCTAATAAAAAAAACGTGCGGAACTATTTTTCGACAAACGCGTAAGTCCTGAGATTATGCAAAAAAAAGACACTAAAATATTTTATCTTTTGATCATCTTGATTCTCGCCACGGGAATTTTTTTGCGTTTTTGGAAGCTTGGCTCTATTCCTCCTGGCATTCAATATGATGAAGCGTATAATGGTATCGACGCAATCCGCGCTCTAGAAACAGGGGAGTATAAGATTTTTTATCCCGAAAATACCGGCAGAGAAGGTTTACATATTAATATTACTGCTTTTTTTATTAAAATTTTTGGAGTAAGTAGTCTTTCACTTCGGATTGCGAATGCACTTTGGGGATCTTTCACGCTCATTGGTTTCTATTTTTTGCTTCGCGAGCTTAAGCTTTCTCGTATTTCTGTGCTTCTTGGCACATTTATGCTCTCTTTTTCTTTTTGGCATCTAGATTTTTCTCGCACAGCCTTTCGAGCGATTATGGTTCCATTTTGCATTATCTGGGCACTTTATTTTCTTTTGCATGGGCTAAATAAAAAGAAATATTTGTTTTTTATACTTTCAGGAATTTTTCTTGGTTTGGGTTTTTATTCTTATATAGCTTTTCGGGTTGCGCCACTAATTTTTGTTATTTTTGGTTTAGCTTATAGCCTATTTGAAAAGGGATGGCTGAAAAAAAACTGGAAGGTTATTTTGATTTTTATCTCAGCAAGTATCCTTTGCGCTTTGCCGATCTTCTTTTATTTTTACGCGCATTGGAACGAATTCTTATTCAGAAGTCAAGCAGTTTCCGTTTTTCATTCAGGGAAACTGACTCCCTTTCAGGCGCTTTCCAAAAGCCTTTGGATTCATCTGCAAGCCTTTTTTGTGCATGGAGATAACAACCCACGTCATAATTATAATGGTCAGCCACTTATTCCTTCTGGTTGGGTTGCTTTCTTTGTTCTCGGTTTCATTATCAGCGTGAAAGAAATTGCGGAAAATATAGTTAAGAAAATACGCTCAAAAAAAGATATATTAAAAGGACGATTTTTTAAGCTTTCAGGTCTGTTCTATCCTTCAATTTTGGCGCAAAGCATTTTTTGGACAATGCTTATTCCGGGAGCGCTGAGTATTGAAGGCATTCCACATTCTTTGCGGATAATTGGCATGATTCCAGGGGTTTTCCTTTTTTGTGTTTTTCCGATGGAATATATTTTGCGGATTTATCGCAAAATGCGTGATTCGAGCGACTTGACTTTGCGGGTAAGCGGAACCAATCTGACGCTGACTTTCATGATTGGGCTTGTGGCGGTAATCTTAGTTAGTGGATTTTTGCAAGTCTATGTCTATTTTGGTCCTTGGGCAAAAGATCTTCGAACAGCCGGAGGATTTGAAAGGAAGCTTTATTTAATGGGAACACTTATTGGAAATCTGGATGTTCACAAAAATAACTATGTAATTACTGCCTATAATACGTCGATTAAGGGAGGCGGAAAGGATACTAGTCTCAAAACGACAGAATATATTGCTTATCCGAAAATAAAAAACTATCTATTTTATCGCCCGTTAGATGGGCTAAATCAAGTTAATTGCGAGGATATTCAGCTTGTTTTTCAAGAATCTGACCAGTGGATCCGCGATCAATATCGGGCAAAATGTCCTAATTTAATAACAGACAAATATACATTTAACGATAGTAAATATATTTTTTATGTGATGTCGGTTAGATAGTAACTGTTACTTTGCTTGATAATTTTTTTAATTACTGATAAGCTAAGTTTTGAAGATTTTGGCCTCATCGTCTAGCGGCTAGGACATCAGGTTCTCATCCTGGAAACAGGGGTTCGATTCCCCTTGAGGCTACAAGAACTAAGCTTGAATATTTGAATTTACTTATTTATTGGTTTGCCTCAAGAATCGTTAACATTTTTTCTGCTTGGGTTATGTATCTCTTAGGATCGTGATAAAGTGCATCATGCGTTCCTTGCATGAAATGAATTGCATCGGCGTGTTTTTGAGTTAGATTTTCCCTAATTTTATCAACGGGAAGAAAGTGGGTGCTAAATATACGAGCACACGAAGACCAGTTGAGCTTGTCTATTTTCGGAGATTTGAAAATCGTTCAGTTGCTTCTAGGGAAGAAGCGCGAATTAAAAAATTATCAAGAAAAGAAAAAATAGATTTAATCAATTTAAGCACTAAAAATAATGGATAAATTAAATCTGATATTTCTCGACACCGAAACAACCGGCATCGGCTCGGAAGATCGTTTATGCCAAGTGGCATATAAATTTCAGGGAATTGAGAAGGAGGCTCTTTTTAAGCCCCCAATATCCATTGGAATTGATGCAATGGCCGTGGCGCATATTACTAATAAAATGGTTGCTGATAAGGAGCAATTTTTAGATTCTCAGATGTATAGAGATCTAGCAGGAATTTTTTCCAGTGAACATATTCTGGTGGCTCACAATGCAGGGTTTGACGTGGAAATGCTCAGGCGTGAAAAACTGAAGCCAAAAAAGACAATTGATACTTTCAAGTTAGCACAATATTTTGACGCGGCAGGAGAAGTTCCAAAATACGCCTTGCAATATTTGCGCTATTATTATGATCTTGAAGTGCTAAATGCACCAGCGCATGATGCTCTTGGAGATATCCGAGTCTTGGAGAAGTTATTTTATTATTATTTTGAAAAAATGTTAATTGGCTCAAAAGATGAGATGGCGATAATTCAAGAGATGCTGGATGTTTCTGCACGTCCAGTTTTGGTTAAAAAGTTTAACTTTGGAAAATATATTGGCATAAGCGTTTCTGATGTAGCTATGAAGGATCGTGGTTATTTGCAATGGCTCCTAAATGAAAAAGTCAGAGCTAGAGATCAAGAAGAAAATAACGATGAAAACTGGATCTATACGCTGGAGCACTATTTGCTTTAAATGCTGGGCGTTTATAATTTAATCAGTTGTTTTCTCGACATATAGTTGATTTTCTAGTATATTATAAAATAGCTGAAAATAAACCTTAATAGACAACGGAATGAAAAGTGATTTGATTGTCGTTGAAATGCTAAAAGAATACAAGGAGCGACTTGATCCATATCTGAGAGAATATTTTTCAGCAAGAATGATTCAGGCTAAAAAAATCGATCCACTGGCAGTAGAAACAATTAAAATTATTGAGAGATTTGTCCTTTCTGGTGGAAAAAGAGTTCGTCCGGCGCTGGTCTACTATGGTTATCTGGCTTCAGGCGGAGAGGATGGAGAAAAAATAATCAAATCCTCAATGGCAATAGAATTGGCGCATGCTTTTCTTTTGATTCACGATGACATTATCGATCGCGACTCCACGCGTCATGGAATCGAAACAGTGCATGAGACATATAGGGCGTATGGCAAGAAATTAAATCTTTCTGAAAGCGAGGCTGTTCATTTCGGCAACTCTTTGGCGATTACGGCTGGTGACTATACGCATACAATGGCCAGTGAAATTTTGTATGATATTGATTTTGAACCGGAAATAATTTTGGACGCTTTAAAAAAAATTCAAGCGATTGTGGCGCGAACCATTCCAGGCGAAATGCTGGATATCCTGATGTGTGCGAAAGGAGTAGCCACGGAAAGAGAAATAGCTCGAATGCATGAAGGCAAAACTGCTCGCTATACTTTCGAGGGGCCGTTGCATCTAGGTGCAGTTCTTGCAGGGCAGAAAAAAAATATTAAATTATTGAAAGCGTTTTCCGCTTACTCCTTGCCAGTTGGAAGAGCCTTTCAAATTCAGGATGATATTTTGGGAATTTTTGGAAATAAAGAAAAGCTAGGAAAATCCGTAGGAGCTGATATAATAGAGGGGAAGCAGACTCTCCTAGTTTTGAAGGCTAAAGAGAAAGGCAATGAGAAACAAAAAAAAGTGATAAAGGAATTGCTTGGCAAAAAGGATTTAACAGAATCGGAAGCAAGTAATTTTCGTGAGATCATTAGAGAAACCGGATCATTGGAATATTCACAAAAGTTGGCAGAAAAGTTTGTGGCACAATCACTTTTGGCCATAAAGGAAGTGGAATTTAAGAATATTGAAGCGAAAAAATTTCTTGAAGGGATCGCAGAATATATCATAAAAAGAGAAGTGTAGATTAAATATATTATGGAAAATGAATTGGAAAATTTGCCTTCGCATATTGCAATTATTCCTGATGCTAATCGGCGTTGGGCGAAAGAGCGTGGGCTTTCTCCTTGGAAGGGGCATGAAGCTGGGGCGGA
>CAIMLT010000030.1 GCA_903842445.1 uncultured bacterium
ATCTGAAAAGAAAAAAGTGCTTAAAAAAACGCCTAAAAAATCTAATAAGAAACCTATCCAAAAACAAATTAAAAAGAAAGGCGTGTTTAAACGTAAGGATGAAAAAAAACCGATTTCCAAGCATACCGCTGGTCGCTTTACGATAAAAATGAAGCCTAAAAATAAAACAAAAGCCAGCGAAAAGTCCAAAAAAGAAAACAAAAAAGATATAAAGTTGAAAAAGGGACAAGGTGAAAAAAAGACGGAAGCAGAGATCGGGAAGAAAAATCAAATTGAAGATCTGGTTTACCGCTCCAAACAAAGAGGCTTTATTACGGAGGATGAAATTTTGCATGCTTTTCCTGATGCGGAAAGAGATATTGAAAAACTGGAAGAGCTCTATGAAAATTTGGAAAAAAGCAGTATCAAGGTGATCAGTTCAGACGAGATGATAAAGTTTGAGACAGATAAGATCTCAGAGGATTTCGAAGAAAAAAAACCAAGCAAAAAAAATAAAGCTCAGCGCAAGAATAATCTTGCTTCTGAAGTTTCAGATGATGTTTCATCGGACTTGGTGCAGATGTATTTGCGAGAAATTGGACGTGTTGACCTTCTTTCCACAGCGGAAGAAGTTGCCCTAGCTAAGAGAATTGAAAAAGATGATCTGGCAGCCAAGCAAAGAATGACTGAGGCGAATTTACGTCTGGTTGTGAGTATCGCCAAAAAATATGTTGGACGTTCACACAATCTTTCTCTTCTTGATCTTATTCAAGAGGGAAATATTGGCCTTTTCCGTGCGGTGGAAAAATTCGATTATCGCAAGGGTTACAAATTCTCCACCTATGCCACGTGGTGGATTCGCCAAGCGGTGACGAGAGCCTTGGCCGATCAATCGAGAACAATCAGAATCCCGGTGCATATGGTGGAAACAATTAATAAATATACGCAAATTACCAGACGGCTCGTGCAAGATCTTGGACGCGAACCATTGCCTGAAGAAATTGCGGTGGAAATGGGTGTGGAAGTTGAGAAAATCAGACACATCCAAAAAATTTCCCAGGAAACAGTATCGCTAGAAACAACAGTCGGGGATAGCGATGATGACTCAGTTCTCGGGGATTTTGTGGAAGACACAGAAACAGTGATGCCAAATCAACTGGCGTCGCGAAAGATGCTCAAAGAACACGTTGAAGAAATTTTGAAAGACCTCACTCCCCGTGAACAAAAAATCTTGAAAATTCGTTTCGGCTTGGAAGACGGCGTAACCCATACTCTTGAAGAAGTTGGACAAGAATTTGGCGTAACGCGCGAACGCATTCGGCAAATTGAAGCGAAAGCCTTGGAAAAGATTCGCGATCATAAGACGATTAAGAAATTGCGAGATTATTAAAAATTGAATAAAACTATAATAGCAAAACGTCTAGAGATAGGCGCTTTTGTTTTTTATGAGTTATCATCTTTTTCATTGTGACAATTTATGATATATTAAAAAGTAGTAAAAATTAAAAATAAAAAAAATGAAAACAAGCTATAGTTGGGCTATTCGGTTTTTTGTTATCGTAGCTATTTTTCTATTTTGTGCTACTTCAAATTCTTTTGCAGAAGAGATTAATGCGATGTCACATATTCCTGGAAGAATAGAAGGTTTTGGAAAACATTTTGAAATTATTGACAGTGAATATTTGAACGTATCTCTAAATAGCAATGAAGACATCGCTGTCAAAATGGAATCAATGCCGGAAATGGTAACGATTGAAATTCAACCTTCTGAAAATGCAACTTCTGCCGAGCTCACTCTTTCTGGCTTTGCTTTTGGGACTATTTATCATAAATATGAAGATAATTATCATAATCACACGCCATTCACCACTGATGAAAATGGCGTTTTTTCTTTTACGCAAGATATAAGCCAAGGTCACATTATCTTTATCCAACCAAGAAAAAGCACTAAATTTATCAAAGACAATGCCACTGGTGGCGATTGCGCAAGCGTTGGAAATTGGAACGCTTCATCAAAAACTTGCACACTGACACAAGACCTGAGCGAGACTGTTCAGATTGATAATGACGGAATAACGTTGGATGGAAATGGACATAAAATAACCGGAAAAAACACGGGAAACGGAGTTTATGTTATCGGCAACCATGATGTTGTTAAAAATGTAACTGTAAGTAATTTTATTTATGGCATTTATATCAAAAAAGGCAGCAGTGTTATTTCAGCTATAGCCACTAATAATTATTATGGCATTTATGCCAACGCTTCTAATTATTATGGCGTTACTATTTTGGATAGTCGCGCTTTTGATAATAAACATTATGGCATAGCATTATTTTACACAAAAGATAATGTTATTTCTAATAATATCGTAGGACCTGGAAATTATGCTGGAATATTGCAGGGAGCGTCAGAACGTAGCGTATATTCAAATAATAATATTTTCAATAACCAAAGCGGACTTGTATTAAGGGGAAATTATAATACTCTTTGGGGAAATTTGATGCATGAAAATAGTATAAGTAATTTTTATTTAGATAGTGACGATATGATGACAAATATTATCGAGACAAATAATTTGATCGATGGCAAACCTATTTATTACGAAAAAGGTATTTCAAAT
>CAIMLT010000031.1 GCA_903842445.1 uncultured bacterium
ACAAAAATAGAATGCGAATAGGCAACGAACAACTGAAAAATTTTATCAAAGATTCTGAAATGATTTCCGATGAAAATCTTGCGCTTGCTTTTAAAGAGGCCGAAAGTGATAAAAAATCCTTGGGAGATGTTCTTTTGGCGAAAGAATTTATTGATGAAGAAAAATTGCGAAAATTGTACGCGTATATTTTGGGTATTCCTTTTGTGGATTTGCAAAAAGAAACAATTATTCCAGAGATTTTGCAAATAATTCCTGAACCAATTGCCAAAAAATATAAGATTGTGGCGTTTGAAAAAAATGGGGCTGAGCTTAAAGTCGCCATGCTTAATCCGGAAGATATTCAAACGATTGATTTCATCAGAAAAAAGACTGGCTTGAAAATCGTCTCTTGTATCACTTCATCAGAAAGTATTGAATCAATCTTGAGGCAATATGGCAAGAGCTTGAAAGCAGAATTTGGCGATATGATTGATAAGAATTCATCAGAGGTTGTAGCTGATAAAGTAACTGATGATTTGGAAGAAATTGCTCAAGGATTGCCGATAATAAGAATTGTGGACACCTTAATAAAGCACGCTATCTTGCAGAGTGCATCAGATATTCACATTGAGCCGGATGAAAAAGATGTGCGTGTGCGCTATCGAATTGACGGACTATTGCATGAAGCTATGACTCTTCCTAAGCAAGTACGTGACGGCATCATTGCCAGAATAAAAGTTTTGTCAAACCTGAAATTGGATGAACATCGAATTCCTCAGGATGGTCGTTTCAAGATTGAAAAAGATGGAATCAGAATGTCTTTTCGGGTTAGTGTTTTGCCTATTTTTGATGGAGAAAAAATTGTAATGCGACTTCTTGACGAATCTTCAAAGGGACTAACATTGGAAATGATGGGCTTATCTGGCAACGCCTTAGAATCAATTCACGCAGAGATTAGGAAGCCGAATGGAATGATATTGGTAACCGGACCAACTGGCAGTGGAAAAACAACCACTCTCTATACCATTATGGATATTCTCAATACAACTGATGTGAATATTAGCACCGTGGAGGATCCGGTAGAATATCGAATGCCGAAAGTTAATCAGACTCAAATTTATCCAAAAGTAGGTTTAACTTTTGCAGCCGGGCTTCGTGCGCTTCTTCGTCAGGATCCGGATATCATCATGGTTGGGGAAATTCGCGATAATGAAACGATGGAGATGGCGATTCAAGCAGCAATGACCGGTCATCTTGTTCTTTCAACTTTGCACACTAACAGTGCAGCTGGAACTCTTCCTCGTCTTTTGGATATGGGAGCTGAGCCGTTCTTAGTTGCCTCAACCGCCAATGTCATTATTGCTCAGCGTTTAGTGCGAAAAGTTTGTCATGATTGTCGCGTGGAATATAAATTAAGTGAAAAAGAAATGAAAGTGTTAAAACAAAGCTATGAAATGGATAAAATTATAGAAATAATCAAAAAAAGCGGTTTGGTTAAAAATAGTTTGAAAGATAAGGATAAGTGGGAAGATGTAAAGTTGTATAAAGCTAAAGGTTGTGAGCAATGTACGGAGGGATATCGAGGGAGAAATGGAATTTATGAGGTATTGGAGGTGGATGAAGAAATTCGAAAAATGATTTCTCAGCGCGCAACTTCTCATGATATCGAAACTAAAGCCAGAGAGAATGGAATGCTGACAATGATTGAAGATGGTTTCACCAAATGTATCCAAGGGATTACAACCGTCGAGGAGATTTTGAGGGTAACAAAAGAATAATAGTTAATCTTTATGAAAGTTTTTTATAGCGCAAAAAATTATTCTGGTGAGACTAAAGCTGGAGAGATGGAGGTGAAAAATGAGAGAGACTTGGCAACTCAACTGCGAGCTGACGGCTTCATGTTGACTTCTTTTAAGGAATTAAAGGTGAAAGCGGTTAGTGAAGTTAACGTAAAGTTGTTGGATCGTTTTTTTGGTATTTCTTTGAAAGACAAATTGATGTTCACTCGCAACTTGAGCGTGATGATTTCTTCCGGATTGCCAATTTCCAAGGCGGTTAAAAATATTTCATTGCAAACCAAAAACAAAAAACTTCAAAAAATTCTAGATGGAATTTTTGATGATATCCAATCCGGAACAACTTTTGCTGATGGGTTGGCACATTATCCCGGAATTTTTGGGGATCTTTTTGTTAATATGATTAGAGTGGGGGAGTCTAGCGGAAATCTGGAGGAAATTTTGGAAATTTTGGCAATCCAATTGGAAAAAGAGCATGATTTGATGAGTAAAATTAAAGGAGCGATGACCTATCCGGCTGTAATTGTGGTTGCGATGATCGGTATTGCTATTTTAATGCTAACTTATATTTTGCCAAAATTGACTAGCGTTTTTGCTGATATGGATGTCCAGTTGCCAGCTTCGACGCGATTTATCATAGGCATGAGCAATTTATTGAGAGCTCATGCTATTTTAGTGGTGGTTGGTTTTGTCATTTTTGGTTTTGCAATTAAATTCATGTTAACAACAGAGATAGGTAAAAAAATGTTAGGCTTTATTTTGATTAATATTCCGGTAATAAAAAATATGGTAATAAAAGTTAATTGCGCTAGATTTGCCAGAATCTATAGTTCATTGCTTCGTAGCGGAGTCCCGGTCGTGCAAGCACTCACTATTATTTCTAACACTTTAACGAATTATTATTATAAAAATGCTGCTATGCGTGGAATTGAAGATGTGCAAAAAGGGATTAGCCTTAGTAAAGTAATAGAAAAAAATACTAAGGTTTTTCCGGTTCTTATGGCACAGATGGCGCAAGTGGGAGAAGAAACAGGAAAAACTGAAGTCGTGCTTTTGAAATTAGCGGAGTTCTATGAAGATGAAATTTCACAAATTTCCAAAAATATGTCTTCCATTATTGAACCAGTCCTCATGATTTTTATCGGTGGCGCGGTTGGATTTTTTGCTATTTCTATGCTTCAGCCAATGTATAGTTTAATGGATAATATTAAATAGGCGTGATAAAAAAAACAAAAAATCAAATAACAGGTGTTGACCGCCGTGGGTTTATGTTGATCGAAGCATTGACGGTGCTTTTTATTTTTTCTTTAATTACTGTAACTTTTTATTCAGTTTTCACTGTGGGCATTCGCTATATTCAAGATGCTAAAAATCGGCTCGGTGCTTTGGCAATTGCCAGTGAAAAGATTGAGATTATTCGTAATCTTACCTATGATAGTATTGCTACGGATGGAGGCGCGATTGAAGGAGATATTCCGCAAGATGAAGATATCTACGAAAATACTCGTCAGTATCATGTGCACACTGAAGTGGCTTATGTCGATGATCCTTTTGATGGGACAGGCTTCAGCGACGTTATTTGGTTTGAGGATTATAAAAAAGTAACCCTGACTGTTTCCTGGAGCAATGGGGAAAATACTGAGAAAGTTGAATTGATTTCGCGTTTTGTTCCACCAGGCAATGAGATAAAGAGGATTGGCGATGGAATTCTCTCTGTGAATGTTTTCAGTGATCAGCCAGGTGGCGCGGGAATTCCAGATTCCAAGGTTGCTATATATAATCCTGCATCAGGTATTGACACCTATAGCTATACTGATGCCTCAGGGAGTGTAACTTTTATGGGAAGCGGTTTGTCCAATTTCATACAGCAATATCAGCTTACCGTAACAAAAGCAGGACATGAAACAGTTGTTACTATGCCACCCTACCCCGAAAGTTCGTATGAGCCGGTTGATGTTCATGCTTCAGTGGTAACGGGCTCAATGAATGTGAAAAACATTGTGCAAAATGAATTGGCTAATATTCGAATCCTAACAGTAAATCCTTTGGACGAGCCAATTGCTAATGTTGATTTTTATTTGGTTGGAGGTAGAAAGCTGGGAACTGATATGACTGTGCTACCATCAGTTTCAATTTATAACCTTAACCAAAATAGTGAAACTGAATCTGATGGAGAAAAAGAATTCAACTTAGTCAGTCCCGGCGGTTATAATTTTTCCTTAATTGATTCGGCACTTGATGATTATGAGATAATAAGTATTAATCCTGGAGCATCCTTTTTTCTGCTTTCTGCGGTGGGAACCTTGGAAGTTAAAGTAAGGTTAGCAAAAAAAACCACACCTGCTCTTTTGATGACGGTGCTGGATGATTTTGATGATTTACCTATTCAGGGAGCTCGTGTGCGACTTATAAACACAACATTAGGGTATGATAAGGAAATAGAAACAGCAAGCGATGGAAAAGTTTTTTTCCCAGACTCAGCCGTTCCATTTTTGCCGGGCACCTATCAATTGGAAATTCGAGCTGATGGATTTTCTGATAGTGATTCAAGTGTTATAATTAATCCGGATGAATTGAAGTTGGAAACGAAAAAAATAACAGCTTCATAAAAGAGCAAAAACAAAATGCTTGGAGATAAAAAAAAGTTAAGTATTGTGCCTGTTGATATCCAGGTAAATTCGGCTGGCAGATTGGGACTAACTTTAATTGAAACGCTTGTGGCAATTGCCATATTTGCTATCGGATTGGAAGGTTTCACTTTACTTTTTATTAATGCTTGGCGCAATAATTCATATACACTGGAAATGGGCCAATCTTCTATGGCAGTTTCGCGTGGAGTGAATGTAATTACCGGTTATTTGCGGAGCGTAAGACAGGGAGACAATGGAGCTTATCCAGTTGAGCTAGCGGATGGCAATGAATTAAGTGTCTATTCGGATTATGATCGTGATGGAATAACCGAGCGGTTGCATATTTATAAAAGCAGTTCAGATATTTTGATGGGTGTTACCAATCCTACGGAAACGATGCCAAAATCTTATCCTGATGGCGATCAGGAAGTTCTTATGATTGCCACTAGAATTGTTAATCTGGAATCTGAGCCACTATTCTATTATTATGACAAAGAATATGCTGGAGCATCTAGCCAGCTTCCCTTAACAGCACCAGTCAATGTTTCCAGAGTAAGGCTTATCAAGATTCATCTTAAAATAAATATCGATCCAAATCGTGCCCCGGATAATATTGAATTGCGAACATTCGTGGAAATGCGAAATTTGAATGATTATGATCGAATTAAATAAATATGAAGCATATAGCTTTTAGTAAAAAACAAAAAAATAGTTCTGGTTCCGTGCTGGCTTACATTTTAGTAGTAATGTTAATTGTGATGATTATTTTAGTTTCGATTCTGAGCTATGTTTCGTCGCAACTTAAATTCAGCTTTAATCGTGTTGAAAAAGAGAAAGCTTTTCAAATTGCTGAAGCCGGGATCTATTATTACCGTTGGTACCTCGCTCATGAAACGTCTGGAAAAACCGCATTGGAAATTAATGATTTTTTGGAGACTGGAGGGACGATGGGTTTTTCTCCCGAGGTGACTAATTATGAAGATAATATCGGGCAATATCAGCTTGTCATTACCCCTCCGGAGCCTGGTTCAACAATAATAAATATTAAATCAACCGGATGGACAAACAAGGCTCCGGAAATGAAGAGAACCGTGAAGGTGCGCTTCAGGAGGCCATCTTGGAGTGAATATACATTTTTGTCCAATAGCTTTATTAATTTTGGAAGCGAGTCTGAAGTTTATGGCAAGATTCATTCTAATAATGGAATTCGTTTTGATGGAAAAGCGCATAATACGGTTAGTTCATTATTACCATCATTTTATGATCCGACATATGGAGGAAGCAAAAAACAATTTGGTGTGCATACGACTGTCGATCCGGCTGATGCAGCAGCTCCTGCCTTTCCTTGGCCCGATGGTACGGTTCTTGAGCATTCGGATGTTTTTATGGGCGGAAGAGAATTCCCTGTTTCCGAGGTTAGCTTCACAGGACTAACAAGTGATTTGGCAAATATGAAAGAGCAAGCTAATAATGGACAAGGGAAGTACTTTGATTCGACTGGCTTTGGCAGGAAAATTATTTTAAAAAGCGATGGAACATTTGATGTTTGCACAGTCAGCGCTGCTAATAGCAATACGCATGTGATTAGTAGATATTTGAAAAATACTGAGCCTGGAACGTGCACCAGTTGCAGTGGCTCTTGTTTGAGTAATTATACAATTCCTAATGGAGGGGTATTGTTCGTAGAGAATAATGTTTGGGTGGAAGGTGTGGTTAATAATAAACGATTGTCGATTGTTGCCGCCAACCTTTCGGGTGGAGGCGATCAACGAGATATCTATATCGGAATCAGTAATAATAATTTGCGCTATACCGCCTATGATTGTAATAATATGCTTGGGCTTATCGCGCAACGAGATATTCGTGTATTAGGATCGTGTCCAACTAAATTCACCGTAGATGCTGCTCTTATGGCACAGAGTGGATTGGTAGGAATTAATGATAACTCTTTCTCTGGAAAAGATTCCTTAACGTTTAATGGGGCGATTACTTCATATCTTCAGCCATATTTTCAGCATGGAAACAGTGGTTTCGCAGTACGGTTATATAATTTCGATAACAATTTACTTTATTGTCCGCCACCATATTTTCCCACCGGCACAGAATACGCAATTGATCTTTGGGAGGAGATGTAAAAATATAAAACAAAAAAGTGTGCTATAATTAAAATATGAATTTCTTGAAAAAAAATATAATTAATTTTGAAGAGACATATTTTGGTCTTGATCTGGGAGATCTTTTTATTAAGATTTTGCAACTAGGAAAAAATGGTTCCAATGATTTTGTTCGATCATACTCCATAGCATCTATTCCATGTGGTTGTATTGAAGATGGCCGGATAATTGATAAACAAAAGACAATACAGGCGATTAAAAACGCAATTGCGACAGCTCAACCAAAAAAAATAAATACAAAAAAAGTTATCTGCTCTCTTCCTGAATCAAAAGTTTTTTTGCGCGTGCTCTCTATCCCTAAAATGGAAAAAACAGAAATCGGTGAGGCCATAAAATGGGAAATTGAAGCTAGCATCCCACTGTCCGTCGATCAAGTTTATTATGATTGGCAATTGATTGATGAATCTTCGGATAAACAAAATATTTTAACCGTCGCTATTTCTCGAGAAATTGTTGATGATCTCTTGGAGGTGCTTGAGGGCGCTGGTTTGGAAGTTCACGCCCTAGAGACGGAGTCAATAGCCACATCCAGGAGTCTTGTTCATAGCGCGGAGACATCGAAAGAAGTTTCTTTGATTGTTGATTTGGGTTCGAAAAGAACGAATTTTGTTGTGGAAGAGGGGAGTGTTCCATTTTTTACATCTAGCATTTCTTTTTCTTCCAATGGCGTGACTGATGCGATCGCTAAAACACTAGGAATTGGAAGTGAAGAGGCAGAAAAAATGAAAATTTCAGATGGTGTGGGTTGCTTCAATGGCGATGGTTCAGTTTTTAATTCGATGAAGGCTTATTTAGAAGGGCTTTCCATCGAAATAGAAAGAACTATTGATTTTTATCAAAACTTAAGCGATAAGTCTGGAAAAGTTGAAAAAATTGTTATTTGCGGTGGTGCCAATCTGAAAGGGCTAGTTCCATATTTAGCAAAAAGGCTGAAGAATAAGATTTGCATTGGCGATCCTTGGATAAATTTAGATTTTGGTGAACGTTTGCCGATAATTAATAAAGAGAAGTCAATGCAATTTACAAATGCCATTGGTCTTGCGATGAGAAAAAAGGATTATGCAAATAGGAATTAACTTACTTCCGCTTAGCAAAAAAAAGGAGATTCAGCTGGCTGAGCAGTTTCGGGTTGTTTTGGTATGGGAAGCTGTAATTTTTTCCGTGGCAGTGATTTTTTTTGGGTTTGTCTTCGGAGTGGATTATTTATTAAGTTGTAACTTAAAGCTGGCTTCAGATAATAAAATTGATAAATCAAGCGGAGCGCAATACGAGACGATAAAATATTATGAACATAAATTTTCTGAAATAAACTCCAAGATTTCTAAAGTTTCTAGCATTGCTAGCGACCAAATCTATTGGTTGAGTTTGTTTTCCAAATTAGAAAGCGCAATTCCGGATAAGGTTGATATTAGCGGGATAACCACAAACAATTTTTCGTTATATTTTACAGGAAAAGCTGAAACGCGAGATGACTTGCTGTCATTAAAGGATAATTTAGAAAAAGAAAGCTGTTTTGAAAATATAAACTTGCCACTTTCTAATTTAGTTTCCAAGGAGAATGTTATTTTTCAAATAGATCTAGAAATAAAGGAAGAATGCGTTAAAAATAAATGAACATTTTTTTTAAAAAACATAAGATTTCCGGCAGTATTGGATTATTTGTTTTGGTAATGATTAGCCTTTGCTATTGGGCTGGTTTGTTCATGGCAAAAAGAATTCAAGCGAAAGCAAATTTAATTCAGGAAAAAATTATTGATAATAATTTAGAAAAATTGAACATAGAAAAAATACCAAAGATGGAAGAAACTAACGCCGAATTTGAAAAAAATAAAGAAGCTACCGGGACAATTCTTGATGCAAATAGCAAAGTTGATTTTATAAAACATATAGAAGCTTTAGCTGAAGAAACAAAAAATGAAGTAGAAATCAAAGTCTTAAATGAAAATCAGGATAAACTAGTAGTTAAAAAAGACGCTGAGAATGCGGTTAAAAAAAATACCGTCAAAAAAGACAAGAAGAGCATCGAGGATGGATTGACCTATAAGCAATATATCTCTATGCAAGTTAATTTGACTGGAGATTATCAGGGTTTCTTAGATTTTGTGCATAAATTGGAAAATAATAAATATTATGT
>CAIMLT010000032.1 GCA_903842445.1 uncultured bacterium
ATTCTTTTTTGATATTATTATCTTACCATAAAAAATATTTATTCAAAAGTTTCCTACTGAACAGGCAGGTCTTGGAAAAAAGTTCGAGCTTGAGCGTAAAAGCAGCTCAAAAACACAAAAAACTCCAATAATTTTGAAGCTTTTTGTGTTTTTGAGCGGGTAACGGGAATCGAACCCGTCGCTCGTCCTTGGCAAGGACGTATATTAGCCACTATACGATACCCGCCTGCGCTACGCTTCGGCGGGCAGGCCCGCCAAAATGTAACAAGCTGCTACACATTTCTTTATGCTACTGTTATGTGCCGAAGGGCAGAGTTGAACTGCCGACGCAAGGATTTTCAGTCCTTCGCTCTACCGCTGAGCTACTTCGGCTTTTCGCCTAAATACAATTTCAATCTTAAAAATATTTATTTCGCTCTGACCCTACCCGCCCCTTGGTGGAGCTGAACATTTTCGGCTCGTTTTAAATGTGGACCCTATAGGACTCGAACCTATAACCCCCTCGGTGTAAACGAGGTGCTCTAGCCATTGAGCTAAGGATCCGGCTGTTTTTTAATAATTCCATTCCAATTTCGTGGTGCCTTCGGCGGGACTCGAACCCGCACGGCCTTGCGACCCATGCACCTCAAGCATGTGTGTATACCAATTCCACCACGAAGGCGCAAAACTTTATTCGGCTTTAATTTCTTCGACTTTTTCTGAAACTTTTACAGGAGCTTCTTTTGTTTTGGCAGTTTCTGTTTTTGGCTTATCTTTCTTGTTCACATCTTTAATATCCTTGTATTTCATTCGACTCTGTTTAGTAGTCAGTGTTCTAACATAATAAAGCTTAGCTCTTCGCACCTTAGCCCGCTTCACGAGTTCAATTTTTTCAACATTCTTTGATCCAACTGGAATAATCATTTCCACACCAACATCATGCGTTACCTTTCGCACAGTAATTGTCGGAGAAGAGCTTTGTCCACCCTTGACCGCAATAATCAAACCTTCGAAAAGTTGCGTTCTTTCCTTGGCACCTTCTTTAATTCGTAAATAAACTTTAACAACATCGCCACTACGAAATTTCTGTTCATTTTTTATTGCTCTCTGCGATGCGTTAAACTCAATTATTTTCTTTTCCATATAATTATTATAGCAAATTATTGATTTAAACTAAAATAGGCTCGAAAAGCCTCTTGTCCTTCCTTGAAAATTTCACCAAGTGGTGCAATTTTTCGCTTTTATATACTATCTCTTTTACCCTTTTTCGTCAAGGAAACTGGTAAAATCCAAAAAATCCTGTGGAAGCTGGGAACTAAATTCATAGCCATTGCCAAAAAGAGTAAATCTGATTGATTCAGCGTGAAGCAGTTGTCTTCTGGCTGAATCAAGACGCTTAATGTCACGCAAGAAATATTTTTTGTCTCCTACGATCGGATGCCCAATTGAAGTCAGGTGCACGCGGATTTGATGCATCCGGCCAGTTTTTGGAGAAAGCTCCATTAGAGCAAAATTACTTCCTAATGTTTTTAGTGTTCGATATTCAGTCACTGCTTCACGAATTTTCGTTCTCGTTTTATGTCCGGCAACCACTTGCCTCCTATAATCCGCTGAACGCGCTAAGGGTTTTTCAATCACACCCTCCACCGGATCTGGCACGCCATACACAATTGCTTGATATTTTTTGATTATCTCCTTGTCTTGAAATTGTCTCTTGAGTTCTAAAAAAGTTTCTGTATTTCTCGCGATAACAATCACTCCACTCGTATCTTTGTCCAAGCGATGAACAATTCCCGGCCGCATTTTTCCTTCTTTTGTGTTGTCACAAATATTTTCTATTTCTGGAAATTGTGCAACAAGGTAATTCACCAAAGTTTCCTCTTTTCGCGTATCATCCGGATGCACTTGCATCCCGGCCGGCTTATCAATAACAATGATATTTTCATCTGAAAAAATAACAGGCAATTCTTTTTTTTCGCGCGGCAAAATTATTTTCTCTTCGCTAAACTCAAAATCAAAAAAAACTTCATCATTATTTTTGAGAAGATAGCCTGGCTTAATTTTTTCTTTGTTTACTAAAATCCTTTGGGCTTTAATCTGCCGAGAAATTTCACTGCGTGTAATTTTTCCATCAAAAAAATCTCCTCCGCTTAGGAATTTATCCAGCCGTTCACCGGCAGTATTTTTAGTAATAATTATTTTCATAGTGGGCATGGAGAGACTCGAACTCTCAAGAGATTGCTCTCATATGCTCCTGAAGCATACGCGTATACCAATTCCGCCACACGCCCTATTCCACATTCAACTTGATTTTAATAATAACCCACTCTGCGTATTTTTTCAAGAAAAAAGCAGCTACCCCGATTTTGGGGCGGCTGCTCTAAGGATTTATAATCCTCCTTTCCAAATAATGAACCCTCCTTTCTCAATTGGCACATGTTGACAAGGATCAAATTCAGACTCTTCATCTTTTTCGAGCCATTCCGAGATTAAGAACTTGTGATATTTAGCATCCACATGTTTTGGAACTTGGCGAAACGACTGTTAGCCGACTGGCAAAAAAAGCCGGCATTAAGCGCACAACAGCTTATTTAGTCCTGGAATCCCTGAAAGAAAAGGGACTTATCAGTTCGTTACGAAAAGAAGCTGCTTCGGTTTTTTTTGCCGAAGATCCGCAAAAACTTAATCAGATTATGGAGGAAAGAAAGGGAAAGATTGATAAAATAATGCCCCAGCTTCTGGCTTTCACCAATCTGATCGACCGAAAACCGGAAATCCGCTATTTTGAAGGAATGGAAGGAATCAAAGATGTTTATCGCGACTCTCTGAAATATCCTGGCAAAGAAATGCTGACTTGGTACGCGGAAAATTATGCCGGACAATTTGATGAAAGCTTTTTTTTGGAAGAATATATCCCCGGAAGGATAAAAAAGAAAGTCTGGGTGCGAGCAATTTTGCCGGACAGCGAGTATATCTTTGTAG
>CAIMLT010000033.1 GCA_903842445.1 uncultured bacterium
ACTCAATACTTAAGATACTTCGAAAATTTTGCGTGTAAATAAAAAAAAAGATGGCAAAAGTAGTAGGAATTGATCTTGGAACTACAAACTCTGTAGTATCTGTTGTTCAAGCTGGTACTCCAATTGTAATACCAAATGCTGAAGGTTTTAGAACTACACCTTCAATTGTGGGTTATGCTCTTAAAACGAAAGAACTTATTGTCGGTGCCATGGCAAAACGACAAGCAGTAATAAATCCTGAAAATACTTTTTATTCAGTAAAGAGATTTATAGGTTCAAAAGCAAATGAAATTGCAGAAGAATCAAAACAAGTTTCTTATAAGGTTACAGAAGATGAAAGAAAAAATGTTAAGATCTATTGTCCCGTGCTAGATAAAGATTTTAGTCCTGAAGAAATTTCTTCTCAAATTTTAAGAAAACTTAGTGATGATGCAAGTAAATTTCTTAATGAACAAGTAACAAAAGCTGTAATTACTGTACCTGCTTATTTTAATGATTCACAGCGTCAAGCTACAAAAGATGCTGGAAAAATAGCTGGTTTAGAAGTTCTACGTATTATAAATGAGCCAACTGCAGCAGCACTTGCTTATGGATTAGATAAAAAAACCAATGAGACAATACTTATTTTTGACCTTGGTGGTGGTACATTTGATGTTTCAATTTTAGAAGTTGGTGATGGCGTATTTGAAGTTTTAGCAACCGCTGGTGACACACATCTAGGTGGCGACGACTTTGATTCAGCTATTATGAAACATATTTTAGCCGATTTTGAATCAAAAGAAGGTATTACGTTAAAGTCTTCAAATCAAAACGATAAACAAGCTCTACAACGAATTTTAGAAGCAGCAGAAAAAGCAAAAATTGAATTATCTCAACTATCTGAAACTACAATTAGTTTACCTTATTTAGTTGTAACTGAGACTGGTCCAAAACATGTTGACATGACTTTAACTCGTGGGAAATTTAATGAATTATGTTCAGGTTTAATTCAGCGCTGTGAATACCCTGTTCAAACAGCAATTAATGACGCGAACTTAGGCCCAAACAACATTAATGAAGTTATTCTAGTAGGCGGTTCAACACGTATCCCAGCAATTCAAGATCTTGTTGAAAAATTAACATTTAAAAAACCTAATTTAACAGTTAATCCAGATGAAGTTGTTGCTGTTGGTGCGGCTATTAATGGTGCTGTTTTAGCTGGTGAAATAAAAGATGTATTGTTATTAGATGTTACCCCTCTTTCATTAGGAGTTGAAACTATTGGCGGTTTAATGACACGTATGATTGAAAGAAATACTACTATTCCTGCTACAAAAACTGAAATTTTTTCAACTGCTGAAGATAACCAACCAAAAGTAGATATTCATGTTTTACAAGGTGAACGTCTATTAGCTTCTGATAATAAGAGTTTAGGACATTTTGAATTAGGAAATATTTCAGCAGCGCCGCGTGGTGTTCCACAAATTGAAGTGACATTTGATATTGATGCTGATGGTATTTTGTCAGTTCGAGCAAGAGATAAAGTAACAGGTCAAACACAATCGATTACTATTCAAAATGCTTCTACATTAGACCGTTCTGAAGTAGATACTTTAGTTGAAGAAGCTGCTAAGAATGCAGAATTGGATCAACAACGAAAACAAAGAATCGAAATAAGAAATAAGTCAGAGATGTTAGCTTATCAAGCGGAAAAACGTATTACTGATCCTAATGCAAATTTCTCAGAAGCAGAGAAACAAAAAATTCAAGCTTTGATAACTTCTATAAAAGAGGCACAAAAAACTGATAATTATCAAGAGTTAGAAAATAAGATGAAAGACCTAGAACAAGAATTAGCAAGTATTAAAACTAATTAATTTGTTCTTTTAGAAATTCTTATATTTTTAAGGTTTTCAAACCTTAAAAATGTAAGAACTGAGAAATATCTGATTATTTATAGCTTTTTAAAAGTTTAGTTATATTTCTTTTTTTTAGTTGTCTAATATAAAATTAACCTATACATTTGTCTAGCCCAAATAGCTCAGTTGGTAGAGCAATGGACTGAAGATCCGTGTGTCGCCAGTTCGAGTCTGGCTTTGGGCACCAGTTTTCTGGCGGTATCGCCAAGCGGTAAGGCAGTGGATTGCAAATCCTCGATTCCCCAGTTCAAATCTGGGTACCGCCTTGAAGATTTAGTTGCAAAAAACGTTTAAAAAGATTTCTATAAAATGTATTTAAGGGGGCGTGGTGGAATGGTAGACACAACGGACTTAAATTTTGAGCAAAAATTTGTAAGTTCTCAAATTCAGAAAAACTCATTTTCTAAAATAAAGAAAAGGGTAATCCTGAGCCAAGTTTACTTCATACAAGTAAAAAGGTGCAGAGACTCGATGGGAACTACCTTGTAAAGGTAAAGGGAGAGTCCATATTTTTTGAAAGATAATAAACATTGTTATTTTATTAAAAAACAAAAAATAGAAAATCCGTTGACTATTTACGGTCGTGAGGGTTCAAGTCCCTCCGCCCCCAATAAGAAATTATCAAAATAAAAACTTTTATGTGTATCTGTATAAATTGTGAGTTCTATAACAATTGTTGGATAAAACAAGGAATTGC
>CAIMLT010000034.1 GCA_903842445.1 uncultured bacterium
CCAGAATTCCACCACCATTTCAAAGTCATAGGATCCGTCAGGATTTTTGATGCATTTGAAATTCCCTCCCGCCTCTTCGGCGGATAAACTCCTGCCGGAATCCACTCCGCAAATCGCATTGGTATCAATAACCCAAGAATTAGCATAACCATTGGCCATCAGATGATTGGCATTGTTATCAATTGACTTTTGCAACCAGGTTTCCCAAAAATGCCCGTTTGGCAAATTGTCATTTTGAATTGTACCCTGAAAATCCTAAAGTTCCACGCTTTTTATATATTTTTCAAAAAGAACTACCTTTTTAGAATCTTCAGCATTAAACAAAAATGGCTCGACATCTAAGGCCATCTCATTAAAATCGACATTACCCTCAAGAGATAGCAATTTAGTTTTCAATTCCTGTCCGTTTTGTATTTTCAATTTAAGCTGAAGATAATTATAATCAGGCCTGATCTTGGAAAGTAAAAAAACCGTATCGTAAAAGTCCCTTCCCTTCATGGCTTTGCGATTGAAAATAGCAAAGATTTTTTGTGATAAAATAATGCTAAGCGGGGTAACATCAATTTCCGTAAACACGTCGAACTTATTAAGAATTGCCTTCTCAGGTTCATATTGAAAGCCGTGCGGCGCAGTATCAAGTTGAATGAGAATTTTTTCTTCCTCATAGCCAGAAAGACCACTGTCAAAAAGTAACCTTGGGATCCGAACATAGCACCGATAAGCACCCTTAAATACATTGCGGATTTCTACGTCATAACCTTCCAGCTCCATCTGCTTTTTGACAACCAAGGATATTTCATCAAATTCTTTTTCCTTGAGGCCAAAATTATCGAAATCTAAATCTTCCGAAAATCGAGTATTATCGTGAACAATTCGAAGTGCCGTACCTCCCAAAAACGAAAGCTTATTGGCATATTTTGAATTGAAAATAATTTGCAAAATTTTGTATTGCAAATATTCGCGAAGCAAATTTCGCTTAAAAACTCTAATCTTTTCTGGATAATATTTTTCGATTTCTTGCAGACTAAGCATTGATATATTTCAAAAACAAATTAACTCTCTTTTCCAAGACCTTATTGCTAAACTGAGCGAGATATTCTCTTAACTTCTTAATATCAACCTTTTCTTGAAATGCATCTCTATTGATTCTCAGCTCCTCAAATTCACCATTTGTTTTCAACTTCGAATTTACATAAAAGTAATCCAGAATAGCTTTTTCAATTTCTGCTATTTTGAAACTATGATTTTGATAATTAACCAGTTTGTAGCCAAACATCGATTCGGGCTTTATTTTACGATAATTAAACTGACCCAATGGAGAAGCAAGTTTATATGCCTTTTTGGAAGTAATTGAGGTAATACTATAAACACTCTCAGGAATGAGCCCATAATAGGATAAAGCCATTTCTAGCGAAACGTAGGATGGATCAAAAATTTTGTTGGCAATAATAAACAAGACCGATTCGTTAATTTCCAAATCAGAAAAAATATAATAGCCCTTAGCAATTTTCTTGATATAGCCTTTCTTCTGCCATTCACTCAATCGTTGCTTATGAAAGCTCTGGTCAACCTTCGAAATGTCATTAGCAGAAATGACCATAAAATCTTTTAAATTGGCTCTTATCTCTATATATTGCATATTTATTCCTTATTATTCCTAAAAAGCGGAACTATATGGATTATAATAGCATATGTTCAAACTCTGTCAATTTTTACATCTTTTTCGGACAAGCTAGTATTTTTCATATATATCTATAAACTATTTATGGTTTATCGCTACTTTTAGTATATACAAAAATCCTTTTTCCTGTAAACACTGTCCGCCCCATATTTATTGCTCTTCATGACTGTTTTTTAAAGACTTTTTTCGTTTTCTTTTCCAGTCATAAACCAGATATCCAACGCAACCCAACAAAGTCAGACCAGATATTCCCAAGCCGACATAAAAAAGTCTCTGTGGCCAGAATTCCACCACCATTTCAAAGTCATAGGATCCGTCAGGATTTTTGATGCATTTGAAATTCCCTCCCGCCTCTTCGGCGGATAAACTCCTGCCGGAATCCACTCCGCAAATCGCATTCGTATCAATCACCCAAGAATTAGCATAACCATTGGCCATCAAATGATTTTGGTTATTTTCAATCGGCTTTTGCAACCAAGTTTCCCAAAAATGCCCGTCTGGCAAATTGTCATTTTGAATCGTCCCCTGAAAATTCTTAGACCCAAAGTCAATATTCTCCGCACCAATCGAACCATCGGGATTTTGACTCAATCTACATTCTCACAAATGGGAAAATGCTCGCTGGAATAAAATAAATATTTCCTTGCTGCTTAAGCACATCCTTTGTTATAATAACCCTTTTTTCAACCTGCTCGGGATATTTTTGAACAAAAGCCTGCATGGCAAGCGGAGCACGCGGGTTATTGCTATATTTCGATTCACATAGAATAAGTTTTCTGTTGTCCTTTTCAATAATAAAATCTATTTCTGAGCCAGCGGTTGTCCGATAAAAATAAACACTGTTTTTTGAAAATTGAGCTATTATAGCAAGATAGACGAAATTTTCTAAAGTATCACCACCTGGCACTTCTTGAATATTTTCCATTTTCTGCAAATAACTTTTTATGCCTAAATCAAGAACATACGCTTTCGGCATCTTACTGATCTCCTTGCGAACATTTTTAAAATACGGCCTGCAAAAATCAAAAATATAGGTTCCTGCGAGAATATCGAGATACTTATCGACACTAATACTGCTAATATTCAGAGTATTGGCAAGTTCGCTTTTATTAACCAAACTTCCTATTTGCGCGCAAAGCACCTTGGAAAGATTATTAAACGCAGTCACATTTTCTACTCTCAGAAAATCAGCGACATCCTTTTCGAGATATTTTTTTATAATTGCTTCCAGAATTATTTTTTTATCTTCGATAAGATTTGTCGTTATCACTTCTGGGTATCCTCCAAATGTAACATACTCATTGAAAAATGGATCAATTCTTGATTTAAAAATCTTATAAAAAGATTCAAGATCACTAAAATTTTCCAGCGAAACTGATTTAATTTTAGTTTTAAGGGAGTAGTTTATGTATTCAAAAAATGTAATTCTTTCAATATCAAAATCAAGCGAACGCCCAGTGAGAAACTCAGTATTTTTTGTTATTTCAAGCGAACTCGACCCACTGACTATTAATTGCAATTGTCCTTTATATTCATCAAAGACATTTTTTAGGAACATTCCAGAATTTTCAATGGTTTGAAATTCGTCAATCATGCAGAAAACAAATTGGTTTGGAAAATTAAAGTTTTGACTCAAATACCTTTCAAGTGAAAGTGTTGATTCGAAAATGGCCTTGTTGAGGGGATTACTCGCATCAAGATAGGAAACTGCTATTTCAGGGAAAGACTTTTTCGCATATTTTTCAATTTCTTTCAAAAGAGTCGTTTTTCCCACCTGGCGGGCGCCCTTAAGAACAAGGATTTTGTCCTTCTTAAGCCAATAAACTATTTTTTCCAGAATATCTCTTTTTATCATACAATTTTTTTATTTCTATAAATCTATAGATATTATATACCACACTATATAAAATATCAAGTATTTTCAATTTTTAACTATATAAAATACATAGACTATACA
>CAIMLT010000035.1 GCA_903842445.1 uncultured bacterium
ATATTGTTTATTTTAAAAATAATTATTTCCAAACTCTTTTAGTATTAATATACCATTTAGAGATATTTGAAAAGCGCTTGGCTGGAGAAATTAGATTTTCGGCATCAATACCTTGAACTTTCTTATTGACCGGATAAATATATTCAGGTGAACAAAGGAAGATGGCAGGAATTTCTTCAACTAATTTTTTTTGAAAATCAAGATAAAAATTTATCCTTTTTTCTCGATCAAACTCAACTCGAGCATCCTCAACCAGTTTATCCGTTTCGCTATCGCCAAAAAGCGCTAAGTTTAGTCCTGGGTCTTTCTTTTGAGCTGAGTGCCAGAAAGAATAAAGATCAGGTTCGGCTCCCAACACTTGTCCGAACAGGAGCGCTTCATATTCTCTTGGCCGAATATAATTTTGCTGAATATCGGAAACAGAAAGACTGTTAATGTTGACTTTAACGCCAATTTTTCCCCATTGATCTCTTAGGATTTCAGCGCTTTTGGAAAACTCATCCCAGTCGGTCGTGATAAGATTTATCTCTAGGAAAGCATCGCCCTTCTTGCGGAAAGTATCGTCGGATATTTTCCAGCCGGCGCTATCGAGTAATTCTTTGGCTTTTTCTGGTTCATAATTTATTTTTCCCAAATCTGGCGAATAGCCAATCATTCCTGATAAAATTGGAGAATAAGCCGGCGAACCCTTACCGCTAAGTACAAGCCTAATAATCTCTTCTCGATCGGTGGCATAATTTAAAGCTTCTCTAACTTTATCCTCAGCCAAGGGTAAACTTTTAGTTTGGTTTAAAAAGACGGCTGAATATCTAGGAATGGAGAAAGAATGCTCTAAAGAGCTTTTTTTATTTTTGATTTCTGTGATTTTTTGCGAAGATATGCTACTCATTCCCATTATTTCTTTGCGATTGTAGGCATCGAGGGCAGAGGTATCGTCAGTGTAGAAATTGAATGTGATCTTAGAAAGATATGGCTTACCTTCAAAATAGTTTGGGTTAGCAACTAGCTTGTAGGAAAGGATGTTGCCTTTGGAATCTTTCAGAAAGGAGGTGTATTTATAGGGTCCAGTGCCAATAGGCTCAAGATTCAACTGAGCCAAGGAAAAATTATCAGGTTTTACACTGTCCCAAATATGCTGTGGGAGAATCCCGAAAGTTGCGTTGTTAAGAAAACCGGCATATGGATTTGTGATGAAGGTAATTGTTTCATCATCAATGAGACTTGCGGTTACGCCTTGCCAATTGGAACGCAATGGGCTCTTGTAGGCCGGATCAGTAATTAAATTAAAAGTAAAAATCACATCACGAGCAGAAAATGGTGTGCCATCGTGCCAAGTAATATTTTTTTTCAAATGAAATATGTAGGTAGTTTTGTCTTCACTGATTTCATAGCTTTCGGCGAGATCCGGTGTAAGTAAACCATTTTTGTCATATTTCAAAAGCCCATTATAGATGATTTCAGATAAATCAGCATCCACATCATTGGAAATAGATAGCAGTGGGTTGATATGTTGCGGTTGTCCTACGCTACCCTCGATATATTCATCTCCATAGTTTGGAAGGGCTAATGTGTGGGAATAGTAAAAAGAAATTGCCCAATAAGTTAGTGAAGAGATAAAAAGTAAAATTAAAAAAGAAAGTAAGAGTGCTTCTTTGAAGTTGCTGACTCGGTAGAGTCTGAAAAAACATTTCAGCGAGAGCCATTTGCAATTTTCGATTTGTTTACTAATATTTTTTTTTAACTTAACTTATTAGTCAAAATCAAATTAATAATAGCTAAAATTATGAAAGTCGAAGCGAGAAAAATTGAAAAAAAAACCAGAAATCTCTCGAATCCGCGTTTTGTATAGTAACCCTGGAATCCCCCGCCAAATGTTCCGGAAAGACCGGCGCCTTTATTTTGAAGTAGAATGGAAACAACCAGGCAAATGGCAATAATGATTTCAGTTATGTTGATTATTCTTAGCATTTTTTGAAAATTTAATAAATTTTTATAAAGTGGTGAGTTTTTATTTTACGTTTAAAATTGGTTGAATAACTCATTTGAGATTAGCACGCCATTATTCTTTCGTCAAGGGCAAAAAGGCTATTTATGGCTATTATGGTGCTTCAAATAGCCATAAAATAGAGGGTTAAGAATTGTCATCTTTCGTTTTCTTGGGCAGTGTGGTTTAATTAAGATGAAACACTAAACAGTAACCAATAAACATATGCGTATCGTAATTCTAGCCGGTGGGGGTGGCTCACGTCTTTGGCCGATGAGCAGGAGTGATAAACCGAAACAGTTTTGCCGTTTGATTTCGGAAAAAACAATGTTTGAAGAAACTTTGGATCGTTTTTCTGATTTTCCGAAAGATAAAATCTATATTGCAACCACGGCAGAACTTCTTCCGGAAGTCAAAAAATTAGTGCCTGATTTTTCGGAGAGTAATATTATTGTTGAGCCGGGAAGAAGAGACACTGCTCCGGCCATGGGTTTCGCTGCAGTTTATCTTAATATCTTGGACCCCAGCGAGCCGATGGCTTTTATTCCTTCCGATCACTATATCGGCCGAGTTGATCGTTTCATAAATTCAATCAAAGAGGCGGAAAATGTAATTTTAGAAACAGGTAAAATGCTTGATATCTCGATTTATCCGACCAGTCCAAACACTGCTCTGGGCTATACCAAAATTGGAGAAAGGACCTTTTCCAAAAATGGCGTTGAGTTTTATGAATTTTTGGGACATAAGGAAAAACCGGATTTTGAGACAGCTAAAAAATATATCGAAGAAGGCACATATTTATGGCACGCCAACTATTATATGTGGACACCAGCAAAATTTCTTGAGGCCTATGAAAAATATGCGCCGGAAATTTATGCGAAACTCAAGGAAATTGAAGTTTTAATCAGGGAAAACAAAACGGACGAAATCAAGAAAACTTATTTATCTATTCCGAAAATTTCTATTGACTATGCGGTAACAGAAAAAATGGATCCACGCGATGTGCTTATTATTCAAGGTGAATTTGAATGGAAAGATATTGGCGCCTGGGACACACTCCACGAAAATCTTCTTACCAAAACCGATGAGAAGCGAAATTTAGTACGAGGAGAGCGGCTTAACATTGACACTTGCGGCTGCATAATCTATGGCAACGACAAAAAATTGATTGCGACAGTTGGTGTTGATGACTTGGTGATAATCGATACTGAAGATGCACTACTCATCTGCCCCAAAGGGCGTTCGCAAGAAGTGAAAAAAATTGTCGAAGAGCTTAAGGAAAGAGGAGGAAAGTATTTGTAATTTTTTAGTTTGGCTTAAAAAAATTTTATGCTGCATCACATGACATTAACCAAATTTCCATTTGAAAAAATTATAAGTGGTGAAAAGATTATTGAGTCGAGACTATATGACGAGAAAAGACAAAAAGTGAATGTTGGCGATCAGATCGAATTTTCTAATGTGGAAGATGTGAAAAAGAAAGTTCTGGTGCGAGTGATGGCGTTGTATTGCTATGAAACATTCGAAGAATTATTTTCCAGTTTTCCTTGTGAATATTTTGGCGGAGAATCGAAGAGTGAATTGAATGATTCAATTGGAAAGTTTTATTCAAAAAGTAATCAAGAAAGGTGGGGAGTTGTTGGAATAAAAGTTGAGTTGCTGAAATAAAAAAAATCAGTTGATGTTATTGAATTATTGGATTTATATGAAACATGTCTAACCTTTTCAAAATTTCATCAAAATATAAACCAGCAGGAGATCAGCCAAGAGCGATTTCTCAGCTGACCAAAGGATTAAAAGCTGGAAAACAATTTCAAACGCTTTTGGGCGTTACGGGAAGTGGAAAGACTTTCACTATTGCTAATGTGATTGAAAATGTGCAAAAACCAACATTGGTGATTGCGCCAAACAAAACTTTGGCAGCACAGTTGGCACAAGAGTTTCGCACTTTTTTCCCCAAGAGCGCAGTGGAATATTTCGTTTCCTACTATGATTACTATCAGCCAGAAGCCTACATTGCATCAACGGACACATATATTGAAAAAGAATCACAGATCAATGAAGAAATTGATCGGCTTCGTCACGCTGCCACTGCCGGACTAATGAGTCGAAGTGATGTGATCATTTGCGCTTCCGTTTCTTGCATCTATGGCCTTGGTTCACCAGATTATTATCGGGATACAATGCTTGAAGTAAAAACAGGAGAAAAAGTGGAGCGAGAAAAAATCGCGCGAATTTTGGTGGATATGCAATATGTGCGCAGTGAAATTTTGTCACGAGGAAAATTTCGTTTGACTGGAAATACTTTGGAGGTGATGACACCGGGGCGAGAGATTGTGACGAGAATTGATTTAGGAAAAGATGTTGTGCAGAAAATTTGGGAATATGATTTCTTGACGGGGGAAAAATTGGCAACTCTAGAGAAAACTTTTATTTATCCGGCCAAGCACTTTGTTGTGCCGGAAGCGATTATGGCAGACGCTCTTGGGAAGATTGAAAGAGAGCTCGAAGAACAAAAAAAATATTTCAGAGATTCTGGAAAAACTTTGGAGGCTGAACGGATTTGGCGTCGCACCCGCCAAGATTTAGAAATGATGCGCGAAGTCGGTTATTGCAATGGCATTGAAAACTATTCACTTTTTCTCACGGGGCGTGAGAGTGGTGAAGCGCCATATACTTTGATAGACTATTTTCCCAAAGGTTTTCTCACAGTGATCGATGAATCACACGTAACAGTTTCACAGCTAAACGGAATGTATAACGGCGACCATTCGCGCAAAACTAATTTAATCGAGAATGGTTTTCGTCTGCCGAGTGCATATGACAATCGTCCGCTTAAATTTCAAGAATTTGAAAAGAAAATGACGCAAACAATTTTTGTTTCGGCGACACCCGGGAAATATGAAATGGAGAAAGTTTCAAATGGAGGTAGCAATCTTGTCGAACAAGTTATCCGTCCAACAGGTCTTATTGATCCGGAAATAATTTTGCGTCCAGCACGAGGACAAGTGAAAGATGTGATGATTGAAATTGAAAAAATAATTGCTAAGAAAAATCGGGTGCTTGTGACGACGCTGACCAAAAAAATGGCAGAAGATCTTTCAGAATTCCTGAAAGAGAATAAAGTTAAAACAGAATATTTGCACAGCGGTGTCGACACCTTGGATCGTGTGCGAATTTTGGAAAAGTTACGGCGAGGAGAAATTGATGTGCTTGTTGGCGTGAATCTTTTGCGTGAAGGATTGGATCTTCCAGAAGTTGAATTGGTGGCGATTATGGACGCGGACAAAGAAGGCTTTTTGCGCAGTGAAACATCGCTTACCCAAACAATTGGACGTGCGGCGAGAAATGTTTCGGGCAAGGTGATTCTCTATGCCGATCAAATGACAGGATCGATGAAGCGAGCAATTTCGGAAACTAATCGGAGAAGAAAATTGCAAACATCGTATAATAAAAAACATAAAATCACACCGCATACAATCAAGAAAAAAATCATTTCGATTGTTGATCATGAAATTAATCCTAAGATTGTACGAGATTTTTCGCAATTGGAAACTTTGGAGGATATTGCAGGATATGTGAAGTTGCGCGAGCGTGAAATGAAAGACGCCGCGAGAAGCTTGGAATTTGAAAAAGCGGCAATTATTCGCGATGAGATTTCGCAACTGCGGAAAATGCAAAGATAAAGAAAAAAGGAGGTGAAGAAATGATGCAGGATTTAAAGTTGAGATTAGAATTGGCCTCTCTCAAGGGAAAGAAGCTTTTCCTTGACGGAGAAGAGTTCATTGACGATAAGGCTGTCGTCGGTGAATTGATTAAAAGGGGAGAGGTAACTATCCGAATAATTGAGGATGGAAATTACTTCTCCCTAGAAACTGGGGAGGAATGAAAAAAGCAGTTGTCGTTTCAAATGGAACGGCAACTGTAATAAATAAAATTGAATTAAGTTTTTTCTATGTCTAGAT
>CAIMLT010000036.1 GCA_903842445.1 uncultured bacterium
AATAAAGATAATATTTCTTCATATATAGAAAAAAGTCGGTCTCCATAATTTTTCTGTCTATATTTTTGCCCTACTAATGCTGCATTCATCTCACCAATTGAATAAATTTCTTCCCTTCTAGTGGCCAAGACCGAGCGTATAGTATTTTCAAGCTGCTTTGCATCACCAGGGTTAACTATTGATCCATGAATACCATCCTCAACTATGGAGCCACTATTTTTTGTGGTTATTACATAACATCCACACGCCATAGCCATAAAAATAACTCTTGCAGAGCCTTCAGCTAACGATGGAAAAATAAAAATATCTGTATTTGTAAAATGTTTTGCTAAATTATGACGCGGCATAAAATTAAAAAAGGTGACGCGTGCGTCGTTAAAAAAATGGGGGTATTCATATTTAATAGTCTTCTCAACATCACCAATAATTTCTATCTCCCAGTGCACATCCCCAATAGACATTAATGCTTCAATTAAAAAAACTGCTCCTTTTCTGCGCCCGAAATCTCCAGCAAAACATAATTTTAATTTTTTTTCTGGACTAAAATTTCGCTGACGCGCAGGAACTTTATTCATAAATTCATCATCTACACCTGTATATGCAACAAAAACTTTTTCCGGATCCCACCCCTGGTGTATAAAAGTCTCCTTAACAAAGTCTGAGTTGACAATAATAAAATCAGATTGCCTTAAATCCGATAAAACTATCTTCCAAAATTTACTAGGTCCTAACCATAGACCTTTTTCTGGAAAAATGCCAAAATTATTAACTAAATATTCCAAGATCTGTGGGTGCGCAATTGAGTGATCGCATACAGTCACCATACCTAGAATTTTTGCTTTAGCGATTGAGGAATGGCCGTATCCAGAGCGAAAATGATAAATATTTCCATGAACGCAATCTTTGAGGATATTTTTTGCAAAAAAACCATAAATTTGCATACTTAAAATATTTAATTTTTGACCAATGCCTTTTAAAAAAATAAAACGGCTCATTAACATTCCTGCCTGAAATAAAAACTCAGAAAGCCATATGGGCCTAATAAGATAATCGCCAATCTCCTCCTGTCGATGTAGTAGTCGCTGTATAGGCTTAAATCTTCTTAAACGAAAGTAATTATCAATTTTTTTAATATTTTGCGTAGGATAGCCTGCGGTAACATATCGAATTAGGCTGCTTCTTTTATCAATCTCTGAGGCTGCAGGTCCAAGAATAAATTTAGAGTGCCCATTTGATATGATAGCTTTGACCTTCATAAACCAATTTTTAAGCGGTTGTTATAGAATATGAAATCTGAGGATAAGATTTCACCAAATTCATTTAAACCAGGAGGGTAAGTGAAACCTCTTAAAGAAAAATTCTTGGTATAAAGATAGATTATGATGTCCTCAGCACTGCTTTGATTATTGTAAAATTTCATAAAATCCAATTCAATCTGAATTACTGAAATGCAATCAATTACATCCTCAGCGCCTTTTAATACCTCCATTTCAAAACCTTGAGTATCACTTTTTAGTAGTATTTTTTTATTTTTATAATCAATATCTTTGAAAAAATTATTGAGTGTAATCATTTTGGAATTAACTATTTTCTGATCTTCAAGATTCTTTTTTGTAAAATT
>CAIMLT010000037.1 GCA_903842445.1 uncultured bacterium
AGGTATTATTTATATCTATTGGTTGTTGGGTACTACAGATTATCAGATAATTGTTGCTTCAGCTAATTTTACTCCCTTTCAACAAAGGCTTTTATGGCTAGCTTTTTTCTTGTCTTTTGCGACAAAAGTCCCTATGTTACCAGTTCACATTTGGTTGCCTGAAGCCCACGTGGAAGCTCCTACAGCTGGTTCTGTTATCTTAGCGGGTATTCTTTTAAAATTAGGTAGTTATGGATTTATACGTTTTTCGTTACCGCTGTTTCCGGAAGCTAATTTTTATTTTGCCCCTCTTGTTTATACTATAGCGGTTTTAGGGGTTATTTATACTTCATTAACTGCCATACGACAGACGGATTTCAAACGTATAATAGCATATACTTCAGTTGCTCATATGAACATAGTTATGATAGGAATATATAGTTTCAATATTATAGGTTTAGGTGGTTCGATTTTACAAAGTGTAAGTCACGGTTTTGTTTCAAGCGCTCTATTCTTAATTATTGGGGTGGTTTACGATCGGTTTCATACCCGTTTGATTAAGTATTATAGTGGTTTGGTTCACATAATGCCATTATATGCGATAATTTTTTTATTTTTTACAATGGCAAATATTGCTCTACCTGGTACTAGTAGTTTTGTAGGAGAATTTCTTATTTTGACAGGTAGTCTAAAAGAAAATACTACAGTTACTTTTTTAGGTGCTACCGGTATGATTTTAGGCGGTGCTTATTCTTTATGGTTGTTTAATCGTGTTATCTACGGTAATTTAAAAAAGGATGAGGGTCATGTTCATTTAAAATATTCTTACGATATTAACAGACGTGAATTCTATGTTTTCCTGCCACTTATTTTGGGAACCTTATTAATGGGTATTTATCCGAAGGTTTTTTTAGACCCTTTAGATGCAAGTTTATTAAATTTAGTATTTCAATTAAAAAGTTAAAATTTTACCAGAGTGGTGGAATTGGCAGACACGCTAGATTTAGGTTCTAGTTCTCTAAGAGGAGTAGGGGTTCAAGTCCCCTTTTTGGTATGTAAATGCAGCATTTGGTTTGGAAAATGTTATCAACAATTAAAAATGGCTTATTGGCTCGAAAAAAATCAATTGTTTATCCCTATAAGATTTTTTGCAATCAAGTTCTTAAAGTTTTATATAAGGAGGGATATATCAATGGTTATAGACTTTTACCGAGCAACTCAAACAAAATTGAAATTTTTTTAAAATATAATCATAGTAAACCTGCTATAGCAAAAATAGTTTCTGTTTCTAAGCCTGGAAAAAGAGTTTACGTCTCTGTTTTTAGCCTTTGGCAATTAAATACGTCTTTGCAGACTATGATTTTATCAACTCCCAAAGGAATTTTATCTGATAAAGAATCACGAAAAGCTCATTTGGGTGGTGAATTATTATGCATCATACAATAGGATTAACTACAAAAAGTTATTTTTTGCGTCAATCAAAAAGTCTGACGATTCAGGTTCTTTGTAATAAAAAAAAAGTTTTATTTAAAGGTGTTTATGGATCTTTTTTCTTCCCTATAAGCTCTCCACTTGTTTACTCAAATACTGAAAAAAAATTATGGATAACAGATTTTTCTAGAAGTAAAACTAGTTTTAATAACTTGATGTATATCTTAATGCTTCAAGCGAGTTTAGGTGTACTTATAGGATATAGAAAACAACTTAATGTTGTAGGTATTGGGTACCAAGCTGAAATTCAAAAGGGTAACGTTTTGATTTTAAAATTAGGATTTAGTCATCTTGTTCGGATAAAAGTACCTCAATATTTAGAAATTAGTTGTCCTAAGCCTAGAATAATTCTTTTAAAAGGGATAAATTTGCAGAAAATTAATAATTTCGCTTATGTAATTAGACAACTAAAGTTGCCTTCTGCTTATAAAGAAAAGGGAATTTATTTATCCGGAGAACTAGTTGTTACTAAACAAGGTAAAAAAACATAATTATGAAAAACCATATAA
>CAIMLT010000038.1 GCA_903842445.1 uncultured bacterium
AATTTAGATTTGGAAAAAATTAATAATTTAAGTTGCATTCGAAGAACTAATTCACAATTAGCTTCAAAAAATTCTCGCGCCATTATACATTCTCATACCTTTTGCGACGTTAAGCCGTCAACTATCCAACAAGAGGAAATAAGCAGGTTCCAAAGAATTATCAAAGAAGAGGTTGCCTTGCGGAATATCAAAATTATCCCCAAAAAAAAGCTCATCAAAAAAGAACCATTCGTTTTAACGCAAAAAAATGAGTTGGCTCTGCACCACTGGAAGGAGAAAAAGCAAAGGGAAGCTGATGAAAAAAGAGAGGCTTTACTTTTAGAAATAACTAACCGCAGGAAGCTTAGACAAAAAAATAGGCAAAAAATTTCTTTGGCTATGGAATCAACTATCGCCAAATTATCTCTTTTTAGCAATGCCACCTTATTTTTAATCAGCGCTCCTTTTAGATTGCTCCTTGGTATTTTTAATAAATTCCGTTATTTTTTTAACTCATTCATCACTTCGATTGATGATTTTTCCAGACTTTTAAACCACAATAGAAATGGCTACTATGGCTACAGAAAAGAAAAAAAACACGATTGGAAAAACGCCTTCTCTTTCTTTGCGGTAGCTACTTTTGTTTTTCTTTTTGTTTTTGGAGTGGGGTTTTTCTATCATAGTTTAAAAATAAAAAACCTGTCTATTGAAAATGGAAAAATTGCCTATGCCAGCCTAAACGAAGCCAAGGAAGAAATAAAAAGACATAACTTCGATGGTGCTCTTTCTAACTTCAACGATGCTCATGATCGTTTTGGTACAATTCAAAAAGATATAAATAGCTTGGGGAGTGTGCTTGTTGAATCATCAAGATTTGTTCCATACTTATCGAAACTTTCTTCCGGATCACATTTATCCGATGCAGGCAAAAATATTTCTCGTATTGGAATATTAGCAACAAACATCATGAAAACCCTGGATACTACAAAAAATCCTCTAGCTAATAATGAGTCGGTGTCTTATTTGAAGATCTTTCAGGATTCTGATAAAAATTTGACAGAAATAGCACTTCAAACCGGAGAACTTATGAAAAATTTAGAAAAAATAAATCTCGCTGATATTCCGGAAGAACAAAGAAATCACTTTATTGAATTAAAAAATAATTTACCTGAAATTAATAAGTTCATAACTAACTTTTCCAAGGAAGAAAAAATACTTGCTGATGTTTTAGGTGGAAATGGTCCGCGAAAATATCTCTTTCTTTTTCAAAATAACCAAGAAATGCGTGCCACAGGCGGATTTATCGGCACATATGCGGTTTTAGATATTTTTGATGGCAATGTAAAAAGTTTTTTTGTTGATGGAATTTTTAATCCAGACGGGCAATTAAGAGAAAAAATTATCCCACCAGCACCGATTCAGAAAATCAGTGCTACTTGGAGTTTGCATGATAGCAATTGGTTTCCTGATTTTCCAATGTCAGCCGAAAAAGCTTCTTGGTTTTATGAAAAAACAGGAGGCCCAACAGTTGATGGAGTAATCACGATGACTCCCACGGTTATGCAACGACTGTTAGAAATTACCGGACCAATCGAGATGACGGAATATGGAATAACTATCGACAGTCAAAACTTTCTTGAAAATATTCAATATGAAGTTGAGGTGGATTATGACAAAGAATTGAATCAACCTAAAAAAATCCTAGCCGATTTAGCCCCAAAAATTCTCAATCGTGTCTTTAACGCCAGAAATATTTCCGATGTAGCAAAAACAATGAATGTTATCCTGTCTAGCTTAAATGAAAAACACATCTTAATTTATTCAAAAAATTATGCAGTTGAAAAAATGCTTTCCGAAAATGGTTGGTCGGGAGAAGTCTTAGATACTGATAAGGATTATTTATCAGTAATCAATACCAATATCAATGGCTATAAAACTGACGGGGTAATTGATGAAAAAATAGAGCATAAAGCTGAAATTCAAAATGATGGCTCAATCATTGACACGGTAACTATAATCAGACATCATAATGGGGGAGATACTCCCTATGATTGGTGGAACAAAGTCAATGCTGACTATATGCGCGTTTATGTACCCAAAGGCTCAAGGCTAATACGAGCAACCGGATACACTAACGAATTCAATTCTCCACCGATTGACTACAATGCGCTTGGGTTCAAAAAAGATGCGCAAATAGGCATGGAAGAAGATTCGTTAATCATTGATCCAGAAAGTGGCACAAAGATTTATGAAGATTCCAATAAGACTGTTTTTGCCAATTGGACTTACGTCAGCCCACAAGAATCAGTAACTATTAGTTATTCCTATCTCTTGCCATTCAAAATTCATACAAATCAAACAACTAAACCAGCCGATGCCTACTCACTTTTAATTCAAAAACAATCCGGCAGCCTTGGTAGCAAATTTTCAACAAAGATAACTTACCCAAACTCATACAGGCCGATTTGGAAATACCCCAATGAAAATGTTTCTACTTTTTCAAATACTGAGCAAAATAATAGTGGCATCGAAATGAAAAGCGAATTGAAGACAGATAAATTTATAGGAGTTGCTTTTGAAAAAAATAATCCATAAAACTCCAAAAATTGTGATAAAAAAATTACTCAACACCAATCTACTGCTAAACGCTGAGCCATCGCATTCAGTTCTTTCGGCTGCTTTTATAATTACGATTGCAGGACTGGCCAGTAGAATTCTAGGTCTCGTACGGGATCGTTTTCTTGCTTCCACTTTTGGTGCTGGCGATACTTTGGATGTCTATTATGCCGCTTTCCGCATTCCTGATTTAATTTACAATTTCCTGATCTTAGGAGCGCTTAGCGCAGCTTTCATTCCAGTATTCACTGGTCTCATTAGCTATAAAAAAGAAAAGAAAGCCTGGGACATTGCAAATGGTGTGATGAATTTGACAATCACGCTTGTAATAATACTGTCTTTTATTTTTTGCATCTTTGCTCCTTATTTAATGAAGTTAATCACCCCCGGATTTTCTCCGGAAAAAATGAATCAAGTAGTTTTTTTTACACGAATAATGTTTCTCAGCCCTATTTTTCTTGGAATTAGTGGAATTTTTGGCGGAATATTAACCTCCTTCAAGAGATTCTTGATTTATTCTCTTGCTCCTATTCTTTATAATTTAGGAATTATCTTTGGCGTGATTTTCTTTGTGAAGTTCTGGGGACCAATTGGACTTGCATGGGGAGTTGTCTTGGGAGCATTCTTGCATATGTTGGTTCAATATCCAGCCGCAAAAAACTTAGGATTTCGCCACAAGCTTACTTTTAGAAAATATTTATTCGATAAAGATATTTTGCATATCTTCAAGTTGATGATTCCAAGAATGATGGGCATTGCAGTTTCTCAAGCCAATCTTTTAGTGATAACAATTTTCGCATCGACTCTCATCGCAGGCAGTTTATCGATCTTTAGTTTCGCCCAAAACTTGCAAAGTGTGCCTCTCGGAATTTTCGGTGTTTCGTTCTCCATCGCCGCCTTTCCAACTCTCTCTGCTCTTTTCGCCACAAACGATAATAAAAAATTTGCCAAAACTTTTTCTGAAACATTTTGTCAGATAATGTTTTTTGTCATTCCGCTTAGTATTTTTATTTTGCTTCTTCGTGCTCAAATTGTTCGAGTAACCCTTGGCGCCGGAAAGTTTGACTGGGAAGATACAATTTTAACTTATGAATGCTTAAAATATTTCGCTCTTAGTCTTTTTGCGCAAAGCGTCATCCCACTTCTAACACGCTCCTTTTATGCTATGCATAATACTAAGACTCCTTTTTATATAGCTATTTTTAGCGAGCTGGTTAATATTGCGGCCGTTCTTCTTTTAATCGGGAGGTTTGAAATCAGGGGATTAGCCATGGCTTTTTCCATAACCAGTCTTTTGCAGATGTTTCTTTTATTTATTGCCCTACGTTCTAAGTTCGATGACTTGGGAGATGAAAAAATCATGAAGTCTATTGGACAGATCGCGATAGCTGCTATTTTTTCCGGTATTGGAGTGCAGGCTTCCAAATATTTTGTTGCAAGCTTTGTTAATATGGAAACTTTTTTAGGCGTGTTCTCGCAACTTGCCCTGTCTGGCATCATTGGTATTTTGTTTTTTTTAGCCATTTGCAATTTCCTACAACTAGAAGAGTATTTAAGTTTTAAAAAATCATTAACCAGGCGAATATTTAAAGATGAAAGGTCTGTTACGGAAAACACAGGAGAGGTTAGTGGAGTATAGTTTTTTTTGCAATCGCTTAAATGATTACTCCATGATTATTCCATAAATTTCCTTCAATTTCTTATTTGAGGTTTTACTGCTAGCATCAGCCAACGAGCTCTCAAGGCTTGTTCCTCCGTTCATAATTTTTTTTAATCGATTCATTGAACCTATCTTTTAATTATACGCTTCTTTGTTAGCTTGCAAAATTGCCAAAAAATCTTAAAAATAGATAAAGAAATTTCTAGGTATTTCACATAACGTTACGAGCATGAGAAGTTCGGCGTAGCGTTGCGGAGACGAATTTGGGTGGAGCGACAGTAGGAGCGAGCCAGATATACCGTGCTAGGCGTCGTTACGAACTTTCTTTAAATAGAACCTAACTGCTAAGGCAATAAAGAAAGCGAGATATCCAATTAAACATAGTAATACAATTTCTTTAGCTATACCGAGATATGCAAAATTGGTGTTTGAAAATGGGTAAAATGGTCTTACATCACTGTGGTAAAAAGAATCTAAGGTAATGTGTAAAATTCCGCCAATTGTACCTCCAATAATATAAGTGGGTAGGGGGGGGTTTGATACGAAATATTTTTTTAACCATAAGTCCATAGAGCGTAAAAAATAATGGGCATGCAATCATAGAAAAGAGTATGGTGTGGCTTATGCCATGGAGTTCAATATTTAAACCAAAAAATATTACTAGATCGGACTCTTTCCAGGAGCTCAAGGAAGTAATCTTTATCAAAATATTTTCCGTTCTTTAATCTATCATCATCCATAGTAAAACCTTTGATGATGCATTCCTTAAGTCTTTCTGTCGCCCAAATGCGGAACTGAGTGGCTTGCGATGAGTTGACTCGATAACCAACGGAAATTATGGCGTCAAGATTATAAAATTTTGTTTGGTATTTTTTACCATCACTAGCAGTATATTCCAAAATGGAATGAACTGAATTTTCAAGCAATTCACCACTTTCGAAAATATTTTTCAAATGCTTGGCGATAGCTGGTTGTTGCACGCCAAATAATTTGGCCATTTTATCCTGAGTAAGCCAAATATTTTCGTCATGAAAGTATGTTTCTACCTTTACTTTACCACTCGGAGCCGTATAAAGCAGAAATTCGGTCAGTTCGTTTTTTATGGTTATTTTGTGGTTGTCTTTGGACATAAATTTTGTAACTTTAAATTAAGCTTACTTTTATTTTACCATATTTATGATGAAGAACTAATGCTCAAAATCAAAAACTCCTTATTGTATTTCCTTTGCTTTTTTACAAGCAATGATTGTATAAGGAATTTTCCAAGAATATGGATCAGCTTGACTTGTTAAGGCTGTGCCTAATTCTTTTGTGTGTTCGCTAATATATCTTTTTGCTTCCTTAATTTGATCTTCTGAAGCGTTAATGCGAACCATAAAAAATTCATCGAGGGTTTCATAAATTGTTGGTCCATTGGCAATTCTAATGATATCATCAAAAATTTTTCCATGCATTTCGACACCTTCTTTTTCTCCACAGAAATCAACATTTCTTTTGGCAAAGCTAAAAATTTTATTAAAAGCGACAGCTTGCTCTTGATTTTCAAAAGAACCAAATTGACTAACTAGGTGGCCTCCTGGTTTGAGAATGCGGTAAATTTCCTCAAGAATTGTAATTTGATCCTTGGTTTCAACGTATTGCAAAACGCTACGCAGAATAACAATATCCGCCGATTCGTTCGCAAGCGGATTTTCTATTAAATTACCAACAACTTTATTCGCTTTGACAGGACTTTGCTCCATTGCAACTTTGTTCGTATCAACCATTATCAACTCGGCTTTATTTCCTTTATTTGCAAGCTTTTCTCTAATGTAATTTCCTAAAACTCCCTGGCTTGATCCTGCATCAACTATGGTAGTATTTTTTATTTCATATAATTCATTAGGTATATTTTGTGCAAATAGCTCACAATTTTTTCGACTTCCAAAAAAACCGCCATAAAGCTGTTCAAGCGCCTTGCCTTTTCCCACTGCAGCTCGCTCAGCAGTTTCAATATCTTGTTTTAATCCTGAAAAGATGAATTTTTCTGATGAATTTGGCATAAATTAATATAAAATAAATTCGTTTTTTCTGCGCCTCCAAAAGCAGAAAAAACACATTGAAACCCCTTTATGTAATAAATTAAAAATCAAATTTTCTGTCCTTGTTCAAATCACATAACTTTAAATTACCACAAAGATAAAAAATTTATTTCGTTGAACGTTTGTTCATCATGCGAAGTGCGAAACATTTGCGTGTAGCGTAGCGAAATCGCATATGGGCTGTTGTCGGATGTATTTTAAGAAAATTTTTTGGTTATAGCAGCAATATCCTCTATATCGGTTGCCCTTCTAATGATTCCTTTATATTCAACAAGCTCTTGCCATGTAATCACAGGAACAGTTAAACCGTAAATTATATGTTCAGTAAAGATATCATAGTTTGTTTCGCATACTTGCCATTCATTTTTCACAGGATTAAATATCTTTGAGTTATTACTATTACTTAAGTCAATTCGTTGACCTTGATATTCCAGCGTCAAAAGTTCAACATCAAATGAATCGCTATGATATCGTGTAGGTCCAGACAAAACGTGATCTTTCACTAATGGTAAGAACTTGTTGAATTCCTTTCTATCTATATCGATATCTATATCAAACAATGGTCGTTTTGATCCATAGAGTCTGGCTGCAAAACCACCAGAGATTTGGAAAGGAATATTATTTTGTATTAGAAGGCCAACTATCCATTTAAAAGCACCTTCAGTATTTTTTATCATCAATGTAAAAAAAATTCTTAAAATATTTCCGACAACGTCAGGCATATCCGAAATTTTTCTGAAGCGGAGCGTAAGAAAAATTTGGGAGAGAAAATTTTGTTTTCCTTAATTTATTATAAAGTGCAAAATTTTTGAACCGGATATGCCTTGTTATGTGATGTAAAATTCTTTCTTTTTTCTTTTTTAAATTTGCTTTATAAATGATAAATAAGTTTTTTTGTTTTTGATTTTGGGCAGAGGGGTCAGGGGTGAATGCCCAAAATCCAAAACTCCTTGTTAGCTTACTATTACGCCAAGTATCTTAAATAAATTATAAACTGGTTGCGAATAAAATCTTTTGTAGCTTTTCATGAGAATTTTAGATTCTTCGTGTGTTTCTCTTTTTGCCAGATCAAATGCATATTTTTTGTTGATTTTTGCCCAGGCTCTGGCCATTTCAGTTTTATTTTTTGGACCAGTAACAATTTTTCTATCGCATTTCCTGAAAAAAACATGGTTTACTGTGAGCCAAAGTGAAATAATTCTAGCACCTAAAAAATCCTCGCTTTTCGCATTTATAATTGAGGGAATGAATAGTTTTGGAAGGACAATATCCAAATCTTCGGTTTCATTAAGCGTGAATGCCATGTTCCAGGTGATATAAAGACTGACCCAGTCTTGACTAAACTCAATGGCGGGAAATAAGTTTCTTTTTTCCGAGATAGATGAATAAAAGTCATTTTTACTATTTTCCGGTGCGACGCATTTATTTTTAAATAATGTTTTTGGCGGATTATGCTTAATATCCTCCGAAAGCTCATGGGCACAAATTGAATTTGTTTTAAGGCCTTTTTTAAATTCTGTAATTCCTGCTTCATAAATATTCATCCTGATTAATTCGTTAATTTGTTCAAGGCCTTTTTTGTGAAGCGGTGACAATAATTTGTATTCAAGATAGTTAATCTTTCTTGTTTTCAGTAATTTTTTTGCCTCTTTTTCTTTTAAGCGTGAATCACAGAAACCGCGTTGTGTTCGGAAGTAAATCATTGCTGGGTCAACAGAGAATGATTTTATGGCACCAAAAATTGAGTGCGAAACAAAAATCGCTCGGATGATTGATTTTAGAGTATGCAGCGAGTTAATGCCTCGTTCCAGTTCTTTCTTTTTGTAATGATTGTGGATTTCAACGAAAAAATCATGACTGTTACACATAGCGGCAGTTAAAGCCTCTATTATATAGGTCGCATGAATTGACCGGATAATATATTCTGACTGATGAAACCATTTTTTTTCAAGTGCTAATTCGGCAAATTCAATTATTGCGGGGTGTTTTTCAACGATACCTTTTTCAATGTCATCAAGCATTGGTTTTAGTTTTTGTGGTACCGAAACTATGTCCTTGAAAAATTTATCCATCCGCTTATTTTTGGTTTTGAAATCATCAAGTTTAAATTCTTCAATAATATTTTTTATTATTGTAGGATTAGTTACCATATCATTTCGTAAACCCAATTCACGCATTGACTGTTGGATAATTTTTTCGGCACCCTTTTTAACTTTTTTTGCCATACAAAATATTGGATTAATCGTTTTTGCAGCGGAGCGGAGAAAACACCTTTTTACCCCTCTTTAATTAATAAAAAAGAAATTTGAAAATTTTTTAAAACAATTGGGCGATAGCCCAAAAAAGAAAAGGAATATTTCAGCTAACGTATCCGAATATGAGAAGTTTTTGTCCGCTTCCTTATTATATATCAATAGATAAAAAGGGCAAAAATTTGGGTAAAAAATGAAATTCAAGTCCGAAACATACAAAAGCAAATTTCATTTTTTCCTCATATTCGGTGTTGTGCGATGTAACAAAATTTTCTTTTAATTTCGTAGGTAACCACTGGCTTTTTGTATTTTATCAAGAAAGTTATCTTCCGTGTTAAAACATTTAAAGCCATATTTTTCAGTTTCTTTGAGAAAAAACTTTCCGTAATGAGTAAGAGATTCGGCCGCCATTTTTATCGTATTTTTACTTTTGGTGTTGCCAGTCAACCAATCATTATCATTCACATGCTTAAGTAAGCCTTGATAAATTTTTTCTCCATCCATTTTGGCAAGAAATACTATTTTAACGTTCTTGTTGTTTTTATACTCCTTAACGAAACTTGGCAACAAATGAATTCCTTCAATCACATAATTCATTTTGCAATCAAGCAGATGATCAATCAATGATTTTATGCCTGGCCAAGTTGATTTTGCTTCTCCCAGATCAGCTTTAAGTTGCTCTTCCCCGGAATATCGAAGAAAAAATTTATCAATGGCGGCCGAATCAAACATTTTTATAAACGGAAAGTTTTTGTCCTTATCCTTTCCTTTGAAATATGGTAACACCACTAGTCTTAAATTATCTGTCGAAATATAGGGCACGTTCAATGCCTTAGATAACTTTCTTGATAAAATACTTTTTCCGCCTCGTGGGCTACCACCGATGAGATATATCATAAAAAATTAAAAGAAAATTTTGTTATTTCGCACAACGTTTCAGCGTATGCGATGTTTTGCGACCAACGGTAGTAAAAATATGGGAGAGGGGTGAGCCGAGCCCCGAACCGCATACGCTGTGTTATACGCCCCGATGACCAAAGGGAGGAGAGCGCAGCGGGGCGCGACTGAAAGTAGCGAGTTCAAAAAATATTTTTCGTTCCAGGTTATCAGATAGGCTTTCTTTATTGATTATAAATTTGATTTTTTCCGTTTTGAAAAATGAAAGAGGGGTTAGAGGTGAATTTCATTTTTCAAACTATCATTTTAGAAACAATGTTTCTACTTTGCGACTTCCTTAACATGTTTACCGAGAAGCCAAAAATATGAGATATACAGTAAGTTTAAAAATATAACTTCAGAAAGCGTTGTGCTATCAGAAATGCTTGAAAATATTTCAACAACAATGAAGTATACAAGCATTATTGGTAGCATAAAAAGTACTATCAACCTAATACCGACAACCAAACCTATAGAAAAATATTTCTGAAAAAAATTATTGCCATTTGCTCCTTTGTTACATTTATAAACATAATAAACTCCTATTACAGTAATTACTCCCATAATAATTGCGGAGTATATATCCCAAATATTGTTTTCTAAAAATGGGATCATTCCCAAACTGTCTACAACAAGAGTTACAAACAAATACTTAAATGACTCACTTTCTGAAAGTGGCTTTTCAAGTAAATCTTTTTTTAGTTTTTCAATTTTCCAAAAGTACATAATATTATTTGGTTAAAGGTTAAAATTAATAAATGTTTCTATTCCCCTCATTATAAATTAAAAAACAAATTTATTCCTTTTTTTAAAAAGCCTGTCAAAATTCTTTATCAAAAGAAAAATATTTTTTGAATTGCGTATAACGTATCGGCATCATCTGAAGTGCGTTAGCATTTGGG
>CAIMLT010000039.1 GCA_903842445.1 uncultured bacterium
ATAATGCTTTTCTGAGTTATCTCGCAACTGTTTTCTATGATTTTATTCAAAGGATTGATTCAGATGAAAAAAGGTTTAGTCGATTACTGAAAAGAAAAAGTAAAGGCTGGTTGCGTTTATCAGAAAAAGTGGCTAATTCTGCTTTGCTCTACGGAAAAAAGCATGAATCAAGCTATGTTTTTTGTGGGCATACCCATCGGGCAGTCGAAAAAAAGAATCATGCCATCATGTATTACAATAGTGGTTGTTGGACAGATTTGCCTTGTAGTTATATAACGATTGACGAAGATAAGATTAAAATTTATGAGTATTGACTTTATTTTTTGCGCATCTTGGAGTATAATAAATAAATTAAAATAAAAAAATGGTAATAGAAAAAAAAGCGAAAACAAAAAAAGATAGTAATCATTCCCCTGATTGGCGAGAAGCATTTGCAGGATTGGGTGCGAGTTTTTTTAAGAACTTTGCCGATTCGCTGGCAGATAAAATTAAGCATAGAATTCAGGAAATGGTGGTGGCCTTTCAAAAAGGGATGATCGGTTCATTCTTGATCTTAATTGGAACAATTTTTGCACTGATCAGTTTGGTTATTTTTATCAATGAACTGTTAGCGATTGGTAATGGTGTTGGCTATATGCTCGTGGGAGTTCTTTCAATCCTATTGGGACTATTAATTATTAAAAGCAAATAATATGAACGTAAAAGAAATCAAAAGTAAGGTAAATGAGATGAAAGTCGAGGTGCAAAAGGTGGCAGAAAAAGAATTGGCTAAGGCCAAGCAAGAATTGAAAAAAGTTGAAAAATTAGTTGAGGATTACGTAAAGAAGAATCCGGAAAAAGCCACCATGATTTCTGCGGGAATCGGCGCAGCCTTGGGCGCAACGGTGGCAGTACTTTTGGGAAGAGCTACTAGCGGCAAGAAAAAATAGTTGGCCGGCTACATGTCCCGTCTTGGCTGGTTTTGCGTGGTTTGCTAAAAAAGACATTTTAGGCTATAATCAATAGAGGGTGCAATAGCCCTCTATTTTTTTGTTTTAACCATGAAAGCTCAACCAGAAAAACAAGCAAAAATCGATTTTGGGCGTTTTTGGAGGCGCATTTGGAGACTCCTTGAGCCTAGCCAGAAGCAAATTAAGCATTTGCTTGTTTTGATTATGGCGATGGAGATAGTCCGGCTAACCGGCCCCTATATGCTAAAGTTAGTAATTGATAAAATTACTAACTTTGATGTGGCACAGCTTGAAAACATATTAATTCTGGTTGGTGCGATGTTTTTCATCAACCAGGGTATTTCTTTTGTTGACTACATTGTTGATAAAAAAATATTTGATGTTTTTGTGGATTTTGATTCTTATCTGGCCAACAATGCTCATAAAAAAATGGTTTTCTTGAGCTTGGGTTATCATGAAAAAGAAAATACCGGTAGCAAAATAATCAAAATCAGTCGTGGCATCGATAAAATTGATAATCTTTTTGGCAATTTTTTCTGGGAAGTAGCGCCGACTATTTTTCAAATCATTTTTACTACCGTCACACTTTTTTTTGTCAATTGGCGCTTTGGATTTATCGTGCTGATTTTTGTTCCAGCTTTTGTTTTCCTGACCTTGCGAGTTAATAAGCTTGTTTTTCCTTTCCGCAAAAAACGGTTTGACGAACAAGAGGTGGCTGCGGGACTCATGACTCAATCAATTGTAAATATTAACACGGTAAAATCTTTCGTAGCTGAACTCCGAGAATATGCGCAATTTGCTCGCGCAACAAAGAATGTGCAAACCAGCGTTCTCAAAGAATTTAGTAAAATTCTTCAATATAATATTGCAAGAAACTTAGTGATTGATCTTGGTCGTGGCTTCGTTTTGATTTTTGGAATCTATTTGGTATTACATGGGCAAATTACAATTGGTAGTGTTGTTTTTGTTTACACAATCTCTGAAAAAGCCTTACTTTCTCTTTTTCGCATCTCACGTCTCTATGACCGAATTATGGAATCCAGTGAGGCCGTTGAAAGGCTTTATCTTTTATCAAAAGAGGAGTCAGAAATAAAAAATGACACTGGCGGATTTAAACCTAAAAATATCGATGGTAGGCTAGAATTTAGAGATTTATCTTTTCAGTATAAAGATAGTACTATTCGCGCCTTGGACAAGGTTGATTTCACAATCAACTCCGGTTGCGTAACGGCACTAGTTGGCCCATCGGGTGGAGGAAAAACCACGGTTGTGCGCATGATTTATCGACATTATGATCCGACCGAGGGACAAATTTTACTTGATGGAAAAGATCTGCGCGAATATGATCTTTATTCCTTTCGTAGATTTATGGCAATTGTTCCGCAAGAGGTTGAGATTTTTGATACAAGTATCAAAGAAAACATTGCCTATGCTAAACCGAAAGCTAGCATGGAAGAAATTATAGCAGCGGCTCGCACTGCCAATGCGGAGGAGTTTATTTTGCAACTAAAAAATGGTTATGATACAACAGTGGGAGAGCGTGGAATAAAACTTTCCGGAGGACAACGCCAGCGAGTGGGAATTGCTCGGGCAATTTTGGCTAATCCAAGAATTTTGATTTTCGATGAAGCCACGTCCAGCTTGGATTCTTATTCAGAACGCTTAATTCAAGATGCTATGAACAAGATTAAAAGAAATAGAACAGTAATTGTTATCGCGCATCGCCTAAGTACAATCAAAAAAGCCGATAAGATTATTGTATTAGAAAAAGGAAGGGTCGTGGAAGAGGGTAGCCATATTGAACTTTCTCAACTTTCCGGAGGGCTTTATCAAAAATTAATTAAATTGCAAGAAGTTGGAGATGTTGAATAAGCAAAATATAGTCCAAAAGAGCTAAACTTGATTGACAAAAGGCTTTTTTTGGAGTTAACTAAGAGAAGATGAAGAAGATAACTTTATTTCTCATTAGGCTATATCAAAAGACGCTTTCTCTTGATCAGGGACCGTTTTCTTATATAGTTTCAGAGCGAATTTGTCGTTTTCATCCAACTTGTAGCGAATATTCCTATATTGCAATTGAACGCTTTGGTGTTTTTCGTGGAAGCTTGTTGGGAATAAAGAGAATTGTCAGATGTCATCCTTGGAATGATGGAGGATATGACCCAGTGCCTAAAGAATAATTAGTTTAAAACTCAAAATATTTTGTTTACTGACGAAGTTAAGATAAAGGTTTTTGCTGGACGCGGGGGGGATGGTGTGGTGGCTTTCAATAAAGTTAAAATGAGTCTTGGCCCAACTGGTGGAAAAGGTGGAAATGGCGGAAGCGTCTATTTTGAAGGTGTCTCCAATTTGTCGGCTTTGAACAAATATAAACACAAAAAAGAATATTATGCCGAAAATGGACAAAACGGAAAAAAGGACAACTCAGAAGGGCATCGTGGGAAAGAGATGGTTTTAACTGTTCCAATTGGAACAGTTCTGCATGATTTAGAAACAAAAAAGGAAATGGAAATAATTAAAGTTGGTGAGCGCGTTTTAGTTGCTAATGGAGGGCTTGGAGGAAGAGGAAATTTTTGTTTTCGTGGACCAGAGAACACTTCCCCTAAAGAAAGAGAATTAGGAAGGCCTGGTGAGGAACGCGATTTTTTTGTTGAGTTGCGGTTTATTGCTGATATTGGGCTCATTGGTCTTCCTAGCGCTGGGAAATCTTCCCTCCTTAATGAACTCACGGCTTCTAGGGCCAAAGTGGGTAATTATGATTTCACCACGCTAGAGCCAAATTTGGGCGTTATGGATGGGCTCATTTTGGCTGATATCCCAGGGCTTATCGAAGGTGCATCTGAAGGTAGAGGTTTAGGGGTAAAGTTTTTGCGTCATATTCAAAGAACCAGAATTTTAGTTCATTGCATCAGTCTGGAATCGACTAATTTCGAAAGAGATTATCAAATTATCAGAGAAGAGTTGAAAAAATATTCAAATGAATTGATTCAAAAAAAAGAAATGGTTTTATTTACCAAGACAGATTTAGTTGAAGACGAGGTGGCTAATCAAAAAATAAAAAAAATGCAAAAAGTCAACTCTAAGGTGCTCAGTGTTTCAATTCATGATCAAGATAAGTTGAATGAATTGAAAAAGTATTTGCAAGGAATGTTAAAAGTCTAATTAATTTTAAGCAAGGATGAGATGTATTGGATTTTCTCTATTTTATTTGCTATTGCTGTTTTGATTCCTGACATCATTAGAACGGAAATCCCTTTTTTGGTGGAAGAACGAGCGGAGGAGGTGGCAATTTTTATATTGGGCTCAATTGCTTTTTTAACTTTTGTTCAGAATGAAAGGCGGATTGCTCTTCAAAAAAAAGAGAAAGAA
>CAIMLT010000040.1 GCA_903842445.1 uncultured bacterium
CTAATTTAATTCTTGCAACACCATCGGTTATTTTTCTGGTTACAAATTCAATCCCTCTAATTGGCGACTCGTGATTAAATAGAATGCCATTAGCGCAAAACATTCCGTAACTTTCCTTAAAGTTTATCGTCATCCAATAGGCATACAGCTTCGCGATAGCGTAAGGACTGCGCGGATGAAAAGGTGTCTCCTCTGTTTGAATCCCTGCTTTATGGCTATTGCCAAACATTTCGCTCGTTGATGCTTGGTAAAATTTAGCATTAGGAGTGAAATTCTTGATTGCATTTAAAAGATATAGCACACCCAAAGCATTTATTTCTGTGGTCAGCTTTGCTTGATCCCAAGAAGCGCCAACAAAGGATTGAGCAGCTAAATTATAAACTTCATTAGGATTGACATTTTTTATAATATTAGTTAAAGAATTCTCGTCAGTCATATCACCGGAAACATACTCAATCTTATCGGCAATTCCTAGATAATCCAAGTTGGAAAAATTCGGGTTAGTGTATCGCCGGATGAGGCCATAAACCTTATAATCCTTTTCCAAAAGCAATTTTGCCAGATATGGACCATCCTGGCCGATAATTCCCGTAACCAATGCGACTTTTTTCATATTTTTTACCAAATAAAAAAATTATTGATCCTATTTATCCCCCACCACCATTCAACGTTTTTTGCCCCAAGGCCTTTTCGATCCGTTCCAGCGTGTCTTCAATCTTCACTTTTCCCATTATACCCCGAAACTAAAATTTTAGCACCTCCCAATGTCCGCCTTTGTCAGGGCCGATACGACGAATAATGCCCTTTTCTTTTAAAGCACTAAGATTCCATTCAACTCCTCTTCGGCTAAGACCTGTTTTTATTACTAAGTTTTTTGTGGTAATAGCAGGATTTTCCCTGATTATATCGACTATCTTCTCCACAGTTTTCTCCACAGTTTTCTCCACAGTTTTCTCCACAGTTTTCTGGGTAGTTTTCTCCGAACTTTTTCGCCTAGTTTCTTCAAATTCCTTACTTAAAATCGTAAAGCAAAAACCTCCAGAAGCCTCTTCGATAAAAGGTTCTGGTAAGCCATAATCTTTGATTTGTTCAATGGCACGTTTAACTCCGCTTCCATAGCGCTCAATCAGCCCGGAATCACGAAAAATTTCCGCCACCAACTTGTTGCGCGGTTTTGATTTTCGTCTTCCAGTTTTTACATCATCCAAAGTTAAATCAAACGGCAGCCAGCCACTATTCCAGAGTTCGAGCTTGTCGAAATATACCCGGAACTGAGAATGGGTTCCTTCTTGATAGTCCCTGTGAATTATGGCATTGATTACTATCTCCCGAATAGCATCAATCGGATATTGCCATCTTTCTTCCCGTTGTGGATTGCCTGTGATAATGAATTCTTTCAGAATGTATGTTTTTATGAATTCCATCACTTCATCCACTTCGCTAATCAGATCCTGCCTGATTATCTTGTCCTTTTTGATGGTAATATCGTCCTGAAAAAGACCTATTTGGATATCGGTTTGCCGGGAAGGAGCTTTTGAAAATAAAAGCAAGCTAGCATTGGTTGGATATTCATTGCCATTTTCTTCCACTATTAAAGAATACTTGCGCAAGAAACTAAACGCATCGCCCAAGTCAATTCCTAGGTTTTTTTCTATCATCAGCTTGGTTTTTTC
>CAIMLT010000041.1 GCA_903842445.1 uncultured bacterium
AACAAAATAATCAATTAATCTACGGCTCAACTTCGCATGTGCCGAAATGTTATACGAAACAATGAAAAGTTTTATAATTTCTTACAGAAATTAATTTGGGGCAATTTTTATTCTTAACTAAATAAAATTATGGAACCACAAAATGAAAAACTAATAGAAGAACAAGTATACAGGAATTCTCAAAATTCCTATGAGGAAATAAGTGAGAAAAAAACATCAAAATTGGGATATATCCTCCTAATCATAATGGTAATATTCGTCATAGGAGTTGGCGAAACTATCTTTTCAGATTTAAAGAAAATTCCGGAAAGACCGACTTCTCCGTCTCGTTGCATTTCAAGTTCGATTGCAAATCTTGAAAATTTAGATTATTCAAATTGTCCGAGTTATAATGGCTACAATGAAGTTGATAAAAAATTCGGGCTAGACACAAAATTCAACAACATCAAACCCGAACTCCAAAAAATATTCTCTTTAAATGAAAATATTAATTCAAATGAAAGAGAAATTAGAAATTTAGAAAATAGTATTCAAAGGTTGAATAAAGACTACGATCTCAGTTTACAGGAAAAAATGGCCGATGAAAATACTATAATGGATAAATCGGGGATAAAATATCAGATTACAAATTCAAGATCTCAAATTAACAGTCTAAATAGCCATAATACTTCATTGAAGAACCAAAGAAACTCAGTTATTTCTCAAATTACAAGTTCGGTAAAATCATTAGAACAAAGCTATAATGAAGCGAATGAACACTATCTAACGACTAGTGCGTGGTATAAATTCAAAATATTTTTACTTACGCTTGTCTTTGTTCTGCCATTTTTTATTCTTTCAATCTATTTTTATTTAAGACTAAAAAGAAAAGATAGTCCTTACACAATCATTTTGACAGCATTAGCAACAGCTTTTTCAATTCTATTCCTTCAGGTTATCGGAGTATTCCTTTATGACATACTTCCAAAAGAATGGCTTAGTAGAATTTTCAAATTCTTTTTAGATGTCCCGTTTCTGCGTTATATTATTTATTATGGTTCTGTATTTCTTGTGATCGGACTTTTTGGTGGAATAGTATATTATATCCAAAAGAAAGTTTTTGATCCAGCAAAAGTAGCAGTCAGAAGACTGAAAGATAAAAAATGTCCGAGATGCTCTTTTATTCTAGATTCTGATCATAATTTTTGCCCCAATTGCGGTTTACAACTCAAAGAAAAATGTGGAAATTGCGGAAATCCAAAAATTAGGTATTTAGCCCATTGCCCGAATTGCGGAAAAGAATAAAAATTGCCCAAAATAACACACCGCAGCAAGGGTTTTAAAACATCACCCAACTACGTCAAAATCATTATGTTACTATGCCGGCGATGGTCACAAGAACTTCAAAGAGCTAAGAAATATTTGCTACACGCAACATTCTAATGGCAGATTTTTATTAGAAATAACTTTTGTGTCTTTGGTCGTTTATTTCGTAGTGTTTTACATATTTAGGTTGGTTAATAGCATGGTAATGAAAAAAAAATAAAGCATCCAATAACACCACAAATCCAGCTTATGTTCAATAACTAGAAATGCCTCTTAATTCCCGGCTCAGGAAAGACAATTGTTCGTCAAAACTGCACATTATTCTAAATCAAATTTGACTAATCTGCAATTATCCTCTACACTATAGAAACAATCCAAACAGCCCCGAGGTTCTCTCGCCTGATTATTTAAAACCAGGATAAGAGCACAAAATTCCGCATCGGGGCATTCTCGCGCGGTTTTTAATTTATTAATTACTTTATATTCACACACTATGCGTTACGAACTATTCTATCTAGTTGGAGTTTCTAAGGAGCTTGATTTGGAGAAAATTAAAAATGAAATAGACGAAATTGTTACCAGTCATGCTGGAGTTTTTGAAGAAAAAACTACTCAAGAAAAAAGAAAGATGGCCTATAAAATCAAGAAGGATACTCACGGCATCTATATCGCTAAAAGATTCTCCATAGATGAACCTGAAAATATTCCTGAAATAATAAACAAGCTAAATTTGCATCCGGGAGTTTTACGTTTTATCGTCAGCACCACTGAGGATTTGCCTGAATTGAAAACAAAAGATGAGCGCATTGAGCAGGAAGAAAAAAGAGGCGAAATGGAAAAAATATGCCGAGAAAAAAAGGAGGCATTTGAACTTGAAAAAAATCAACCCAAGAAAGCAGTTGAGACAGATGCCCCAAAGACAGAAGCGGAAAAAAATCAAGAAACTGAAAGTTCTGAAGCTATTGATAAAAAATTAGAGGAACTATTGAACATCTAGTTTTTAATAAGCTATTAACCGATTTGCTTTAACTTGCTAAATTTAATTAGCTGGCAAGCGGTAAAATAAAACTATGAACATAAATAAAGCTATCCTCGTTGGAAGATTGACGCGAGATCCTGAAGTAAGAACAACTGCCACAGGGCAAACAGTCACCTCAATTTCCATTGCTACCAACCGATTTTGGAAAGATAAAAATGGCCAAAAACAAGATCAAACAGAATTTCATAATGTTGTTCTTTGGGGCAAGCTCGGAGAAATCGCTGGCCAATATCTAACCAAAGGCCAGGAGGCCTATTTTGAAGGAAGACTATCCACTCGAAAATACACTGGAAAAGATGGAATCGAAAGACGAACAACTGAAATTGTGGCAGAAAATATGCAACTTGGCTCAAGAGCCGGACAAGGCGGAGGGCAATCAACTGGAAACTACAATAAACCCACAAGTCCTACCCAAGCTCAAGACCCACAAACGCAAG
>CAIMLT010000042.1 GCA_903842445.1 uncultured bacterium
AGCTGGATAAAAGTATCACGCTTAAAGAGATTGGTCTTCTGGATATTAAAATCAACAGCAAGGTGGAAATTGAATATAATCCGGAAAATGGCAATGTTAATTTCATTAAGGTTTTAGTGGAATAATTTGAAAAATAAAAAAACATGAAAATATATCGCAAGAAAATTGAAATAAAAAGCACCAGTAGCGTTGAGATTATTGACATTACCGATAAGGTTTCTGAGGTCGTTAGTAAGTCTGGTGTGCGAGAAGGCACGGTTCTTGTGTATTCTCCGCATACATCGGCCGGTATTTTCATTAACCATAATGAGCCGATGCTTTTGCAAGATTTTGCTCGAGTGTTATATCGCATGGCACCGATTGATGATCGCTATTCACATGATCTTTTTGAACTTGCCAAAAAAAACAAATCTGACGGACGTAGCAATGGTCATTCACATTGCAAAGTCATGCTTTTGGGAATTAGTGAGACTTTGCCAATTGAAAAAGGACACATAATAATCACTTCAAAGCAAAATATTTTCATGGCGGAAATGGACGGCGCAAGGTCGCGAGATATTATTGTTCAGGTGATGGGATTATAAGGATAAAATAAATGCAAAAAAAAATAATTTTTGGGTTGTGTTTAGTTTTGTTTTTTCTTGGCGGATTTGTTTATTTTAACAATCAAGTCAGTTACTCTCATGGAAAAAGCGGAGATTCTATGGTTTTTAAGATTGAAAAAGGGGATGGTAATGCTGAGGTGGCGCAAAAACTTTTGGATAATGGTTTAATTTCCGGAAAAATATATTTTTATTACTATGTTAGGTCTAAAAACTTGACTACTAGGATTTTGCCTGGTGAATATTCCTTATCTGGCGTGATGACTATTCCGGAAATAGTGCTGACCATAACTCAGGAAAAAAATGATTTTGTTTCCATTACATTTCAAGAGGGGCTAAGAAGTGATGAAGTTGCTAAAAAAATAACAGACAAAGGTTTTGATGGTCGAGGATTCTTAGCTCTTATTGAGAAACCGGACGAACTGATTGAAGATTATGATTTTTTAAAAAAAGAGAGCGTGAAAAATCTTGAAGGTTATCTTTTTCCGGACACTTATTATTTTTCCAAAAAAGATACCCCCGAAAGTATGGTGAAAAAATTTTTGGATAATTTCGATAAAAAATTATCCAATGATTTGAGGATGGAGATAGATAGACAACAAAAAACAATTTTTCAGATTATAACAATGGCATCGATTGTGGAAAAAGAAGCGCTGATTGACTATAAAAAGGGAAAAGATGATGAAAATTCCAAGATTATCTCCGGGCTTTTTTGGAATCGAATCAAAAACGGTCAGGCTTTGCAGAGTTGCGCCACCCTAGCTTTCATCTTCAAAGATCCGAAACCAAAACCGCAATATTCTTTTTCTGATACGCGAACAGATTCACTCTATAACACCTATCTGAACAAGGGGCTTACGCCCGGCCCGATTTCCAATCCGGGAATATTGGCTATTCGCGCGGCCGTTTATCCAACTGAAACTGACTATAACTATTTTTTAAGCGATGAAAATCGCAATCTTCTTTTTGCCAAAACAATCGAAGAACATTTAACAAATAAGAAAAAAGCCGGATTGTAGTTTTGTGATTTTAATATATTTGGCGTATAATAAAAGCATAATAAACTATTTTAAAAATTAAAATGAAATTAAAATGAAAGAAAAAGCGATAATCATTCTGGTCGGATTTTTTAGTTTAGTTTTCTTTGGCGTGGCGCGGGCGGCTGATCCGATTTGCAGTTCTAGTCTTGCGTGTACTCAAACAAATAGCGAGGGAAAGTATTGCCGCAAAATGGATGGTGGAGATTGGCAATGGGTAAATGCTATTGATTGCAGTTTTGATAACTTTTGTCGCACCTACGAATGTGCTGGTGATAAAGGCTATTGCGGAGTAAACAGTTCCGGGGTGTATAGCTGGATAAATTCAGGAAGCGCCACTTGCCCTTATTCAATCAGTGTTACGCGTGATTTCCTGCCCGGAGGAGATACGGTTTATAATCTAACATCAAGTTGTGCAACAAGCGATGTCAATTGTGATAAAGGTGATGCGCGAGTCAAGGTGGAGGGAGGTCTTTATCCGAATGAGGTTGCTAAAAAAATGAAGTTTAAAAATAGCGAGGATATGCTAACAAGTTCAAGCTATACTTTATCGGGTAGTCAATATGAATATAGATGGGGAACTAATGATGATATAACAATAAATAAAGAAACGTGTAAAATTGGTGGAGATGCTGCTCCTGGAAATTACAGTAATTATTATAACGTAGGAAATTTAGAATCAAACATGGACGAGTTCTCGATTGTATGCGAATGTCCGGCAATCGAGTGTAATTTCGATAATTTTTGCAAAACCTACGAATGTGCTGGTGAAAAAGGCTATTGCGGAGTAAACAGTTCCGGGGTGTATAGCTGGATAAATTCAGGAAGCGCCACTTGCCCTTATTCAATCAGTGTTACGCGTGATTTCCTGCCCGGAGGAGATACAGCTTATGATCTAACATCAAGTTGTGTGACGAGTAATACCGGTTGCGATGAGGCTGATGTGCACGTTAAAGTTAGCGGTGGCACAGAGCCGGATGAGGTTGCTAAAAAAATGAGATTTTCAGGAAGCGGTCCGGGGGGAACTTTTAATGATCCAATGAGTACGAGTAAGAGTTTTGTGCTTAGCGGAAGTGAATATGAATATAACTGGAATGGGGCTGATAATTTGATAATAAATGAACAAGCTTGCACTGTGTTTCCGTCTGGAAATTATGCCCATAACTATTACGTAGGCGAATTAAAATCAATAACTGATAATTTCTCTGTTGATTGCACTGTTCCGATTATCAGTTATTCCTGCACTAACATCCCAGCTAATGCCACTCTCTGCACAAATGACAATAGCGGACTCACTGTCAATACAGCCAGTAGCTTGGTTACGGCTTGTAGTCTTCCGGCTGGTTCTGGTTCTATTCCAAAATGCGAATACTATTGCAATAGTGGTTATGTTAAATCTGGCTCGACTTGTGTGGCTGTATCATCTGATGGTTCTTGTGGCACGGCAGCGCAAACCTATGCCTATGATGCAACCGGTTTTTCTGGATCATTTTGCACCTCCGGAACAGTCAATCCAGCGATTCCGGTTTTTCCGGCTATCGGAAGCTCGACTTCTTGGACTTGCGGTGGATCAAATGGCGGAATGAGTGTGAGTTGTTTAGCCTCGCGAAATAGAGTCAATACAAAGCCAGAAGCAAAGTTTATTTGGCCAGAAAATCTGGCAACCGTGAATCTTTATACGAGCAGTCAGAAATTCGAGGGCACCGGAGAATCTCCTGCGGGAACTCAATGTGCAAAGGTTACTGGTTATCAATGGGTATTGAACTATACAAACGGAATAGTGCTAACAGGAATAAACCCGGCTACAATAGATTTCAAAAATCTGACTCCATATCAGCATTTTAATGATGTGGATTATTTTTTGATATATTTAAACATTAAGTGCGAAATAACTGGCTCGGAATGGTCGATTAATCATCCGTATGTGATTTTAAAGGTTTGGAATTATGACAATAAACCACCAACTGCTGAAATTACCAACCCTTCGGAAATCGGAGATATTGACAAGACTATAAATAGCGGAGAATCAATAACATTCACAGGGAATGGCACTGATTCGGATGGGACAATAGCTGGATATCAATGGACGCAGGATTCTTGTAATGGAACAACAGCTCTGGGCGATGCTTCAACTACGGCAACTACTACGGCAACTTTTCAAAATACAACGGATCAATCAATAAGTAAGAATATCTTTTTCAAAGTCAAAGACGATATAGGCGCTTGGTCTGATTGTGCATCCAGGATCATAAATATTGCAAGTGCCGGTAATTGCACACTTGATTGTTCCGATGAAGCTAATTATTGCAATGGTGAAAAGTTCAATACTGGCAAATGTGGTGAAAAATATTGCACCGGCACTAAAAGTCCAACTAGCTATTGCACCCAAAATACCGGTGTTCCTTGTGTTCCAACGCCAAATACAAAAATTTGCGATTGCATGACAGATTGCATTCAAGATTGTCCAGCTACGCCACCCTCTGGTCTGTGCAATTCCGGCAATTGGATTGAAGTTGCTCCGTAATAATAAACAGTTGCATTTGGGTTGCGAATCAGATTGATTGAACTTAAGATTTCAAGCTATAAAACAAAAAAATGTTATTAAGAAACAGGAGAAAAACGGATATCGACAGGCTATTTCATCAAGCCGGTCAAAGAAGCGCGCGCAAACTTTCAAATAGGGGCATTTTTTCAAAAGGGAGAAAAATTTTGCTTGTTTTCGCGGTGATTTTTTCTCTGGTTGGCGGAATATATTTTAGATTGCCAAGAGCTGGCGCCACAACCGTTTTCTCTCCGGAAAATTCTTCCTCCTATTATTTTTTTCCAGAGCTGAATTTTTTTGAAGACGAAACTGCCTATGAATCGGTTGGTTTTGATTTCCAAAATATGGATGGATATTCCTTTAACGAAACTGACATCGCAAAGGTTGAATTTGATGATGAAAAATATATTCACACCGAAACAGATACTGCGTCTAGCCAAGTTTCAAAATTTTCGGCTCAAGTTTATACTTTTGACGTGGAAGATGATTGGGAAGGCTTGGCGGTGCATTTTTTTGCTAAAGGGTTAAATGGCGTTGAATTAAGGATTTGGAATAATGTTACTGAACATTGGGATTCGATACCCTATGATGCTAGTCTTGTACTGGGCTTTAATCATGATGCCTTTAGTGAAGAAAAAAGAATAATAAAAGAAAATCCGGCAAATTATATTTCCTCAAACAATGAGGTTAAGGTGTTTTTGAGAACGAGGAGTACATCATGGGAGAATAATTCTAATTATGAATGGGAGGAAGCAAACTTGGATGTTGATCTGATTGAAATCATTGGTTATGACTTGCCAACAATAACAACTCAAGCGGCTATGTCAGTCGGAATAACGACAGCTTTTGCCAATGGACAATTAAACAGCACTAGCGGAGATACAATCAACTATATTGAGTGGGGAACCAGTAGCGGAAGCTATACCAATTCTTGTCTCGCCGGTAGCACAGCTCCCGGAGTGTATGGTTGCGAATTGACTGATCTTTCTCCAGATACGAATTATTATTATCGCGCCAAAGCGATGCATATTGGAGGCAATGTATATGGAACTGAAAAACGATTTACAACCGGCAAAGATAGCTTGGCCGATACGGGGTCATATCAATCAAGCTCGGTATTTGATTTGCGCAATGTTTTGGCAGACTATCAGGATACGGCCTTCGTTGATGCGGATTATGAAAAAATCGCGACAAAAGACGGATACTATTTGGAAACAAGGGCTGAAGCAATTGATGGTTTCTGTCCGGCGAATATGAGCGATGTTGAAGGAAATGTCTATGACACTGTTGAGATCGGCAGTCAGTGTTGGATGCGGGAAAACTTAAGAGCAACGCAGTTTTCCGATGGAACAAAGTTGGCTAAATTTATACCTTCTCTGATGGAAGCTAGCAGCACTGAAAGGGCAGATCTTAATGGATATATGTATCCTCCAAGCGCAAACAATGAAACGGAAGAAACTCTGGAAAATATAGTTTCCAATAAATTGGGATTTCTATATCAATATAGTTCCGCCACGCACAGCTCGGAAGAGGAAGGGATACAAGGAATTTGTCCGACTGGCTGGCATTTGCCAACCGGAAATGAATATCAAACTTTGATTAATAAATCTGGATTTGATGCGAGTAATGCTACTCTAAACCTTCTTGAGGTTTCCGGGAGTTCTTTTTCTTTTCTCGAGACTGTTAGTTGGGCATATAGTTACTTAAAATATCCTGGAGCTTATGAGAGTGACTTCACTCTTCTTGACAGGTTGGCATATCTTAGGATGTCAGGTGGTTTTATTAATGATTATTACCATGATATTTTTGGCAGAAACTATCATATTTTGCCTTTTTCGATTGACTGTGGTGCTGTGGCAAACAATAATGCTTTTACATCAGTTCGTTGTGTTCAAAACACAAAAACTGCTACCTATCCCACCCAACTCTTCACCTTGGATTCGAGTTCTTCCGGTGAAGATAGCCTTTCTCTGTCGGCTTATGGCACAGCTAGTGGAGGCAATGGCATCGTTGTGAAAATTTGGAATACGACAGAGAAAAGTTGGGAAAATCTGCCGATGTTTTCTAACTCAGAAAGCTCGATGCCTGCTGAGGCAACCACTCAAACATTAGAAAATTTTCAGGATTATGTCGATTCTTCTGATAAAATTAGATTATTGATTCATACCGCTAATCCGTCAGTAGATGGAACAGCTGCGGTTCTTAAAACCGATTTCGTTAGGGTTGGAGCTTGGGATTCTCCAACCATGACAACTTCTGATGTTTCAGAGATTACAAGGACTAGGGCGATGGGCAATGGCTATGTGGAACAAACCGGCGGAGAGGATCCAGAAAGATTTATTCAATGGGGAATTGTTAGTGGCACATATACCAACTCTTGTTCCGCCGGTACCGGATCGATTGGAGCTTATTCCTGCGCAATAACTGAACTATCTTCCGGTGTAACTTATTATTACCGAGCCAAAGCAGTCAATTCAATCGGAACCAGTTATGGAATCGAGAAGAGTTTCACGACGGACTCTTCCGTGGCGATTCCCAACGCTACCACCGCAACCGCCTCTTCAATCACTTCAAGTTCCGCCGTCGGCAACGGCAACATCACTGCTACCGGCGGAGAAAATCCGACTCGCTATATTCAATGGTCAACAAGTAGCGGTTCGTATAACGACACCAATCAATGCAACGCCGGCACCGGCGGAACCGGAACATATTCCTGCAACTTGACCGGATTATCTCCCAGCACAACTTATTATTACCGAGCCAAA
>CAIMLT010000043.1 GCA_903842445.1 uncultured bacterium
AACCGGATATGCCTTGTTATGTGATGTAAAATTCTTTCTTTTTTCTTTTTTTAAATTTGCTTTATAAAATGATAAATAAGTTTTTTTGTTTTTGATTTTGGGCAGAGGGGTAAGGGGTGAATGCCCAAAATCAAAAACTCCTTATTCTATTTTATCTGATTTAGCTAAATTGCATTTAGCACATAATAGACTGATATTTTTTGACGTTAAACTGGTACCACCTTTTGAAAATGGTAGATCATGATCAAAATGTAAATTTTTTGTGGACTCACAGATAACACATTTTCCGCCATCTCTTTTCCACACTTCTTTTTTTACCTCGCTTGATATTAAGCGCGTATGCGCTAAATCAATTGGTGTTATCATTTCGACGTCTTGTTTGTCAGAAAGTTTTAAAGAAAAAACAAACACATTTCTTTTCCCATCATGCCTAGTTTGACAATCGATCAGATCGAAAAAACCTTTTAATGACCAAACGCCTGGCATTATTTTTTCATAAACTTTTATTGGCTCAGCCGCTGTAACTCCTTTTTTGTATTTTTCTACTGCATTAATAAATTTGCCATTTTGAGTCAAGGTGCCATTCTTGGTTTTATTTGGCTGATTAAGTGTCTTTGGATTCATCTCGTATGAAGTTTTTGGTTCATCATGACCTTCATATTCAATCGTTATACTATCCTCTAAAATTTTATCAGAATATGGTGCATTGGAGCGTCGCGACATAAGAATCACTGAATATCGTGGATTCATACGAAAATTCATACCTCGCTGCAAGGTCTGCGCATTTTCTGCGTCACACATTTCGCGGTATGAATATATCTGATCTAACATATGCTAAATAATTACTGTTGTTTTTTCATATAACATTGGTAAGCAATCTTGCCTCATTCTAAATTTTGTTCCGTGATTGTGTCCAGTGCGTGCGTCAAAATCAACAAGGATTTTTCCTTCTTCAAGGGCTTTCAAAAATCCTTCGAAACTGAATTTTTGCAACATCATTACTTTTGTGTAGTGATAAAATTCTTTTTTACGCCTGATTTCAACTTCGGCCTGCACATAAAAAGTGTTGAGCAATTTTGTGCCAGCTTTGTGTTCCAAATCATCAAAACCCCAATATGGATACGGATTGAGTTCACCAAGTCCAACGTTTTTCTTAACAAATTTGAGCCAGTCTTTATGCTTTGGGTCAACGCTCTTTGAGTCGAAAGAAATTAGAATTTTCTGTTCTTTGCGATCAATAACAACTTTAAATCCGCGATCGCTTCTTGAGTTGCCATGGATTGTTTGGCGAAAACTCATTTCACCTTTTGGATATTTCTTCCCGTCCTCTTGATGAGCCCAGCCATAAAAGGGCAATAAAATTTGTGGGACAAATTTTACAGCACGAGGCGACGGCTCAATATGAAAAAGTGTGGTAAGCGATGTTGAGTTTAAACGTTGAGCTTTCAATTCCCATTCAGCCGCATTTGGAATCGGTAAGTTATTTTCTTTAATGCCAAGTAAATCTTCAAGTGTGTTGCCGATACCGCCATGATTTCCTTTGCGAGCATTTTGAACAAATCCCATTTCAGAGATTTCTTTAAGCTTGGCAATTAGTGCCGGTTTTGTATAAATAATTGGTTTTGCCATATTTATAAAAGTTTAGCCTGTGATTGATGTTGTTTAATCCTTTTTTTTGCGGAATCGCAATACTCGGGAGAAATATCAATCCCAATATAATCTCTATTAAAATTAATTGCTGAAATAGCTGTTGTGCCAGAGCCCATGAAAGGGTCTAAAATAATTTTTGAATTCGTTGCAGAAATAATCTTATCAATTAACTTAACAGGAAAAGGAGCAGGGTGACCATTTTTCATTTCTTGCGGAATTTCCCAAATATCGCCATAAGCGTTAGCTTTGTCCGAAAGTTTAAATTTAGGCTTAGCGATTAAATATATAACTTCATAAGTTGGCAAAAAATATCCAGCATTAAAATTTAATCCGCCGGCGCGCTTCCAAATGATAATTTGGCGCACTGGAAAACCGCTAACAATATCATGGCGATCTTGGAGTAGTCCGCCCTGAACACGCCATTTGTGATTATAAAAAATCGCCCCGTCCTCGGGGATCAGTCTCATCATTTCGGTCAAGCAATCTCTTTGCCACTTCACATATTTATCATGTGGCATATTATCATCATAATGCGAATAACCATTTTGCAAAGCAGCGTTTGCCCATTTTCCGCCACGACCATCCTTCATTCCGTTTCCGGTAGAGTTTTTGAGATTGTATGGCGGAGAAGTCACGACCAAATCAACCGAACCGTCCGGCATTTTTTTCATTACTTCGACCACATCCCCGCAATGTATTTTATTTAAAAATTTGGTAATATCTGACATATTTTGCTTATTTAAGCTCAAACTCATTATAACTCATATCTAAAGAAAAATGAAATCGTCTTTTTTGTGATTCCAGGAGCAAAAAAGACACCTTATACCCCTATATA
>CAIMLT010000044.1 GCA_903842445.1 uncultured bacterium
AATCCTCCAACATTTGGATCAAGTGTAAGAGGTTGATCTACGCGAATGATATCATTTTTCTTAACAATAAGATCAAGACCAGCTGGTATTGTTTGCTCAGTTGAATTACCATTCGAATCTTGAGCTGTTATTTTAGTCCCACTCTTTTCATTAATGTCTATAGCTGTAATTTTACCACTTATAGTAGATACGAAAGAATTATTATTTGTTTTTTGGCCATTTGGATAAACTTGTCCACGCCCTCGATTGGCTCCTACATAAATAGGATATTTTAAGAAATGAACTCGTTTGTCAGTTTCTGGATTTGGTGCAAGAATTGGGAAATGAATTTCTTGATTTTTTTCACCTGCTACTGGGCCAACGACTAAAATATTTTCTAAACTTGGACTATATGGTGTTATATATACTCCACTAGTTTTAGCTTTTAGTTCAGCAGAAATTTTATCTTTAGGAGCAATTTTAAATCCTTCTGGTAAAACCATTACGGCACCAACGTTTAATCCCCCCTTTTTACCATTACCTAAAATTTGTTTTTGACTTAAATCGTAAGGAATTTTTACTGTTGTTTCAAAAATTTCATCAGGTAATACTGCTTGAGGAGTTTCTACTTCTACTGGTTTTGAAGCTAAATGACAGTTAGCACAAACAATTCGTCCATTTGCTTCTCTTGGATTTGTATAAGCTTGTTGAGCATAAATAGGAAAAGCGTTTGCGGGATTAGAAGAGAGAAAAAGCTGCGGACTAACTATACCTATTATCAGAAGAAAATCAAAAATTTTTCTGATTTTTTTGCCCCATTCGTTTTGCATACAATTTTTATTAACTCTTAAAATAAAGAAAAAATTAACATAATTTGGTTTGTCTTAAAAAAAAGCCTCATATTATTTAACAAATAATACCAAGTTTTTCTAAGGCAAATAGAAAGCTACTTCCAGTTAAATATAAAACTAAAATAGCAATTGAAAAAACTAATTGTGTAATCGGATCAGTGGATGGGGTTATAACAGCTGCTAATACAGTAGCTATTAATAGAACATATCGAAGCCAATTAAAACAATTTTTTGATGTACAAACTCCTATAAAACCCAATAGGATTTGAATGACAGGAATTTGAAAACTGTAAATTGAACCTAAGAATAAAGTCCATAAAAAATCCACATAATCTTGAAAAGACCATAATGGCTCAAGTATATCTTTTGTATAAGAAAAGAAAAAAGTCAGTGCAGCTGGAGCAACGACTTTATAACCATATAATGTTCCAGCAAAAAACAAAATAAATGATAGTAGAAATAGACTACCAAATGCAAATTTTTCTCTACTTAATAAGGCTGGAAAAAGATAACACATTCCATAAATAATTAATAAAGGACTCTCAATTAAAATTGCACTAGATAGTGAAAGTTTAAAACTTAAAAAAAAATACTCATCAGGAGAAGGCTGAAAAAATTTTATACCCTCAATAGCCCCTTGAAGTATTTGAGCTAAAGTTTTTGTCTGCGAGAAACAAAGTCC
>CAIMLT010000045.1 GCA_903842445.1 uncultured bacterium
ATGTTTTTCCATAAAAAAAGCCTCCCATGCCTGCCCTCTCTCGTCGGAATCACACAGTCAAACATATCCCAACCGCAATCAACAAATTTAACAATATCGCTTGGTGTTCCTACGCCTAAAGCAAAACGTAAAGAATTTTCCGGAATAAGCCTGGCAGTTTCTCGCACAACATCCTCCATGAAATTACCGTCCGCATCAACATGGCGCGCACCAAAGCCATAGCCGTCAAAACCGATTTCGATAAGTTTTTCAGCGCAATATTTTCGCAAATCAGCATATCCTCCTCCTTGAATAACACCAAAGATCAACGGCCTTTTTTTTATTGGTATCTTTCTCTTCGCTAATTGTTTTTCATATTCAATTTTGCAACGCTCAGCCCAACGAATGGTCCGGTCCACAGCCTCTTTAATTTTTTCTTTCGCATAGCTATTCGGCGTTACATCATCCAAGACTACCATCATATCAACACCCAGGTCAAATTGAATCTGAATCGATTTTTCCGGTGAAATAACATGCATCGATCCATCCAAGGAAGACTTGAAGATCACAGCTTCATCGGTAATCTTTCCCATTTCAGGATTTTTATGAATCAAAGAAAAAACTTGATAACCACCGGAATCAGAAAGAAGTGGCCCATTCCAATTTATAAATTTATGAATTCCCCCGGCTTTTTTTATCAACTTGACTCCTGGTTGCAGATATAGATGATAGGTATTCACCACCATAGGCACAATTCCTGCAGAAAATAAATCGTCTCGATCCAATGACTTCACAAAACCGCGCGTCGCATCAGGCATAAAAAACGGCGTATCGACTACCCCGTTTTTTGTTTCAATTTTTAGGACTCTCGCTTCATTCTCTTTTTTTATCAAACCCAACATCAATTTGCCACCTCATAACCAGTTGCGCCTAAAACGCTATCCTCCATGAGGCGAGTGCTTTTATCCCCGATCTTAGCAGAAATGTTTTCTCCTGTAAATAGATCCTTGGCGGAAAAAATCGATTCCTTCAGTAAAGGCGCCTCATCTCCGGCTTGATTGGGAGATGGTTTTATTTTTACCTGAAAAGCAACTTCTTTTCCCAATGAACCCACGCCTGTTCCCGCTGATAAATTACCAATCGTCCAGACAACTGAATTGGTCCGCTCATTGTAAGCCAATGGTGAGCCTTCCGGAAAAATCTTGTCAGTCATCGTAACTGACGTCGGAAGGACTGCCTCCACTTTGGCACCCTCAATATCATTGGAAATGTTGGAGGCAATGAAATGCATCGTATATGTTGTTTCTTCTCCAACCCTTGGTGGAATTGGACCGGAATTGGGAATTTTGTGATCATTGTAATAACCATTGACAGCCAAAACCAACTTTGAATTTAATTTAATATCCATTTTATTTCCGGAAATTATCTTATTCATACTGATTGGTGTTGGAATATCCGGACTATCAATTTTTGCCAAGCTGGAAATAATAAAGTTCTTATCATTAGCATTCGCTACCGGAATAACATTCTTAACCTTGACTGAAAACTTTATTGTTCCACCTTGACCAGGAGCCAAGTTTTTTAATTCATCATAATCAGAAGCTTTCCAGGTGATCGTCTTGGTATTAACATCATAAGATCCGCCCAACGTATCCAATGTTGAGTAATCCAAAACAGGGCTATCAATGCGTTCTGTCACAATCACATCGCGAAGTCCCAATGTGCCTTCATTCTTATATTTTATTTCAAATCGCAAGCTGTCTCCAGCATTGGCATTTATGCTATGCAAATCATTAACTGTTTGCGTTATTGCTAGTGGCGAAGAAATAATTTTTGTCTGAACATCTTCTTCATTATAATTAACAAATTCGCCATTATTATTTGCCCCGATTATAACCCTAGCTGTCTTCACCTCATCTCGATTACCTTCCAGCTTTCCCGTTACCACTATTTTTCCGGATTGTCCACTGGTTAAGTTACCCACATACCAAATGTTATTTCCTTCAAAGGCGTTTGGGTTGGCACTGGAAAAAACAAAACGCTCTGGATATCCAACCTTGACTCTGATATTTTCCAAATTTTCCGCTCCCTCGTTTTTATAGGTAATAAGATAATTCAGTTCGTCATTGCTGGAAATGTTTTGCGGTGCCATCACCTCAAGAGTTATTGGAGCAGAGATCACACTCACCAATACCTGATCACTCGCCACGAATACGCTGCTAATGGTGGATGGCGTATAGGAAATCTCGGCTTTAATTTTAATTAAATTACCTTTAGGACTATATGCCCGACCATTGAAAACTACTTTTTTTTCATCATTGTCACTAACATCTCCGAGCTTAAAAACACCAGAGACTGCTCCTTCCGGATTAAAATCGGCGTTTCCTTCCGGCTTAAAATCTTCCGGATAACTTAATTTAAGTTGAACGTTTTTCAAGTCTGCCCGGTTATCATTTTTATACCTTATCTCGTAGGTACTCAGATTTCCACTCTTAATCTCCTTTGGGCCATCGATAGAAATAGCCATGCGCTCAGAGACAAAGAAGGATTGCTTGATCTTATAAAAACCTACTACGAGAGCAACCACCAAAAGAAGAGCCCCTAAAATTATAGCGCCGATTTTGATTGTTTTCTGACTTTCCTTTCCAATTCCGTCTTTTTTTTCCATCCATTCATCTTTTGTTTCCGATGTATTCTTGGATGAAGTAAAAACTATTGATTTCGGATTGAATTCGCTTTTTTCATGTTGCAAAAACTCTGAATCCGGCTCTTTCTTATAAAGCTCATTGTTTATTTCACGAAGAGACATATTTTATTTTTCAAATTATTCCACTAAAACCTTAATGAAATTAACATTGCCATTTTCCGGATTATATTCAATTTCCACCTTGCTGTTGATTTTAATATCCAGAAGACCAATCTCTTTAAGCGTGATACTTTTATCCAGCTTTGTTTCTTGGTAAAATTTGACATTCTTTTCGGGGATATTGAGCTTGACTTCGTTTTTGTTAGCATCCATGATCGCTATTTGCTGAATAGCCACCTGAGTGATTTTGCCTCTGAGGATGCTTTTGGCATCAGGGACGACGATTTGCTTTTCTGCTATTGGCTCAGTCGGGTTGGTTGTTTTGGTTGAAGTTGAAGTTGGAGCTGGAGTTGGCTTGTTTTTTTGTTCTTTGTTACTAATGTTCTTGGCAAGAATCAGAATGCTCACCGCGAGGATGAGAACGGCCAGGATAAGAATGAGGACTTTTTTTAGATTCATATTATTTTTTTTATTTTATTAATAGCTTTTATTATTACGGAGCAACTTCAATCCAATTGCCGGAATTGCAAGGACCGCAGTCTTTAGGTTCACA
>CAIMLT010000046.1 GCA_903842445.1 uncultured bacterium
ACGCTTTATCTTCGCTCATTATCTTGCTAGAATAGAAAAAAGCTATGCTAGAAGAAAAAAATCAATTTATCCTAAGTATCACTCCTTTAATCAGAATCCCCCTCGTTCGGGATCAGTTTTTCTTTTATCTTGCAGACGAAAAACTTCCCACCGGAACGCTCGTTAGCATTCCCCTTTTCAAAAAAAAAGTAGAAGGGATTGTAATTGAAAGCAAAAATGACTTCTCTCGCATCGGCGGAATGACACTCAAAAAAATTGAAAAAGTCCTGGAGAAAAATTTTCTCACAAAAGATCAACTGACTCTCGCAAAATATATTTCTGATTATTACATTATTTCATTAGGAGTGGTTTTAAAAAATTTTGTGCCGAAAAGGATTGATTCGCATTACATAAAACAAGATATAAAAAACGAGCCACGGAAAATAAATAGCGAGAAAAAAATAATATTAACGGATGAACAAAACAGCTCAGTAAAAATTATTATTAAAAAAAATGCCGATAAATTCTTGCTATTTGGTCCAGCTGGATCGGGAAAAACAGAAGTCTATATCCATTCTATTTTAGAACTAAAAAAACAAAACCTAAAAAGTCAGTTCTTGATTTTAGTTCCAGAAAAAACACTCACTCCTCAGGCACTAGAAAGATATGGGGCTTATTTTCCCGAGAAAGAAATTGTTCTCATGAGCAGTAATCTTTCTAAGGGGGCATATTTCGCCAACTGGCAAAGCATAAAATCAGGCGAGGCAAAGATTATTATTGGCACCCGCATGGCAGTTTTTGCGCCTTTTCGAAAATTAGCCTTAATTGTAATTGATGAAGAGCAAGATGTTTCTTTCAAACAATGGGAAATGAATCCGCGTTATGATGCCAGAGTCGCTTCTGAAAAGCTTTCCGAATTACATGAATGCGGACTTATTCGAGGATCAGCTACGCCAAGTGTCGAAAGTTATTTTAAAACCAAAGATAATCAATATACCTTATTAACTCTCAGTAATTCTTATTCACCAAAAAGTAAAGCAAAAGTTCACAGCACCATTGAATTAGTTGATATGAAAAAAGAACGCTGGACTCATAATTATTCTTGTATCAGTAAAAAATTAAAAAACGAAATTGCATATGCCCTTAAAAACAATTTGCAAACCATATTATTTATTAATCGTCAGGGAATGAGCAATTTTTCTGTTTGCAATGATTGTAAAACCGTGCTCAAATGTCCTAATTGTGATCGTGCACTTATTTTTGTAAACTCAGGGGAATATAAATGCCCACATTGCAAATTTATAGCCTCCGTAATTCCAAGTTGTTCAAAATGCCAGGGTATAGAGTTCAAGAATATCGGACTTGGAACGCAAAAAGTTGAAAAAGAAGTGCGAGATCTCTTTCCTGGCGCCAGAATTTTACGTCTAGACTCATCAGGAGTTAACGAGAAAAATTTTCAAAAAAGAGCATACGAAGAATTTTCCAGAGGACTAATTGATATTCTCATTGGAACCCAAATGATAACCAAAGGTTGGGATTTACCGAGAATGGCATTAGCTTCTGTTATTGACGCAGATAACATGCTCACTCTTCCTGATTTTCGTGTTGGAGAAAAAGCCTGGCAAGATCTAATTCAACTGTCTGGTCGAGTTTCCCGTCCCGGCGCCAAGTTTCCTGGCCGAGTCATTATTCAAACCTATCACCCGGAAAATAAGATTTTTGCGCTAGTTAATCAAAATGATTACCAAAATTTTTACGATCAAGAGCTACCGGACAGACAGATTCTGCGCTATCCTCCTTTTGGAAAAATTGCCAAGTTAGTTTTTGAGGATTATAATCAAAAAAAGGTTGCCAAAGAAACAGAACGACTGTATAATTTTTTAACCGCAGAAAATGCTGATTTTAAAATAAATGCTGTGGCAGATTGTTTTATTCCAAAAGTTCGCGGAAAATATCGAAAGCAACTTATTTTAAAATATAATAACAAACTCCCAAAAACAATTCTAGATATCTTAAGGTCACTGCCAACTGGTTGGATTATCGACATTGATCCAATTTCCATTATTTAAAAAAATTTTCATGGCCCTACTTCCTATTTTAATCTATCCCAATCCACGCTTAAAAGATAAAGCGCAAGAAATAAAAAACCCCAAAGACCCCTTGGTTCAGGAATTAATTTTAGACATGCTAGAAACTATGAAAGAAAATAATGGCATGGGGCTGGCCGCAACGCAAATAGGAAAACCTCTGAGGCTTTGTGTCATTCGCTTTGAAAGAAAAACTTACATTTTAATCAATCCAAAAATCAAATCAAAATCATGGGCAAAGGAAGCGGCAGAAGAAGGTTGCCTTTCTTTTCCTGGACAATTCATTCCAATTAAACGCTCAAAGAAAGTAAAAGTTACCGCTATAAATAAATCTGGCAAAGAAATCACGCTCGAAGGAGAAGGACTTCTTGCGAGAGCCCTGCAACACGAGATAGACCATCTAGATGGAATACTCTATATTGAAAGAATTAAAAAAATAAAACTAAAAAAGCATGCAGAATAAATCGATCAAACTTCGTGTTATTTTTATGGGAACATCTTCTTTCGCCCAAACTATTTTTAATGCGCTCGTCGCAAAAAAATACAACATAATCAGCGTTTATACTCAAGCAGACAAAAAAGTTGGACGCGATCAAAAACTACAAAAAACTGCCGTAAAAATTACGGCTGAAAAAAATAAGATTCCGGTTTTTTCTCCTCTAAAATTCGATGAGAATGAAATCCTAAAACTAAAAAATCAAAAGCCAGATCTTATTATTGTTGCAGCTTATGGAAAGATTCTTCCACAAGCTATTTTGGATTTACCTGGTTTTGGCGCAATCAACACGCATGCCTCATTGCTCCCCCGCTATCGAGGTCCGTCTCCCATTCAAAACAGCATCCTAGATGGTGAGGTGGAAACTGGATCAACCATAATACTAATGGATGCAGCCATTGATACGGGAGAAATTTTAAACCAAAAAAAGATAGTGATAAATCCTGACGAAACAAGCATTGAGCTTTCACAAAAACTGGCCGATTTGTCGTCCAGACTACTTCTTGAAACAATCCCACTTTGGGTTGAGAGAAAAATTACTCCAAAACCGCAAGAAGACGAGCTGGCTAGCTTTTGCCAGCTAATTGAGAGAATTGATGGAAAAATAATTTGGTTGAATGAGGCTAAGTCAATTTATAATCAATACCGAGCTTTTTTTTCTTGGCCGGGAGTTTTTACTTACTGGCAACGTAATGATTTAAATCTTAGGATAAAAATAAACAAGCTTTCTCTTGGGAAAACTCCGATATCTGATAAGCATTCTGTTGGAGAGGTTTTCAACTTGAACGAAAAAGTTGCCGTGCAAACCGGAATGGGTATTATTTTCCTTGAAGAAGTCCAGATGGAAGGAAAAAATAACTTAACAATAAAAGAATTTATAAATGGCAATCCGAGTTTTATTGGAAGTGTTTTAAAATAATCCCCATGTTTAATCCAAATGAAAAAATAGAGGCCAATAATATAAAAGCTATCTTCATCGGAATATTTCTAATTACTATAATTGCGGCAACAACCCTATTCAAATCAAATTCCGCTAAAAAAAATACCCCCAAAAGTAAAAAAGAATCATCCCAAGCGGAGACTATTGACTCGACAAAAGTTGAAAAAATTACTTCCGAGGAATTGGCTAAAAAGATTCAAGCCAACTCTGACTTAATCCTCATTGATCTGCGAAGTAAAAGTCAATACAAAGCAGAACATATTATAGACTCAATCAATATTCAATCTTCAGCTATAGACTCTCTTTCTAATACATCATCAAAAAGCAAGCTCTATGTTTTAATTGAAGAATCAGGAGAAGTAGCAATCATTAATGCCATTGCCAATATTTTATCAGCCAAGGGTTATGAAAAAATATCATATTTAGATGGCGGATTTAATACTTGGAAAAAAAACCTCTATCCAACTATCAGCGATGGTAATCAGCAATCTTTTACTGATCAAGCTAAGGTGTCCTATATTTCTAGTGATGAGCTGAAAAAACGAATGGAAACGGAAAAGAACATATTTATTATTGATGTCAGAGAAAATACAGAATTCAATACTGGACATTTAGTCGGAGCAACCAACATTTTTTTAGACGACATTGAAAAAAAAAGAAAAGAAATTCCCCTTGGTAAATTAATTATTCTTTATGACAACACCAGTCTTGGTGCCTTTAAAGGCGCTACCAAACTATTTGACCTAGGCATTTTCAATGCCCTGGCACTTTCGGATGGATTGGATATTTGGAAAAATAAAGGTTACGAGATAAATAAATGATACCCTACCTGAAAACCCAGAGCATCAATAGTTTTCAATCTTATTATTCCACTACAGCCAAGATATCTTCCGCCTTAAGGATTAGATAATCATCACTTCCGATTTTTATTTCTGTTCCGCTAAATTTAGCAAAGATTACTGTTTGTCCCTTTTTAACTTGAATTTTTTCACTCATTCCAATCGCAACCACCTGGCCTTCTTGTGGACGATCGGCGCTCGCAGTTTCCGGCAAAAAAATTCCAGACTTAGTCTTTTGATTAGTCTTAATTAACTTTATCAAGACATTTTCCCCGAGAGGCCTCATTCTTTCTTTTTCCATATTTTTTAATTAATTTAAAAAATTAACTCATTAGCACACTCAACCTATTCTCAAATACACCCATCCTTCTCTTTCAATATATAGCTATACAAAAATATCGCCTGAGAAGCAAAAAGCTTTAAAATTTCAATGTTTTTTGGCTTCCCTTCTTCATTTTTATCATAACCACTGATAACCAAATAACCTTTTACGTTTTTTATTTTTTGAGGAGAAGAAATGACCAAAACTCCATTTTGTTTTTTAACATTGACATTTTCGCCCATACCGGTTAAGTCTTTATTGAGAATTCCCAAATTAGCAACTTCCAATATTTTAGCTTCTTTTTCTGTTTTATTTGTTTTCAAATTAACAAAACGAATCGTTGTTGACTTTGCTTTAAGCAAAGAATTGGATGCATTAATAATTGATTCGTATGTTTCTTTTTCTTTCTTTTTATCGAGGACAGAACGATCAGTTAAGCCAAGCGCCACACCCATAAGAATGTCCATTTTTCTATTCACCTCTCCGATGTAGCTATACGAATCAACTAAATCCCTTACTGCTTGATCCATTTTCTTTTGCGTCTTTTCTTTCTCTTTTTTTTGA
>CAIMLT010000047.1 GCA_903842445.1 uncultured bacterium
TCCATAGCGGTCTTTCCGCTGATGCGCAAAAGTTGATGAGTGAGGGAAAAATGAAGATGCTATTTTCGCTGACGCGTGGTACGCAAAACAACGTAATTGAAGTGCCGATTGATGCGCAGGGACATATCAGCATCGACCCAAGCAGTGAGAATGGAAAATTGTTATTTGGAATGGACGCCAAAGGGCATGCTGTTTTTAAGGGAAAATTCGCGGAAGTGGCGCAATCATTGGGCACAAAAAATGGCGTCGAGCAAATGGGCATCCTTGCCACGCACACAGGGGATGGTCTTGGACCAATCCGGGATGTTATCGATATCCCAGCCGTGGACAAAACGAGCACTTTCCTTCAAGTGGCCGAGCATTCCACGAAATTCATGATTCCATCTGATTATGAAGTTGATTGGCCATTTGTCATTCCGATGGCAGAGCGGAGGCCGATGGAAAAAGATGCAAAGCTCGGAGCTGGTTATTATCTCGAGAGACCATTCGTTTCTGATCCATATGGCAGTGATCCATATGGCGAAGATCCGTACAGAGAGCTTCCTTATGGCGAAAAACCTCATCTGGAAAGCAACGGAGTATATGTTGATAATCCAGAAGAGCGAGAGCGAAATAGTATGAAAATGCAAGAGGATTATCTTGATAGAGTGTATGGCAAAGATAGAAGGGAATTGGCTGAGTTGGCGAAACAGTCCACCCCCATGTCAGAGGGATGTAGAATGTCGATAAATTTGCCAGCATATAGGGAAAAAAATATTTATCAAACATTGAAAGAATATTCCGTCAAGCAGAAAGATGAAAAGGGTGAAAAGTTAAATCCAGAGCTGTTTGAGATAAATGTTTTGATTAATAGGAGAAATGATGGTATTCCCTTTGATGATAAAACAATACAAGAGGTTGAGAGATTTAAAAAGGAACATCCTGAATATCATGTAAATATGGTCAAGAAAACTTTTAATTTTGGAGATAGGCCTGTTATGGGTCAAATTTATAAACTGATGGCTGATCTGGCTTTGCATCGGAATATGGAAAGGGATGATGCTAAAAATAAAAGCCGATTAATTATGAGAACCGGTGGGGCTGATGCAATGGATAAAAACTCGCAGTTTTTATCGACTGTTATTGGAAGATTTGAGGATCCGAATGTTGCAGTCTACAAGAGCGAATCAAGACTTCCGTTGGAAGTTATCAAAAAACTTCCAATGTTGCATGTTTTATATGTAATGCAAAGTGGTTTGAACAGATTGTGGACCAGAGGAAAATCGAATATAGGGCTTGGATCTTTTTCCGCGGAGCTATACGCCAAGGTGGGCGGGTTTAATGCGAAGGTTGGGATGGCCGAGGAAGTTGATCTTGCTCAGAGAATGCGGATGGAAATGAAAAATAGTGCTGGACAATTTGAGTTAAAAAGGGATTTAGTGAAAAATGCCATTGATGATCCAAGGCGATATATTTTTGCCCTGTATAATCAAATCGGGATGGCGAACGCTTATAATAAATTTGGAAGAAAAGATTTCGAATCAAGTCTTCGCAATACTGATTGGACAAAAAAAGTTTTGTCCGAAGAGATTCCTGATTATTTGAAGCTTACAAAAGAAAATCTAGAGCGAGAAATCACGCCCTATTATAGGCAATATCTCAATCAGGTTTTGAGAGCTGATATGTCAGAAAGTACAAAGGAAAGGGTTCGCAAGGGTGTTAATCGAATATTTTCAAGAATGCTATTCTTTGTCGGATTTAAAAAAGAGGACTATGAGTTTAATAGTGGCGGCATCTCGATAAAAAATATTTCAAACCTAGAAAAACTTATTGAAAATAGGAACTTTTCGAGTTATGAGAATTTTGAATAGAATGGGTCATAGCTGAGATTGCTATTGATTTTTTTGAAAATATAAAACCGGACACAAGTTTCGTGTCCGGCTGGAA
>CAIMLT010000048.1 GCA_903842445.1 uncultured bacterium
ATCTGCTCCTAAATAATTATCTCCCGCTCCTTCTAAAATTGTTTCAACTAAATATCCTTGATGGTCTTTTAGCCTGTTTTTAGGACTGTTTATCATAGCGAAATGTTCTGGTAGAGATTGGACAGTTTTTAATGAGTCATTTTGTTCATAAAACGATAGATAATCATAACGAGTGCTTTTTTTATATTGCCCTTTTGATTTTAGATAGGTCTCTGCGTCATAGTTGTCCCAATCTAGTTCCACTCCAAACCAATCCGCAGAAGCATCGGAGCAGTAAATTTTTCTGTGTCCTAATTTTTTCGCAAGCTTGAACCCAATTTGATAGATTTCGTTACTTTTATCGTCTATGCTATATGTTCCGTTGAGATATTTTTGAAAACGTTCATTAGCTATACTGTCCATTTCAATTCTGTCCCATTCCAATAGGATTTTAGTTGGTTTATATTCGGCAATTTTGTTTAAAAGTATTTCCAATTCTCCTTGTCTTTTTTCTTCAAGTATGTTGAAAGAGTATTTAGGCCTATAACTATCCAATCCAGGATTGTCAAAATGAAATACTCCTAAAACCATTGCTTTTGCCTTGTGTTTTCCGATAAATATATCTGGGTCAGAAATTTGATTTGTTTTTTGTTCAAGGTTATTCTCTTGGTTGGCTCGATCATTTTGCATATTGCAAGAAGTCAAGAGTGCTAAAATCGTAATTCCAAAAACTATTTTTCTCATTTGCATTGGTTTACATTTCTTTAATGGTATAATATTGTGTTCAAGGTTGCGGTTTTATATTGTTGCCAACGCTAGCGATTATACCAAGTAAGGGATTGCGGAGAGCGACACTATCCACTGGCACAAAATTTTGCGCGGGGGAAAATGCTCGCAAACCACTGAAACCCTTATTAGGTATAGCCGTAATTGGCATTAGTTATTTATATTAATCTCGTAATTATTTCAAATCTAACAAAACATTCTCAAATGGTTAAATTAAAATGGGAAGTTCACTTCTGTTATTTTCTTTGCCCAATCCCATAACTTTGAATTGAGTTTTTCGTCTAATGCTACTGCATCTATTTTGGCTAAAGCAGGCTTGCCTTTTTGCTCGTTATATCCATCGGGACCCCAATACTGTCCTCCTTTTGCATCGGGTCGTAAACAAGCAGCTAAAGTTGGTTGAGCTCCTTCTTTTGCTGTCATTAGCTCAAGTGAATCTAGCATATTTTTGTCCATGTACTTTTGCAAATCTGTCTTACTAAAACCTGGGTGTGCAGCAAGCGACATTAATTGACAACCATTTTTTCTAAGCCGTTTTTCAAATTCAAGTGCAAAAATCAAATCTGCTAATTTACTCTGTCCATATTCTCTCCAGTTGTTGTAAGGCTTTTCAAGCTTGAAATTATCAAAGTCGATAATAGCACCCCGATGAGCTATACTACTTAAAGTAACTACCCGGGAACCAGTTGTTGATTCCAGTAAATTGAACAAATGGCCAGTTAATGCAAAATGACCTATGAAATTAACTCCAAATTGAAGTTCGAACCCATCTTTACTTTTTGATGGAGGAGGAATCATAACTCCTGCATTATTGACCAGTAAATCTAATCTGGATTCAGAAGCAGTAACTTTTTCTGCGAAATCCTTTACAGAACTAAGGCTCGCTAAATCTAAATGGCTATAAATTAATTCACCGCCACTCGATATAGCTTTCATTCTTTCTATAGCGTTTAAGCCTTTTTCTTCATCCCGACAGGCAACATAAACTTTTGCTCCTTTTTGAAACAAATCTAAAGCTGTTTCAAATCCTAAACCTGTATTTGAACCAGTAACGATGGCTGTTTTTCCTGCTAATTCCATAATGCTTTCTTTTTTAATTTTGTTTTTTAATTTCTTTTACTGTTCTTCCTCCTGCTCCAATATTCTCAGGTGGATATTCCTGAATATAGACATAAAAAAACTCAGGTGGATAACCTATAATTTTTGAAGCATCCCTTGTAAGGGTTTCAATTAATAGTTTCTTTTTTTCTTCGGATGTTTGATCCATTGCGATTGTTATTGTAGGCATATCTCAATTTATAAAAGTTGATGCTGCAAAATTGAAGGAATTAAGATAATATACTACAACCTTAATCAAATGAAAAATGACTAATTTCAAAGATTAGCTTTTGGTTTGTTCGATTTACGGAAAGCACCAGGAGAAAACAAGGTGTTTTTTTTGAAAAAACGACTAAAATGAGTAGGCTCACTAAAGCCTAATTTATAAGCTATTTCTTTGGAAGAATATGAAGTGTTCAACAAAAAATCTTTGGCAACAATAAGGGTTTGATTTGAAATCCAATCGTTTAGGGTTTTACCTGTTTTACTTTTAATAACTGAGTTCAAATAATTGGGGTGTAAATTCAGTTGATCAGCTAAATACTGAGCTTGCAATTTGCCGTCGTTTTGCTCATTTTCTATAACTTTCCTAAATTCCGTTTCCAAAAGTTGTTTGAATGATTGAACAATTTGAGAACTTCGGGAGCCCTCTTCTATTGGATTGTAGTTTACCCAAAACTTCTCTTTAATTTTGAGTAACAACACAGTAAATAAATTTCCCAGAATTTTGTTTTTGTATGTAGAATTCTTTTCAAATTCGTTTACAATCTGCTTATAAAGAATTTCAAATTCTTCAAATTCATTTTCTGATAGTTTTTTGGGAGGCACTATTTCTGCCAATAGAAATGGAAATTCGCTGAATATTTCCAGATGTACGTTTTCTCTTAAAAACTTTTCAGTTAATGTGATGATTAAAGCTTTCTTAGCTTCTTTCAGTTCATAAGATTTTAAGTGCCCAGGGTTAG
>CAIMLT010000049.1 GCA_903842445.1 uncultured bacterium
AAACAAAAAACCATCCAAAAGAGGATGGTTTTTTTGTTTGAGATTTTTCATTCACACTATCTAGGCCTTTCTTGAATGCCTGATTCGCTCGGTTTCGCTGAGAAATTGCTTTCTTAGTCGCACGGAGAGAGGAGTAACTTCCAGATACTCATCATCGGCCATAATTTCCAAACCGCGTTCAAGCGTAATCTTAATTGGCGGAGTGAGTTGAATGGCTTCATCAGCGCCGGACGAACGCATATTACTCATCGCCTTGCCCTTGGTCGGATTAACGGACATATCCTGGCCTTTCGAAGTGTTACCGATAACCATGCCTTCGTAAACTTCAGTCGATGGTTCAATAAAAAGTGTTCCGCGAGTTTGCAAATTGGCCAAGGAAAAACCCAAGGCTTTTCCGGTAGCCATTGAAATCATTGAACCGGTGTCAGTTTTTTTAATTTCTCCGGCATATGGCCGAAAGCCGATTACTCGACTGCAAAGAATTCCTTCTCCGCGCGTATCAATCATAAACTCGCCGCGATAACCCAAGATTCCCCGAGTTGGAACTTCAAAAATCATGCGCATTTGGCTGCCAGTTTGTTTCATATTCATCATCACACCCTTTCTTTTTCCAATTTTTTCAATCACTACGCCGGAAGATTTTTCCGGAACATCAACGGTGAGTTCCTCGAATGGTTCGGATTTGACGCCGTCAATATCTTTAATAATAACTCTGGGTTTGGAAACTTGCAGTTCAAAGCCTTCACGGCGCATATTTTCTAAGAGAATGGCGATGTGTAATTCTCCTCGGCCAAGGACGGTATAATATTCTGCCATCGAGAAATCAATTTTGAGTCCAACATTGATTTCCAATTCTTTCATCAATCGCTCCTTGATTTGTTTATTGGTAACTAGCTTGCCTTCTTTTCCGGCAAAAGGCGAATCATTAACTAGAAAACTAAGAGAAATAGTTGGCTCATCAATGTCGATGTAAGGCAGTGCATCTTGCTCTGGCGTGGCACAAACTGTTTCGCCAATATCAATTTTGGGAATTCCGGCAATCATAACAATATCTCCGGCGGACGCTTCCATGACGTCCTCTCTTTCTGTTCCAAGAAAAGAAAAAAGCTTCACAATTTTTCCTGTCTCATTTGTGCCGTCACTTTTTTTGACGGTAACAGTATCATTAACATGAATCACTCCTTCGTAGATTCGGCCAATGCCAAGCCTTCCTAAGAAATTGTCGTAGCCAAGATTAAAAAATTGCATCCGCAAAGGTTTATGCGCATTTTCTTTGGGTGTTGCAGGAATGCGAGCAAGAATTGTGTCAAGAAGCGGAGAAAGATCGCTCGATTCGTCTTCGAGATGCATCTTGGCAATCCCTTGGCGAGCGATTGCATAAACAGTCGTAAATTCTAGCTGTTCATCGCTTGCGCCTAAATCCAAAAATAATTCAAAAACTTGTTCTTGAACCATATCCGGATCAGCAGCCGGTTTGTCAATTTTATTAATTACAACAATTGGTTTTAGGCCAAGTTCCAAAGATTTTTTGAGCACAAATCTGGTTTGAGGCATCGGACCTTCTTGCGCGTCAACAACTAAAACCACACTGTCAATTGAACGCAAAACTCGTTCGACTTCAGAGCCAAAATCAGCGTGTCCTGGAGTGTCCACGATATTAATTTTCGTGTCTTTATAGATAATAGCGGCATTTTTGGAATAGATTGTAATTCCACGTTCTTTTTCCAGAGCGTTACTATCCATAGTGGCGCCTTCCTTAACGGCTCCGGTTTGGCGCATAATCGCGTCGGTAAGGGTTGTTTTTCCATGATCCACGTGAGCGATAATGGCGATATTTCGGATTTCCATAACTACAAATTACAAATTTAGTACAAATACACAAATGTACAAATGTTGCTTATTTAGCCTTGTTAAACATAAACTTTATTCTACCCGCAATAAGGCTTTTTGTCAAAGAAAAGTTTAAGCACGAAGAATTTTTGGCGTTCCCGAAGTCGCATCAATAATAGTGCTGGCATATCCTCTGGAAGACGCTTCGTCCCAAATGACATAATCCACAGAGGCTAGAATCTCTGCTGGAATATCTTCGAGGCGTTTGGCTGATGGCTCACCGGTGTAGTTTATGGAAGTGGAAACAAAGGGCACGCCACTTTGGGCAATTAATTCCAAAAACCAATTATCCGGCAAGCGAACGCCGATGGTTTCCTCGGAATTATTTACTAGCGAGCTAATCGTCTCAGGATTTTTTAGTTTTAAAATAAAAGAATATGGTCCAGGCAGTTTTTCGGTCAGGAGTTTTCTAATTTCTTCACTCGCGATAATGCAATTTTCCCAGATCCATTCGAGTGTTGGGGTAATGATTAAAAAAGCTTTGTTTGGTCTTTTTTTGAGCTTAGCAATTTTTTCGACGCTTTCAGTATTTTGGGCATTTGCGCCCAGTCCATGCAAGGTGTCGGTGGGGTAAATAAAAACTTTGCCCTTTTTTATTTCAGTTGCATAGAAGGCCTGATTGGCTAAGATATCTTTTTGTGTAAGTATTTTTTGCATTTAGTAGAGCTTGAATTGTTAACTTTCGTAGTATGACGGGTTTTGGGGAAAAGTAAAATATTATTTCAGCCAAAACCATGAAAAAGATAAGGTTATTAGAAAACCACCCATTTGGGCGGTTTTTTGGTTTCTGAAATAATTTGCAAAAATTCTCTACTCATTCCGCTCTAATGTCTCTGGTAATTGCGTCAAGGGAAGTTCCAGGATGAATTTTGATCCGCGACCAGCGCCAGGGGATTCGATCCAGACTTTACCGCCATTAGCCTGTGTAAGCATTTTAACCACATAGAGCCCGAGGCCCGTGCCTCCGGTATTGAGGCGCGTGATATCTTTGCCACGAGAAAACTTTTGGAACAAATGGGGAATTTCTTCGGCCGGCACACCAATACCGGTGTCGGAAACGGTCACGCGCAGATGCGGTTTGGCCAGGCAATCCTTTTCTTTTTTCTGGCAGAGCTCGGCGAGGATGGTTACTCCGCCCCGTTGGGTATATTTCACCGCATTATCAACCAAATTGGAAATTACTTCTCGGATTTTGTTTCCGTCAATTGCTATTTCTGGCAGGGGATTGACGGGAGCTTTATAGTCCAGATAAAGTCCTTTATCCTTAGCTTTCAAGATTAGGTTGCTAACCACTTCCTCGCACAACTTTCCAATTTGACATTTTTCAAACACAAATTTCATACTGCCCGATTCGATGCGTGAAACAGCTAGCAAATCTTCCACAAAAGTGATTTGCTGGTTATTGGCGGCGGAGATATTTTCAACGGCTCTTTTTTGTTCCGCATTTAATTCGCCATAGGAGCCTTCCAGAAGCATTGAGGAGTAGCCTTTAATCGGGGTAGGGGGGGTGCGCAATTGATGCGAAGCCATCGAAACAAATTCAGTTTTTGCTGTGTCCAATTTTTTCAATTTGTCATTAGCAATTGCTAGTGAATCGGAAATTTTTTGTAGCTGATTTTTGCGTTTGCTGATTTCGCGATTGGCAATCTTCAATTTCTCGTTACGTTCCAAGATCGCCTCATTGCGCTTTTCAATTTCAATGTTGGCCAGTTCCAGCCCCTCCCTTTGTTTGACTTCTTTTTTAGCTGAGCGAATTAGGATCCATCCAAAACTAATTGCCAGTGCCAGTGTAATGCCGGTGAGGATTTTGTTGGTGTTATTTTGGATGAAAGCAAATTGAGAACCGATAATGACTATCAGAGAAATAACTAAAGCCTGAATGGCAAGCAACTTGGTATTGAAGGCTTTGAATTTGACAATAAGGTATGCGAGGAAGCCGATGAATATAGGCATGCCAAAAAGGCCATATAATTCAAAGTTGAAATTATCTGTCAAACTGGCAATATATCCGGCAGTAAAAAAAGCCAAAAGAAAAAGCCCAATGCCAAAAGTTAAAAACAAAATTTGTTTTCTGATATCTCCTTCTGATTTTTTGTACTTGTATATGGATAGAGCTATGATCCATAAAAATATAAATAATCCAAATAAATAATAGTAATTTGTAAAGTATTTATTTTCAATAGCCTCGCAATTAGCAATATTAAATATATTCAAATTAAATTGCGTGGGAGTTAAAAATATAATTGGAAGAGATGCTAATATCAGAGCTATTTTTACTTTAGCTGGTGGGCTTTTTTTATCAATAAATACGTAAACAAAATAAAGGCTTAGTATAAAAATGAGAATATTTAAAATGCCCAATAATGACCACGACAACATCAATAGGGGGCTATTATATGCTCCAAGCCACAAAACAAGATCAAAAAAGCACCACAAAGAAAAAGTTAAAGATATTCCAAGGAGTATTTTGCTTATCAGTGCTCCCTTGTTTTTGAAAAAAACAAAAAAGCCAATAATCAAAGCTACTACTGAAGTTGGGATGTGTGAATAGTACAGCAAGCTGGTGGGTGCTATAGCTTGAATCATTATCTTACAACTCTCAATGTTTGTTATGAAATTAAAGTCCATTTTTTTTGTATATTTATTTAGGTATATTATTTCTCACAAAAACTTCTTATTTTTTCAGAATAACACCACCAGTACAAGTTAGCCTGTTCATCAATCGGGGATAGGGGGACAATTAATGGCTTAATTCCAAAAACCTTTTCTAATTTAAGAACAGCAGGGATTACGATTGTGGTGGTTAAATCTCCCGGCCCTTTTTTTAGCAGAAAATTTTCAAATAACACTCCACTATAAATGAATAGTGCTAAATATTTATCATAGCAATCAGTCATCTTCTTGTTTTTTAAAAATGCGATTTTTGAAATGTCGATGATACTTTTAAAGGAATCAGGGTAGTTATTTTTAAGAATTCTATGATGAAAATTAATAAAATTTTCTCCCCATATTGTTTTCATCTTGCATATTTTTTCTCCCTGGCATTTATTAAAATCAATGATGTTTAATGCGCTTATTTTATCTCCATTTTTTCTACCATTTCCGTTATGAAAATGCATCCTTGCTAAGTGGTATTTATCAGAATTTTTTGCTACAAATTTGTCATTCGCATGTTCTATGAATGCTGATTCTAATCCAATTTCTCTTGTTAAATCAATAAAATATTTTAATTCAAAATTGGGGCTAGTAATATTTCTTGCTAGGTATGCTCTTGGCTCTTCTTTCAAAAATTCAGGAAGATTTCCTCCCAAAAAATCCTCAACTTTTTTTCGAAGCGCTTTGTCATTCCACCGGCGCCAAATTTCTTCTTTCGCCACCGACAGGGGAGTATAGATTTTTTCCACTTCTTTTCTTAGCTCGTCATCAGACTCTTCCATAAAAATTATATCACAAAAATAAAAATTAAACACGGTTACAAAAAGGACGACTCACGCCGTCCCTCTAAAATTCTAAATTCAAATTTGAAAAACTAAAAAACAGACTGGCTTTCTCAGGGGAGAAAGAGTATTGAGATTTTGTCTTAAATAAATTTGCCTCTCTTTTGCGCATGATTATTTATTGCTATTTCCACCCTCGATTTATTGAGGATGAAATATTGAGCGTAATCTTAATTAAATAACTTCATAATCTAGCATAGAATAATTCATTTGTCAATAGCTCAATTTGTCATGTATTTTAGCAAAGATTCATTTTGATTGACAAAAAAACGCCCGAGCGGACGTTTTGGGACAATATTTAATTTAAAACACAATCACTCACTAGCATGGCTAGTGATGATTCAAAAATTATCTGATCGGTTTTTTTTCTGAAGATTTGCATACGGTTTTTTCTGATTCGATAGTACCAGTATAACAGGAAAGTGGAGGAGGGGCAAGAAATAAATTTATTTTTTTATATAGCAATATGTTTTTCCCGGAGTATTATTAAAAATAACCTTGTCTGGATTCCAGTTGGGGATACTAAAAGCATAAGAAATAATTCTCGTCCCAGGTTTCAATTCTTTTTCAAATTTATCTTTCAACCTAAGCATTGCCTTTGGAGTAAGGAAGCAAAATATAATATCCGCATTACTCAAGTCTTCATTGTAAAAGTTTTTCAAATTAATCTTAGACTTCTTGACTCCGTTTATCCAAAAATTAAATTTAGAAATAGCCGCAATTGGTGATGACAGTTCAAATCCAAAAATATTTAAATTAAATTTTTTGCTAGCAATCAACATTGATCTTCCCGTTCCCGATCCTAAATCATAGAAATTTTCCCCTGGCTTAGGCTTGTAATAAGTCAAAGCCTCGAAAATGGATTCTTTGGGAGAAAATAAGATTGGCGCACCAATGGTAAAACTATATATGCTTTGCGAAGCGACAATTATTAGCAGAATTGTTGTTATGATTAAAAGAAATGCGTACATATTTTTTATAAAAAATTTAGAAGGGGGTGATTTTCTCACCCCCCAATTAAAACTAACTCTGCTTGTGATTATTTCTTGCCATCAGATTTCCCCTGGTCATATCCTGATTTATAGGCATCTCCTTTTTCCGATGGCATCGACCCAGGGACAAGACAATCATTTTGGGCAAATTCCTCTTGACCGACAAAAAAACGCCCGAGCGGACGTTTTGGGACAATATTTAATTTAAAACACAATCACTCACCAGCATAGCCAGTGATTCATGGGCTATATGTATTCTATTCGGATTTTTTTGGAAAGCTTGCATAAAATTCTTTGCTTATTCCTTTTGTTTCTATATTAGTATTGTAGCAGGGGAATGAAGGGAGGGCAAGGGGAAATTTATTTATATTTCTCAAGATATTTTTCGATTCCCAAAATCAAATTAACGCGTATTTATGACAGTAAAGAAAGTTTAGAAAACTAAACTAGATTATCGGCCGAATAATAAGCTCCGCGATGAGACCGTTTCGGATTGCCCAATAACTAATGCTGGTTACGGAGCTTAGAAAAAAGATAATATAATCTTTTCTTTTTAGCCCATCGCTACAATCTTTACGACGAAGGTAGGCGGTTGTGACGAAGGAATCTTGCCAAACAGAAAGAGCAAAAAAGGCCACAATGCTTTCCCACTTTGTGCCCAGACCTCGGGTGGCTAGGATTAAAATTTCAAATGCAACTAGGAAATAGAAAACAACTTGCAGGACTAGCAAATAGTCTGGAGACAAAAGTGCTACCACAATAAACACGGCGAGCATTTTCGGAGAAACGAGTAGGAAAAAAAGCTCGGTGAGTTTTTCTGTTTTTTTCTGCATAAAATCCGCCGCTACGTCTAATCCCAGCCAGGAAACTTTCTTTTTTCGATAATAAAATAACATTCCAAAATTAATAATAAGTGCGAAGAGCATCATTACGCGCACGCCATTAGAATGCCAGCGCAGTTCGACAAAAATCCAAAGCGGATTGTCGAATAGCCAGGATAAGATATGGTAGAGTCCAAACGCGCTGATTTTTTTCCAGTGGGAGCTGAAAAATTCTGCGATTATTTTTAAAAATTTTTCAAAAGACAATGTTATTTTTTCAAACAGGGCAAGGATGGGCAATATTGTTCCCAAAACAAAAGAGACTTGGAGCGCAGAAAAATATGGACCTGATAGGGAATTAATAAAAATAGGACTAGCGATTAATCCTATTGCAAGGGAAAGCGGGATTGTCAAAGAAAGCCTTTTTATTTTTTTGATATCTTCTTCGCGCCAAATAATTCCTATTTGTCCTGCAATGATCATTCCGGCACCCAAGCCACAAAAAGTTCTTCCAAAAACAAAAAAGCTTTGGTTACTAAAAAATAAATTAGCCAAGTTGCCAAAAAATATGAAAAATAAGCCAGGGCGGAGAATATTATTTATGCTTTCATTGCTTTTGGGAATTCCAGAAAAAATAAGAAAAACTAAAAAAGTGACTAAAAAAGAAATTGCAAAGCTTTCATTTATCCATTTGTCGCTTGCCTCAATTGATCTTGCAGAAAAAGCAGAAATTGCCACAATTTGAATTGCAATAATAATATCCGCTAATATTAGATAGAAAAACGAGTTGGTTTTTTTATCATCCATACTTTTTGACATAACTGACTATTGTATACTAAAAAAACCACATTGTCCAGTGGTTTTATAATTAAGATAGCAAGCTGATTTTTTCAAATTTTAGCTATTCACTCAGGGCTGAGTCAGATTGGTTTATGCTCTGGTCGGTGGAAACTGTTTTTTGGGGAGAAGTTTGACATTCATCGTCATCAAGCGTGCATTCTTCTTCTTCTTCTTCTTCTTCGAGGAGGGTGTTTTTTAAATATTCTGTTGGGTCACTGCACTCAGCTTCTTGCTCTATGCTATTTTTTTCATCGCAAAATATTTCTTCACAATTCTTTTCTCCTAGGTTGCAAGCCATCGGAGTGCAAGTTTCGTCAGTTGCCGGATTGCAGAGGGGAATATGCGTAGCTTTTCTTTTAGCGAGATTATAATACCAAATATCTTTTTCGATGTCTCCGGTGCATTTTTCTCCATCCACATCAGAACCAGGATCGCATTCCCAGATGAAACAAGCTTGCTCAGCCGGATCGCAATCTACCTGAGCTTCGATGGTATAGTTTTTGAGAATGACCATGCGATAGTAGGTTGCAAAAACTGATCCGGCAATAAGCAAACTGAAAATCATTAAGAAGACTTTTCCAGATTTGTTTGGCGCTTCTTCCGGTGGAAGTTCTTTTTCTACTTGGTTTGTATTTTTTTTCAAGGTGTCCATAATTTTTCTAGCTTTGCCTATCCATTATAACAGAAGAATGCGGAGGGGGCAAATGTTGGCGCTTGAGTTGGATGTTTGAAATTATTATGATAACATTAGGAATATGATAAAAGTGCGAAATATAATATTAAATGCTAACTAAAAAATGAAATGAGCAATCAAAAAAACATCTTAATCACTGGTGCTGCCGGTTTTATCGGTACTAATTTTACTCGTTTTATTGTTGATAGATATCCAAATTATAAGGTAATTGCTTTGGATAATTTATCTCCATATTCTAATTGGGAAAATATAGCTGATCTTGAAAAAGATGGTAAAATTGTTTTTGAAAAAGCCGATATAACAGACGCAGAGAAAATGAGTGAAATATATGGAAAATATCAAATAAATTATGTCGTCAATTTTGCTGCAGAAAGTCATAATGATCGAGCCATTCTTGATCCATCAATTTTTGCGCGGGCTAATGCATTGGGTGCGCAACAGATAGTGGAAGTTTCTCGGCAATTTGGGGTGAAGAGACATATTCACATTTCAACGATTGAGGTGTATGGAGAGCAGGGAAAAAACATTCCATATTTTACAGAAAAAAGTCCGCTAAATGCAAAAACTCCATATTCTGCAGCAAAAGCCGCCGGTGATTTGTTGGTCAGAGCCTACATGCAAACATATAAGGATATGGATATTTGTATTACTCATTGCGCCAACAACTATGGACCATACCAATTTCCGGAAAAGCTTATTCCTTTGGCGGTGAGTAACTTGATGCTAGGAAAAAAAGTCGCTCTTTATGGCGATGGAATGCAAAAAAGAGATTGGCTACACGTATCAGATCATTGCCTGGCAATCGATTCGATTTTGCATATGAAAGAAAAAGTTGAATTTGGCGAAGAGGCAGCGACTGATTCCTCTAAGTTGCCGATTTTTGATATCTCTGCCAGAAAGGAAGTGACTAATATTGAAATAGTCAAGATAATTTTAGAAGAAATGAATTTAGAATTTGACAAGTGGGTTGAATTTGTGGCCGATAGGCCAAACCATGACAGGCGCTATCTCATAAATCCGGAAAAAATTGAAACTCAATTGGGATTTGTGCCACTTACAAAATTTGACGAAGGAATTCGGGAAACCGTCCGGTGGTATGTGGAAAACAGAAAATGGTGGGAAGATATATTGGCCAGATCAAAAAATTTGCAACTTGATTGGAGTAAAAAAAATCAAACTATAAAATAAGTTTATCTTTCTAAATCCAAAACCTCATCAATTCTAATTTGGGCCACAAAATCAGGCACGTGACTGACAAGAACCATTGCTCCGGTGTATTCGTCCAAGGCTTTGGCAATAATGGGCAGATGGCGAAAGTTTATGTGGTTAGTCGGCTCATCCAGGATTAAAAGTCCCGGTTCGAGAAGAACTAATTGCGCAAAAGCGACTAGGCCTTTTTGTCCCTCGGAGAGACTGCCAATTTTCGCATAAATAAATTCTTTAGTGATGAGAAAACCTGAGGCGACTGAACGTAGCTTTTCTTCATCTTTAAGTTGCATTATTGAAAGGAGTGAGTCATAAACAGTATCTTCGAAATTGAGTGTGGAAAAATCTTGACGATAATAACCGACACGTATGCCCTGGGCAATTTTTGCGCTTAGAGTTTCCTCTTTCGCAATTGATTCAAGTAGCGTGCTTTTCCCGATACCGTTCGGCCCAGAAAGCAGCAGATGTTCATTTTTACGGAGAGAAATGTTTACGGTTTTTTCTGTTGGTTCATAGTTTTTCACGATTGTAACTGAATCAATGTGCAAGATTTCTCCGCCGAGATTTTCTTGGCAGGGAATTTCGAATGATCGAATAGCCTTGTCTTCTCTTCTCACAGCAACCTTGGCTTCTTCCATTTCGATTGCTTTGTTGCGCATTTTTCTGGCAACGAGGCGCATTTTACCGCCTTTATTGGCAAAGAAATTGGCCTTTTCTTTGTTGGCAATAATTTCTTTTTCATATTGAGCATTTTTGCGTTTTTCTTTTTCAATTTGCGCAGCAATTTCCTCGACTACCGTGTAATAGTCGCCTAAATATTGTTGAATTTTATGATTAAAAATATCGAGATAGAGAACGCCTTGGGTAAAAGAATTTAAAAAATCAGCATCATGCGAAATAATGAGGCAAGTTTTATTAAAGTCAATTAAAAATTGGGTTAGATGCTCAATACCAGCTGGGTCGAGATTATTAGTTGGTTCATCGAGAATTAATAAATCCGGATCGGTAATAAGGGCCGAAGCTAGGAGAAGGCGAGCTTGCTGTCCGCCGGAAAAAGATTTGATGATTCTGTCATGAGGCGCCTTAAGATTGACTACAGCGAGAACTTTATCAATGCGCGGAGAAAGGTTATATATTTTTTCCAGAAAACGTTTAGCAAAAAAATCATTGACACTAAGATTTAATTCTTCGCGGGGTATGACTTGTTTTGCATAAGCGACAGTGAGATCCTTTGCAACATGGATTGTGCCAGAGTTCGGTTTTATGGCTCCGGTGATTAGCTCCAGAAGAGTGCTTTTTCCAGCACCATTTTGACCCATTAAAGTTATCTTTGAACCTTCCCGCAACGAAAAAGAAGCCTCATCAAGGATGGGTTTATTGCGAGAATATTCGAAAGAAACTTCATTAAATCTGATAGCGACTTCATTGCTTGACATAGTATGAAAAAATTAATTTATAATGCTGAGTTTTCATCTTATATTATATTTACAAAAAAGGGAAGAGGGAAGAAAAAACTACGATATAACAATCGTAGTTTTTCGGGTAATTTTTTTTTATTACTATTTTTGCAGATTGGCTTCCGGCGTATTTATTGGCGTGGCAGTTTCTTCTTCCGGTGCGATAGGTGATTCGTTGGTTATTTGTCGATCGCTTGGTGTAGTCGAGTTTTCCTTTGCAAACTCACCCTTGGTAGCATTATTTTTTTCCGGCTTTTTCTTTTTTGATTTATTTTCCGAGCTACTTTTCAAAAGTCCTAAAGAGCTTAATTTCCTTTTTTCATATTTAGCACCGGCATAGAACATTACACCAGCAACGAAAACTACCAAGACAATTGTCGCAAGTGTTCTTTTGTTGTAGCTGCAAACTTTTCCTTCTAGATTCATTTTTTTTAAAATTATTAATTATGGAACTAATAAAGTTTAACATGAAAAAAAAGTTTTGCCAAGAAATTAAATCAATAAAATTCTTCGGGAAATTCTTAATCCAGATTTTTTACAAGGATAATCAAAAATTGTCCAAATTTTTACTAAAACTGCGATAACAGTGCTGTCGTAGAAGCAAGCTCTTTTTTTGTATTCCTCTTTTTTCTTAATTTTTATTTTGTAGTTAAATTTCTTGCCGACATATTTTCTTTCTTGTCCAGTGTTGCGACAATACTCATCCAATATGGCACCTTTTTCTTTTTTTAATCATGCAAAGTATTTCTCTCGAAGTGTGCTCATATATTGGTTCTTGGCGTATTTAATCATGGATTGTTACAGGGTTAAAAGTTAACCTCGTACTTTACCATGAATTTGGGTGTCATTTTAAATGATTTGACGCGAATCATTGACCAAACTTGAACTATATGCTAAACTTGCAAAGTGAAAAGTAGTCGAGCTTCACGAAATACTCAATTTATTATAATTACGGTAAAAAAATATGATTGGTACAATAAAGAAGAAGATTGACAAGGGCTTTGGCTTCATCACTTCTCCAGAATTAGGCAAGGATTTATTTTTCCACAGCAATTCTTTGGTTGACGTTACATTTGACGAAATCCAAGAAGGAGACCAAGTTTCTTTTGATTCGGAAGAATCACCAAAGGGACTAAATGCAATAAATGTTAAGCGCGCCTAGTTTTTAGGTAAACTTCAAAAAACTCCCAGGCCCTAAAGCTTTGGGAGTTTTTTTTGTTGGTTAAAAGATTAAATAAATAATTATGATACATTAGCAAAAATTCACTTTAGAACCACCACCCAGAGCCATAATAAAGCAAAAACGCACTAGCAAATAGTGCGTTTTTGAAAATGCTCCGCGACCAGGACTCGAACCTGGAACCAATTGATTAACAGTCAACTGCTCTACCATTGAGCTATCGCGGAATATTTGATTTGTAAATTACAAAACAAACTTATTGTAGCAAAGGATTTTGAATAAATCAATAGTCGACCCTTAACGACTCTGTTTTTGGACTATTTTTATGCAAAAATGTCTTTTAAAAAATATTGATACAAAATTATTGCAGGAATATTATTGACAATGTTGTGTTGTTTATTTGGCTATAATAAGGCATAATATAACTATATATTAAAATCATTAGAAAATTACTTGACAAATTTTCACCGGTGCTCTATACTGAACACAGATAGCTCTTTAAATAACACCCAGACAACAAGCTCTTGAAAGGAAGCTTGTCAAATTAGGAGAAAAAGATACCTGGGTGGCGAAAACAAACTTGTTTTCCTGATAATAAACTTTGACCGTTTATTTATCAGCCCTCTCCTCTTTTCTTTCTCCCATTCCTCTTTCCCTAGCCTTCCCCGTCTACCCCCTTCTTTCATTTCTACCTCCCCACTTTCATTCTTGCTCCACCACCCATTTCCTTTCACCCCAAGAATAAATCAACGCATTTATTCTTTTCTTCTTTATTTGAATTATTTTTTATTTATATGGACACAACAATCCTCAAAAAACTTGGCCTTGATGATAAAGAGGCCAAAATTTATTTAACCCTTTTGGAGTATGGCGCGATTTCTGTGCGTGGGCTGGCGGAAGTTTCTCTGCTCAACCGCGGGACGACTTACGACACACTAAAGCGCCTGCAAGAACTTGGACTGGTCAGTTATTACTACCAAGAAAAAAAACAGCGCTTTGTTGCCGAAGAGCCGGAAAAATTACTAGAAATTTTAAAAAAAAGAGAGCAAGAACTCAAGGAGGTGAAAAATGGAATCCGAGATATCATTCCTGAACTCAAATCAATCCAAGACAAGAAAGATTTGAAACCTGTTTCTAAATTATATGAAAATCGCGCCGGCATAAAAACAATCCTGGACGACCTGTTATCTTCAATGGAAACCTTGCCAGAAAAAGAACGGGAATACTATATCTATTCTTCGACTCAAGCCAGCGCCGACATCCATAAGGCTTATTCGAATTTCACCCAAGAAAGAATTAAAAAAAATATTCATGTCCGATCAATTTCGTTGGCGCAAGGTGGAAATTTGCATGGTCTGGATCACCGGCGATGGCTGGGCACGGATAAGGATTCCGCCACTTTTATTCTAATTTACGCAGAAAAATGTGCCTTTATTTCCCGTGACTCCGAGGGCACGCCGGTAGGAATTCTAGTGGAGAACAAAATGATTTACGAAACCCAAAAAATGATTTTTTTGAAACTGTGGGATTTTTTGCAATAATTTGAATGTAACCATAAAAACTAATGGTAAAGTTTTTTCGCGCTCTTGAAAAATTAAGAAAATAAAAATTAAAAGTAATATCGTAATTCTTGAAACTCAAAGGTTTTTTTGTTTGTTGAAGGATAGTTGATTTAGTGCTATGCTTGTGTTTGAGATATGAATCAAATCTGCAATCACGATCAAAATAAATCAAAAGAATCAAAAAATAGTGGATTGAAAAAAATTATTTTTCGTTTATTATTACTTGCTTTTGTTGCACTTGTTATTTTTAAAGGTTTTTTTTGGTTTGGGGAAATTTTCGGGCAAAAAAAGTGCATGAAATTTTATTAACAGAAAAAGCTGAAGATCACTCTGATGTTGAAGAAAGATATGCTAATATTATAAACTATACAATTTCAACCGGAGATATTCCGGCGGAAGTTTTTAGTGCGCAGGGGAAATTAGACGCGAATGATACAGTCGCATTGCTCTTAGCTTCAAAAGAAATTTATGATTTTACAAATATTAAAGTTGGCAGAACTTTACGCTTTTATTTCAAAAACGAAAATCGCCCCACTCGGATTGAATATGATCGCGATACGGAAAGGGTAATTGTTGTTGAGCGAAGCGGAGATGATTTTTCTGCGCGAGAAGAAAAAATCAATTACACCGTTTCGCAAGAAATCGCGAGTGGCACAATTGATAATTTTTTCTATGTCGATGCAATGGAAGCCGGACTTTCGGAAAGCACGGTTCTTGAAGTGGGGGATATCTTTTCTTTTGATATTGACTTTACCACTGAAATTCAAACTGGCGATAGTTTTTCTATTATCTATGAAAAGCGTCTGCGTGAAGGAGAAAAAGCGCCGGACGGAAAAATTCTAGCGGGAAAGTTTACTAATGTTTCAGTGCCTTTTTATGCTTACTATTTTGATAACAACGGCAAGGGCGGCTATTATGACGGCGACGGACGAGTTTTGGAAAGGCAGTTTCTAAAGGCGCCACTAAGTTATCGGCACATTTCTTCCGGCTTTACCGGAGCACGCATGCATCCAATTACCAGAAAAGTTAGTGCGCACTTTCAAATCGATTATGCGGCGCCGTCTGGCACGCCAGTTGTCGCATCTGCTCGTGGAACAGTCATAAGTGCTGGTTGGTCGGCCGGTTGGGGGAATATGGTGCGACTTGAACATGATAATGGATACACGACTCATTATGGTCATTTAAGTGCATTTGCTAAGGGACTACGCGCCGAAGCAAAAGTTGAACGTGGGCAACTGATTGGCTATGTTGGATCGACTGGTTGGTCAACCGGGCCGCACTTGGATTATGGAATAAAATTAAATGGCACGCCGGTTAATCCCTTGAAATTAGATATGCCAAAAGGCGAGCCATTAGGCGGTGATAGCATGAAACAATTTGAAGAAATAAAAAATAAATATGTGGATTTACTAAAATAGAGGACGGACAGTTATTTGACATAAAAAAAGGAAGGGAAGATTATGGATTCAAATTCAATGAGCAAAGGACGATCATCGTCCATGTTTGATGATGAAGATTTCATGATGCTAGAAAAAGCTTTCTGGCAAAATAACCCCCAACTGGCCGGTGATTCGGAGGCCATTGGAAAACAAAGAGCAAAGCTCATTGAAAAAATTTCTGATCTGATGGAAAAGCAGCCGGAATCATTTGAAAGCGCAGTCAAAATCTTACTGCAAGGTCTGAATTTCCTGGCGCGTTTTTCCGGATTGCCTGAATATTCGATGCCTGAGATGGAATATCAGGTCAGACTAGGCGAGAACTTTTCGCTCATCGATGCTTTGCCTGAGTTAGTAAGGCATATGCATGTGCCACAAGAAACAAAAGTATTGATCATAGATGATATTCCCAGCGAGATTGCTGGGATTGAGTCTATTCTTAATGCTTGGCCGAATATTGATAATTCGGTTTTTATTCTAACTGATGGAGCGATGATGCCACATGTTCCATTGGATATAGACATCTTGCTCTTGGATGAGGCGATGCCAATCAAAGGAACCAAAATTGCAGTAGCGCTTCAAATTTTGGGATTCTCCGGAAAGATCGCTTCCATTTCCAGTGGAGAGAAACCTCTCTATGCCCCATGGCATTTCGGCGCCAAGGGGTCTGTTATTAAATCATATAAAATGGCGAAGGAATTCGTCATGTTTATAAACTATTTACTACAATCGTAGTAGTAGCCCACCGACAGAAGATCCATTCTGCTTCGGTGGGTTTTCTATTTTTGGGCGGCTTTATTATTTATTTTTTAGACACATACATTTATTGCTTGACGAAATCGGTTTTTGTGCTAAACTGGGTTAACCTTCATCATGCGCTAAGGATTCGGCTGGCGAGGCGCTTTCTAGTCTATTATTTAGCGGACTATGAGATAATAAAATAATTTATTTTAATTTAAATTAACGCGCTTGAGAGGCTCCGAAGAACTTCGGGGGTGGGTAGAGCGAAAAAAAGATGGATAAAATATCATTAGAAGCAAAGACAAGAGATGTCCTCGGTCGCAAGACGAATAAAGGCCGAAGAGAAGGGCTAATTCCGGCTGTTGTTTATGGCAAGGGAATTTCTGGAACAAATATTTGGGTAAAAATGTTAGATTTTAAACGTTTAATTAAGAAATCCGGAGAAAGCACTGTGATTGATCTTAGGATTGATGAAAAAGACAATCGCAATGTGCTCATATATGACACGCAAAAAGATCCAGTCAAAGACAGCTATATTCACATTGACTTTTTCCAAGTGAGAATGGACGAGGAAATTGAAACAGAAGTAGAATTGGAATATGTCGGCGAAGCTCCAGCGGTGAAAGAACTTGGCGGAGTGCTCGTGAAAAATATTGATGCGATTGAAGTTAAATGTTTGCCGGCTGACTTACCATCAAGTATCACGGTGGACATTTCAAGTCTCAAAACTTTTGAAGATCGCATAACTCTTGGTGATCTTAATATCTCCAAAAAAATTGAACTCAGCATTGATCTCGAAACCGTGATTGTTTTAGTTTCCGAGCCGAGATCAGAGGAAGAAATGTCTTCGCTGGAAACAAAAGTTGATGCAGATGTTACTAAGGTTGAAGGTGTGATCAAGGAGACTGCGCCAGCCGCAGGAGCAGAAAAGAAGGATGACAAGAAGGGGAAATAGAAATTATTATATAAAATAGTTTGCCTAGTTTAAAAATACTCCGTTTGAATGGCGGGGTATTTTTTAGGTTTTTATGCTAAAGAATGTATTGACAGTTTTCTTTTGGGCGTAGCCACTTGATTTTTTTCTCATCTTAGTGTATACTGGTTCTATTGTAAGTTTTCTCAGTAGGTTTTGCCTTATATGTGAATCTAAGGAAAAAGATCTTGAAACGTTAGTTTCAGAGAAGTAAGCTAAAAGAGAAGGTCGGCTTGCAAGGTAATTAAGTATAAGGCAAAAAACATGGCACAAAAGTTATATGTAGGAGGACTTTCCTACAGCACAACACAAGACGGCTTTAAAGATTATTTCTCTCAAGCAGGAGCCGTAGCGTCAGCAATTATCATCACTGATAAAATGTCTGGTCGTTCAAAGGGTTTCGGTTTTGTGGAAATGGGTTCTGATGAAGAAGCCCAAAAAGCTATCGAAATGTTTGACGGAAAAGAGTTCGAAGGAAGAACTTTGACTGTTAACGAAGCTCGCCCAATGGAGGAAAGACCAAGAACTGGTGGTTTCCGAAAACCAGGCGGCAATGACGGTGGTTTCCGCGGAGCAAAGAGATACTAGTATTTCTTTTCCCTTAGTGGATAAAAAAAGCAGTCCCGAGCAATTGGGGCTGTTTTTTGTATAGGGGGAAAGTTTGCAGGATAATCCAGCTACTGGTATAATTTAGGAAGTCAATGTTTAATCGGACTAATTTTGATTTTTATGCAAAAAATTATTTTTAGTATTTTTTTGTTTCTAGGAATAGTTGTTTTTTCTGGTTGCGGAAATCAGCCGGGAGCAGCCACTGATAATTCGGCGATCATCTTATTTTATAGTACCGAGTGTTCGCATTGTCAGGTGGTTGAAAAATACATTGCGGACAATAATATTAAAGATAAGGTTACCTTTTCCCAGCGAGAAGTGGGAACTGGCAGGGCTAGTGCTGACCTGATGATTCAAAAACAAAAAGATTGTAAGCTAGACAAAAATTCTATCGGAGCGGTGCCGTTTCTTTGGACGGCGGAAAAATGCTATCTTGGGCAAGAGGAGATAATCAATTTTTTTAAGGATAAGAATGGTGGATAATAAACAGCTCAAAAAAATTATTCATACGTTTTCTTTGCTGGCTCTAGTGTTTCTTGCTTTTCCGGTGAAAGCTTTCTGTCCAGTTTGTGTGGTGGCGGTAGGTGCTGGATTAGAGCTTTCGCACTATCTTGGGATAGACGATGTTATTACTGGGCTTTGGATCGGAGCACTTCTTATTGGCCTTTCTGCCTGGACAATTGAATGGTTGCAAAAGAAAAAAATAAGCTTCAAAGGAAAAGTGCTAGCAGTTTATGCGGGCTATTATCTGCTCACAGTTATTCCGCTTTATTTCACCGGCCTTATGGGTCAATATGGGCACACTTTCTGGGGCGTGGATAAGTTGCTTTTGGGAATAATTTTTGGCAGTGCGATTTTCTTTTTGGGTGGAATGTGGAATTTGAAATTAAAGAAAAATAATAATAACAAAGTTTATTTTCCTTTTCAAAAAGTGATTATTCCAATCGGGTTGCTTTTGTCTCTAAGTTTTATCTTTTATTTTTTGACCAAATAATTTTATGGAAGAAAACAAAATAAGAAGTCTCAATGAATTTGTGGAGAAAATTGATCAGATGAAAAAACAAGATAAGATGGATCTGTCCTCTGACCAAGATTTGAGTCTTGCCATTATGAATCTTATTAGTATCGAAGAGCATTTTTTCTTTACGGCAGAGAAGACTGGCAAAAGTGAATACTTTGATCTTTTGCAAGAAGTGAGGAAAATGCGTGGAGAACTTTTGCGAAAAATTATCAAAGAATATGAGGGGGAGGTTTGGTGCATCTCAAAACACTTACTGGCGGCTTCAATGCGACTAATGGAAGTCGGAACAAAGCAACAGGGAATGGGCAACAAAACTGAGGCGCAGGAGTTGTTTCACAAATCCTATGATCTCTATGGAATGTTTTGGGCGCTCAATATGAAGCTAATTGGCGTGAGCGACGTCAAAGAAGCCGGTGGAATTGAGAGGGAGAAAGAACTGGGAATCAAGAAAATTCCCGAGAATGCCTTGAATAAAAATGACAAAAATCCAAGTGGGTTTACGGGGAAGCTTCGAGAATTAGTGCGAAAAGCGATTGATTGTTGTATTGAATAATTTTAAAAGTAATAAAAAAAGAGTTTTTGGTCGGTACTCTTAGTGTTCTAATTTAATTAAATTAAAGGTTAAATAATTCTATGAAAAAAAATATAGTAACTTTGGTTTTAGGTGCGAGCATTATTTTATTGGCAGGATGTGGCGCTAAGGATACGGTGACCAAAGTTCCAATGCAAAAACAAGCAGAAAAACAGGAAACAAAAGTTTCGGAGGAAAAAGTGCCTACTCCAACTGGAAAAGCAGATGATACGATTGATGCAATTGTTGATGGTGCCGATAGTGAAAGAGCGCAAGCAATTAGTGATGAAACTGATGTTAAGGCGCTAACTGATGACAGTGTTGACTCTAATAATTTAAGCAAAACCTATGAACAAGAATTATAAAAAAATAGCCGCACTACTTGTTGTTTCTGGTACGCTTTTTTCGACGAATGTTTGGGCGATTGGTGGCGATGGCACTTTAGGCGAAAACAAAACTTCGAGACAAGCGGATATACAACAGAAAAAGGATGACAGAACCTCAGAAAAAAACGACAATATTTGCGAGAAAATTTCGGAAAGGGCAGAGGCTTTTGGTCAAAAGATGGCAGAGGAAGAAAACAGGTTTCAAGCTAGAAGCCAAGAGAGACTAGCTAATTGGACGACAAAAAAAACTGAGAAAGAGACAGCTTTAAGCTCTAATCGCGCTACATGGGACACTAATCGGGATGCGCAGTTTAAAGCACTTAAAGAAAGAGCGCAAACCGAGGAACAGAAAAAAGCTGTGACTGATTTTGAAGTGAAAGTTAGAGCGGCGATTGAAACAAGAAGAACGGCAATGGATAGCGCAATTAAAACTTTTCAAACTGGAGTTGAGGCGGCAATTAAGACCAGGAATGGTCAAGTTGATCAATTATTAACAAATGCCAAAGCAGCCAGACAAAAATTGCTTGATACCGCTAAAGCGGATTGTGCGGCAGGAAAAGATGCAAAAACAGTAATGGCGACATTTCGCGCCGGAATGCAAGCTAACCGCGAAAAAGCGCAAAGCGATAAGCAGAATATTACTCGAGTGAATACGCAAGTTGAAGCCTTGATTACGACCAGAAAAACGGCTATGGATAAAGCTTTAACTGACTTTAAGGCGACAATGGAAAAAGCAAGAGTTGAGTTGAAGAAGGCCTTTCCGGTTGAAAAATAATTTTTTTCGGAAAAAGTAAAATTGAAAATCCACTCCTTGTAACCTTGGGGTGGATTTTAGTTTCGTTGGGTGATAGAATGGTAGCAGTAAAAAAAATAAACATGCTGGAAAAACAAGTAATTATTAACGGTTTGAATATCAACTATTTTCAAAGCAATAGCCTGAAAAATGATGGGGCGGTTGTGTTTTTGCATGGCTGGGGTTCGAGGGCAGCGCATTTACGAAGTGTTTTTGGAGATTTGCCAAATTTTGTGGCGCTGGATTTACCAGGTTTTGGCGCTAGTGATTTACCTTCGGTGTGGGGTATGGCTGATTTCGCGGATTTCTTAGAAAGTTTTCTGAAAAAACTGGAAATTAAAAATCCTATTCTTGCTGGGCATTCTTTTGGCGGAAGTCTGATCATAAAATATTTGATTGAAGGTGGAGTGGCTCAAAAAGCGATTCTAATTTCTTCTTCCGGAATTAGAAAAAGAGGGCTGAAAATAGTTTTCTACAAAATTATCGCTAAAATTTTCAAAACAATTTTTTCACTTCCCGGACTGAATATTTTTAGGGACAAAATCAGAAAAAAATTCTACTCCACTATTGATTCAGTTGACTACATTGAAGCGGGTAAAATGACAGAAAGTTATAAAAAAATCATTCGTGATGATTTGACTGAAGATTTGCAAAAAATAAACACCCCAACTGTGCTCATTTGGGGAGAGAAAGATATTGATACTCCGCCTTGGCAAGGAAAATTGATGCAAGAAAAGATTAGTGAATCAAAGCTATTTATTATTCCCGGTGCTGGTCATTTTTCATTTATTGATAAGCCGGAAGAATTTAGGGAAATTTTTACTAAAGAAATTTAATGATTATTCGAAATCTAATTTATATTCTTCAGGTCGAGCTCTATGACGCTCGGAAATTTTTGAAATTTGCCTATACGCATTTCGAGTGGTGGAAGCTGGAAAAAAGAGCAAAGCTTGCTTGGACGAAAAAAGCTAGCCTTATTTATATGCTTACAGTTATAATACCGTTAGTTATTTTAGCATTCTCGGTGATATTTTTTGGCGCGTGGGGATTGCTATTTATAATTATTTTGTTGCCCATAATTCCACTGATCATTATTCTGGCCCTTTTGGCTATTATGCCGTTTAATTATTTTTTTAAAGCCCGACTTTTTAAAAAAGCGCAAAAGTTTTTAAGTGAAAATAGAAAAAATCTCACCGTGATTGGAATAACCGGAAGCTATGGGAAAACAACCACGCGCGAAATTTTATCTTCTATTCTTTCGGAAAAATTTCGCGTGATAAAATTATCGGAAAATATTAATACTGACATTGGAATCGCGGATTTTATTTTGAAAAACCCTAAAGTTTTTCAGGAAAATGAAATTTTTATCGTGGAAATGGGGGCCTACAAAAAAGGGGAGATCAAAAAACTTTGCGATTTGGTTTCACCGGATTATGCCATTCTCACTGGAATCAATGAATCACATTTGGAAAGATTCGGTGGTCTTGAAAATATCATTTCCGCAAAATTTGAACTTCCGCAAGAGATAAAAAAAACAGCGGTGCTTAATTTTGATGATGAAAATGTTTTTAAAAATTATACGCGTTTCAAATTAAAAGATTTTCAGGGAGTTTCAAAAAATGAAGCGAAAAATGTTATAAATTTGGATAACTTTTCTGGGTTGGAATTTGAAGTGGATGGCGTAATGTTTCGGACTAAGCTTTTGGCCGAGCATAATATTTCGCTCATTCTCTTGGCCAGCAGGGTAGCGCAAAAATTGGAAATGACCATTCCTGAAATTTCGCGTGGAGTGGGGAAAATTGAATATGTGCCTCATCGTTTGGAACCGATTTATAATGAAATGACGAAAGTTTGGGTGATTGACGATAGTTATAATGGAAATTATGCTGGTGTTGTGAGTGGAATTGCAGTGCTAAAAAGAGCAATTGGACGCAAAATTGTGCTCACTCCAGGACTGGTTGAGCTTGGCCAAAAAACCCAAGAAATTCACGAAAAAATTGGCCGACTTTACGCAGAGAGTGGGGTGGATTTGGTTCTCTTGATAAAAAGCCCTAATTCGGGTTATATTACTAAAGGACTCAAAGAAAAAAGGTTTAAAAATTACAAAATTTATGGATCATCGCAAGAGGCGCACACTGATCTTGCGAATGTTATAAAAAGTGGTGATACGATTATTTTTCAAAATGATCTGCCGGATAATTATTTTTAACAAAAAAACTATATGAACATCGGAGTATTTTTTGGCGGTAAGAGTCCGGAGCATGACGTTTCAACTATTACTGGACAGTTAGTCATTTCGGAACTGAGAAAAATGAAGCACAATGTTGTGCCGATTTATCTTTCTAAAAATGGAGAGTGGCATGTTTCCGAGGAGTTGGGAACGTTAAAATTTTTTCAAGATAAGGAAAAAGAAAAAAAACTTTTGGAATTTTCTAAAGTTTCTTTGGACTTGGAGAAATCTCAAGGAAAACTAGTTTTTCAAAAAAAAGGCTTTTTAGGAAAAACTATTGAAGTTGACTTGGCCTTTCCGGCCTTTCACGGCTCTAATGGTGAAGACGGCACGGTTCAAGGAATGTTCGAATTTTTCAATGTTCCTTATGTTGGTTGTGACGTAGCGTCCAGCGCAATTGCATATGACAAAATTCTTACCAAAACTTATTATAAAAGCCTGGAAATTCCAACTACTAATTTTATTTTCTTTGACAAAAATGATTGGGGAAAAGACGGGGCAAAAATTATTTCCAACATCAAAAATACTTTGCGCTATCCATTATTTGTAAAACCGCCAAAGCTAGGTTCATCAATTGGAATTTCCAAGGCGAAAGATGAAAAAGAATTGGAGCTTGCAATTGAAGTCGCACTGCATTATGGCGAAAGAGTTTTAGTAGAAGACGGGGTGGAAAATTTGATGGACATTACCTGTTGTGTTATTGGTAATGAAAATCCAAAAACTTCGCTAATTCAAGAGTCAGTTTTTGAAAGTGAGCTTTTTGATTTCAAAGAAAAATATCTAATGGATGGTGGGGCGCAACTTGGCAATGCAACAAATAGCTTGGTGATTCCAGCAAGACTGGACGAAGACACGACAAAAAATGTGCAAGATTTGGCCAAGAAAATATACTCAGGGGTTGGGGCGAGTGGCATTGCGCGAGTGGATTTTCTCTATGATAAGGTGGCAAAAAAAGTTTTTGCCAATGAGATAAATCCAATGCCCGGAACCGTCTATCATCATCTCTGGAAGGCGAGCGGTCTTGAGCTTAATGCGCTTTTACAAAAACTAATCGATTTTGCACTTTCGCGTCACAGTGAAAAAAATAAATTCAAATATACCTTCGATTCTGACATAATGAGTTTTGCTAATTCGGTGAAGTTGAAATTGAAAAAATAATTTAACTTATGTTTCTCCGCACCAAAAATCTACGTTTGTCGGTTATAAAGCAAATGGAACTTAGGGCGTCAAAGTTTCCAGATGTAATATCTTTGGCCCAAGGCGTGCCGAGTTTTGATACGCCGGAATGCATCAAAAGGCGAGTTGAGTTGGCGCTCAAAAATGGAGTGGTGGCAAAATATTCTCTTTCTCCTGGACTTAGTGAACTTCGCGAACTAATCGAAATAAAACTAGCGGAAGATGGAATGTTTTATGACTTTGAAAAAGAAATTATTGTAACTGCCGGTTCAATTGAAGGAATCACAGCGACGCTTTTTGCAATTACTAATCCCGGTGATGAAATCATTATTCCTGAGCCGACCTATACTTCATATCGTGAAGTAATTCTTCTGGCTGGTTGTCAACCGGTGTTTGTGACGCTTAATGAAGAAAATGGCTGGGCTTTTGATTTGGAAAAATATGAAGCGGCGATTACAGAAAAGACTAAAGCGATTTTTTATTGTAATCCTAATAATCCAACCGGTACGATTTATTCCAAGGATCAATTAACAGGACTTTCCGAACTAGCGAAAAAATATAATTTATACTTGATTTCCGATGAAGTGTATAAGGATTTTGTTTTTAATGCTAAACAAAAAATTTTTAGTTTGGCGGAAATCCCTGAACTTAGAAAAAAACTCATAAGACTTTTCAGTTTCTCCAAATCTTATGCTATGACCGGTTATCGAGTTGGTTATCTCCACACGGACGAAAGCATAGCGGAAGAAATCTTGAAAGTGCACGACTCTTTGGTTACGTGCGCACCGGTTATCTCACAATATGCCGCTATGGGAGCGCTTGAAATGGGTGAAAAAGATGTAACTTTTTTTAATAAAGAATACTTGAAAAGACGAGATTTGATTTGCCGGCGCTTGGATAATTTAGTGTATATTTTTAGCTACGTGAAACCGGAAAGCGCTTATTATGTTTTTCCAAAAATTATAAAAAAAGATCTGGATTTTGGGGAGATTAAGGATTGTCCCGATAGTTTTTCTTGGCGGTTTGCTCTTTGGCTTCTAAGAGAAGCTCAAGTTGCAGTTGTGCCCGGAGTGGCTTTTGGGCCAAGCGGAGA
>CAIMLT010000050.1 GCA_903842445.1 uncultured bacterium
TACGCTCAGGATGACAACTTTTTTATTTTTACCTAAAATAATCCTCCCTAAGCTGAATCAATCTTTTCGCCTCATTTTTACTAAATTCAGTAATAAATTTCGGAATTCTAATATTAATCATTGAATCCATAAATTTTTCATTAGATTTGGCATCTAAAATCGGTTTTTTCGTGTTTATATCCAAACCACTAAGCACATCCGCTTCCATTAGAATTATTTCGTCAACAGCCTTAATCTCGAGTTTTTTATCATGCACGGCAACGAGATGGACGCAACGTGCCTTTTGTTCATCAGTCAGAAAAGAAAAAATATCATCCTGCAATAATTTTTCTGTTTTTTTCGCGCCCAATTCCATATGCAATTTTTTGGCGTTTTCTATAATCTCAAAATTCATAACCTGCCCGTCTCTGAATATTTCCGAATAACCCCAATCGTGGGCATACGCCGCAATAGTCAAAACTGTCTCATCTAGTTTCAGTTCTGGATTGTGACTAATAATTTGCTTTAGCCAACTCACAACTTCCAGCGTATGAATCCGATCAAAACCACCACGACTTTTTTCCAGGTCAGGCAGAATTTTTTCTTGCAGATATTCTTCGAGTTTTTTTAGATTTGAGTTCATATTTTATTATTCATCTCATTTTGTATTCAAAGAATCAACAGCTTTTTTAATTTGACTATCAAAGTTATCATCCATATTCAAAACTGCAAGATTGTGTTTTTCAGACTCGGCTTTAATGATTTTTCCATATTCACAAATCATTTCAGCGATTTTTTGGTAAGTAGCTTCATTGTGCGTTCTTGCAATTATCCAATCATTTGGAGTTGTGCTTTTTTTAATACTACTGATGAATTTTTCCTTGTCGGATTTTACAAGAAAAATACTCTTGATTTTGTCAGGGTACTTTGAATTTAGTTTAAAGGCAAGTTCTGGTTCGATGTGATAACCTTCAATAATAAAATCATTTCCATCGGTAATTTCACAAACTGCAAACATGTCAATCGCAGGGTGAACAGTTTTTGCTTGTTTTTTGTAAGCTTCAATAATTTCAATTGATGAATATTTGGAATATTTTTCGTCATTATCTTTTTCGCGCTGGTTACTGATAGGAAATTTTTCAGAAAAATCTTCCTTATTGATATAGGGCTTAATAACGCTCTGCAATGTGTCAGTTGAAACCCAAGGAATCCCTAGCGATTTCGATAGGGCTTTTGCCAGGGTAGTTTTTCCACACTTTGGTGGTCCACCAATTAAATAAATCATAAAATTGTTTTTTTAATTATTTTTTACAATTTTCGCCACTTCCAAATAGGCATCTTCTTCTGTTATATTTTCAACATTTATAATCTGAGCCTGTGGTCGATTTTCTTTTAATTTGTCAATTTTATCCCAAAATAACTCACAGATTTCGGGCGTCAATAGCCCGCCTTCGCGCCAACCGCGTTCATTGGCACGTTTCATAATAACTTCCTTGGGCGCCCAAAGAATAATCTCATAAATATCTGCGCCATATTTTTTTGCTATTTCATAATATGATTCAAGAACGACTGAATCAAAAAGTATTTTATCAATAATAATATCCCGATTATCTCCCAGGCAACCTATAATTATCGCTTTTGAGATTGCCATCATCATCTTACCGCTTTCTTCTTTCTGCTCACGATAATGACTAATAAAACGTCTTTGCGCATCAATGTCCAAAAGAAAAGAAAGTGGTATGTTGGCGTGCAACTTTGCCGACAATGTGCTTTTCCCAACTCCACAGGGACCGTTGATTATTATTAATTTCATATACTACAATTACTTTATTATTTCAACGGGCAACTCTCAATCAAAACAAAATTATTTTTTCCTTCTCCAAAATGACTGGCCATAATATCCACCGACTCAACACCAACTGCGAAAGAAGCTTTTTCATCAATCTCTGGTATGTTTTTTAACTTTTCCCATTTTTCTTTTCTGATTTTTCCTAGTATAATATGTGGAGAGAAAATCTTTTTGGGAGCAACAAAAATTTCCAATTCTTTTTCAATTGCCTCGCAAAGAATTTTTAATTTTTCACTAACCATTCCGGTTACGCGAAATTCTTGCGGTTTTTCAATGCTGGGTGCCAGGCAAATTTTTTCAAATTCCAAGTCGAAAAGTTCAATTTCGCAAACCGCTTCGCGAATTTTTTGACAAGCATCAGCCACCACATCATTGTCAATGTAGCCCAAGAAAAACAAGCTAATGTTGAGATTTTCCTCTTTTGTCCATTTCACAGGCAAGTCATGCCAGTTTTCACAATTTTTTACAAGTCGGCGCTTGACTCGATCGGCGAGATTAATACTGATGAATATTTTTCGTTTCATTTGATATCATTGATTATATTTTCCTATTTACTCCTTTTAGTTTAGCCTTTTTTGCCAGATAAATCAAGGATTTTCCAAACGCTTTATCTTCGCTCATTATCTTGCTAGAATAGAA
>CAIMLT010000051.1 GCA_903842445.1 uncultured bacterium
AATTTCTTCTTCCTTATACTCATAGGCGCTTCGATTAGAACAATTACTAAGAACTTTGAGTTTTTTAAGCACCTCGTTTGTTCTATATTCACCTAATCTTTTGAATCGCTCTCTTTTATTTTTTGTTACGTCTGTCATATTTTATTTGTTAAATTAATACCACTATTATAAGGATACATCATATTTACTAAATTGTCAACATGGTTATTTCATGCACTATGGATTAACCTAAAATATGGCCACTATAAAACAAAAAACACCAGCGACGCTGGCTACTTTACTCCCCACCTATTAGTTCTAATATTCATTATTCGCGAGAAAAAACTAATTTTCCCGACTTCTTTCTATTCATTTACTTGATGGAAAACTACCAGATAGCGACTTATGATCAAATAGAAAGTGAACTATTAAAAAAGCAAGTCCTAATAATTTTATTAAGCTTTCCCCAATAAAAAACGGGATCTGAAAATTATTCTCATATTTCAACCACCCAAAACCAATCCCTGTAACCAAAAATATATCAAACAGAGAAATCGCAACTATTACGCCTAAAATCCAATTTGACCATCTTGAACGCATTGTGATTAGATCTCTTCTTTCTGCCGCAGTTAATATCGCCCACTCTCTTTCTCTCTCCAGCTCTTGAGCCATCCGATCTGTTCCAAAATCAAACGAGGTATTTCGAATGTCTCTTTCGATCTCATTCTTAATGTCCGTTTTTAACGGAATCTCTGTTGCGGCAACCGGATCGACAACGCTCCGCATTTCTTTACTTGCTGTTTCGACAACATTCGACATACCTGCTTCCATTTCTTTTTTACCATCGGTAATTTCCATATTTTTCAAGGCCAAGCCATTTCAATCTATACATCATTGTCATTCTTGAAACTGCAAATATTCGGGCTAGAATATCGACCTGATCAGAAGTTAAATCGTACTCCTTCATCGTCTGCAATAGCATCTTTTTTGGCACCAATAAATTTGCAGCAAAAACATCCGCTTCCTTTTCAATTGCAGTTTTTTGATCGCCGGGTACCGGCAATCTCAATAAAACACCGACTTGGCCTGGATCATGTTTTAAAACAAAATGGCCAAGCTCATGCGCAATCGTAAAAGTCTGTCTATTTGCAGGATCTTCATTATTCACATAAATAGTTTTTGATTCAACATCAAGAAATCCAGCAACATCCTTATATTTTTCTGGCATTTTGACTATTTTTATTTGAAGTCCTTTTCTGGCTGCAACATAAGCAACGTCCACAAAAGGCTTCTCTATTCCATACTCTTTAAGTAATGAAATTGCCTTCTCTTCGCATAACTTGTATTCTTCTCTACTCATAATCACATTATACACCACCATTTCATATTTTCATAGTTACTACATAACTTTACATAAAATATTCCTGATTTTAAACAAAAATTCGCGAAACAGCATTCCCACTCGCAACTCTTCATGACTAGAATACCCCTTGAGGGTTTGATGCATTTTAAATAAAATATATATCCAAAAAACTTCTCTCACTTTCTACGCTAGGAACTGCAAAACAATGCTCTTATGAAAATATTTTCATTTCACACTCGGCATCAATTTATTAATCCTCTCTTCATCATCACACCGATACTTTTTGCTCGGAGTGTAGAAATGCTTGTTCGGTCCATAGCAACCTTCATTTTCGTGATTGAGCACGGCAAGAAACGGCATCAAAAAACCCCTATTTTGCCCCGTAAATTTATGATAGAGCTTATCCAAAGTTTTGAGACGCTTGTCCTGATCCATTCTGGCAAAAACGCCCATATCATCCCAGGTCAAACCACTCCAATCCAAATGCAAGAGAACATCATTGGCAATCGCGCTATAACGCTTGTCCCAAAGTAATGCCCAACAACTGGAGAATTTGCTAGAACAAGGCCGATCTTCCACCGTGCCATTAGCATCGATTCCTACTCCGCCTTCGATATAATCAAACAGACGCAGATATTTTTCATCGGTGATGGCATTGGTTTGTGCACCGATAATAATTTGCATATTTTTTTCTTTTGCATAGCTGCGCATATCCTCGAGCACCTGCTTGACTTCCGTTCCTTCAAAAGTTGGGTTTTCATCTTGCAGTTCCATCTGACCAAACAAAAAACTTTGAATGCCGAGATCCATCGCCCGATGCGTGATTGATTTCAGATACCTTCGATATTCCGGCTTATCAACAGATGGGATGCAACTATTTTTCTCCCATTGGTTATAGTTTCCATTCCGGCACATTTTTTTAAATTCAAACTTATGATCCCACTCGGGATCTTCATAGTTTCTGCGTGTGGAGATCGCCTCCGCCAAAAACATTCCGTAAACCACCGGCCGTTTTTCCACTTTTTGCATAATCTCATTGGCCTTTTCAAAGTCCGGCGGGCGAAGCCACGTTTCCAGCGCTCGATGCAGATAGACGCATTTGGAACGATTTATCATATCCGCAATGTCTCCTGTCTTATCGCCATAGCCTGACAAAAATCCATCAACAATGCAACCATTTTTTTTCACCTGCTCCATCGAAAACGTCCCTGGCACAAAATGCCAATCTTCTTTTTCCCGAGCTTCCGGCACCGCTACAATTTTATGTCTTTTGTAAAAAGTGTTGGAATAATTTATTTGCTCATAGCCAATCTCACTATTTTTATGCAAAAGCCACAAGACACCGGCTGATAAAACCAACATAACAAAAATGGCAAATTTAAAAGAAAGTTCAAATCTCCAAATTGAAGGTTTTTTTTCTGATTTGTATAATTCAAAGTCCATCTGATTTTTGGCCTAGAATTATGACCTGTCTTAACAACTCATAATACCAAAACTTAATCATTCTATATTATAGACTAAAAAGTGGAAAGCACAAAGAGGGCGATCCTGGGCATTGACTAAAGAGCTTTTTGCAGATATGATTTATAAGTAATATTTACTGTCGTTCTCTTTAGCGGGCTCATGCTTGGCAAAGGAGTATATCGCATGGTTAAGCGGGCTTCGCCCGCCGTAGCTTTAGCGAAGGCGGGGCGTTGTGTAATGGTAGCGCGCTTGGTTTGGGACCAAGTAGTCCGAGTTCGAGTCTCGGCGCCCCGACAGGAATGCTTTTAGGAGAAACTAGAAAGATAGGATTTCTTGACTATTTCAGTCTTTGTCTAATGCCCAGCGGGCTTTGCCCGCCGTAGCTTTAGCGAAGGCGGGTGTCGTATAGTGGCTATTATATCAGCCTTCCAAGCTGAGGAGGGGGGTTCGATTCCCCCTACCCGCTCCAGATGAAATAAAGACTTCCCGAAAAGGAGGTTTTTATTTTTTTCGTAAACTCTCTGCAAGGGGAGAATCGAAGATCGCGAGTGAAAAGCGAGCGTGCGTAGCTTTTCTTGCGTGAAGCACCCAGGCTTCGAGTCGGAGCGAGAAGGGTTCCCCCTACCCGATCAGATAAAATAAACTTTTTTTGAACTTATATATAACAAAATCCCGCTTGCGCGGGATGATGTTACTATCTTCTAATCTATTGCCTAGAAAATATATTCAAACTAAACTTTATCTTACAGCTTCTTTCAGAGCTTTTCCGGCTGTAAATTTAGGAACAGTCATTGCTGGGATTTTGATCTTAGCTTTAGTTTGAGGATTGATTCCTTCTCTCGCTGCACGATTAGAAACTTTGAAAGTTCCAAAACCGGTCATTGTCACCTTATCTCCGCTTTTCAAAGATTTAGTGATAACTTCGATCATTGTTTCCAATACCATCTCAACGTCTTTCTTGGACAATTCAGTTTTTTCGCTGATTGCGCTTACTAAAGCATCTTTATTAATATTGCCTGCCATATTATCACCTCCTTTCAATAGTTTCGCCAAGCTTTTAATTTCACAACTAAACCTTGACGTTCACCTTAATTTTTATCTTATCTTCTTTCCATCTTTCTATTTTACTACAATTGCTTTAAATAAAGCAAATGGAATTAACGGGCGTATTCCACCACGCGAGTTTCACGAATTACGTTCACCTTAATCTCTCCGGGATATTTCAATTCCTTTTCAATCTTATCAGCAATCGCACGACTCAATTTTATCGAGCCTAAATCATCAATCTTATCCGGCCTAACAAAAACACGAATTTCTCTTCCGGCCTGGATCGCATAAGTCTTTTCCACTTCCGGAAAAGATGTTGCCACTGCTTCCAGTTCCTCTAACCGCTTGAGATAATTTTCCAGCGTATCTTTTCTGGCTCCGGGACGCGAAGCGGAAATTGCATCGGCCGCTGAGATAATCATCGATTCCGGCGTTTCAAATGGATAATCTTCATGATGAGATTTCATCGCATCGATAATTTCCTTGCCAATTTTAAACTTTTCCAAAATCTTAATTCCGATTTCAACATGCGTTCCTTGCACTTCGTGATCAATTGCTTTGCCAATATCATGCAAAAGCCCGGCCTTTTTAGCTAAACTCACATCCGCTCCCAACTCTGCCGCCAATGCTCCTGACAAGTGTGCCACTTCCAAAGAATGGAGCAGAGCATTTTGCCCATAACTTGTTCGGTAACGCAACCGTCCAAGGATATGAACCAATTTCGGATCAAGTCCAGCCACGCCAACATCATAAGCCGCCGCATCTCCTGCTTCACGAATTTTATTATTTATTTCCACTTTAGCAAAATCCACCGCTTCTTCAATCTTAGTTGGGTGAATCCGGCCATCAGAAATCAGTCGCTCAATCGCAATTCGAGCAATCTCTCTGCGGATTGGATCAAAACCGGAAATCACAATCGCTTCCGGCGTATCATCGACAATAATCTCAATTCCCGTAAGTCTTTCCAGCGCTTTAATGTTCCGACCTTCTCTTCCAATAATTCGTCCCTTCACTTCATCAGATGGAATCGCCACGATACTAGTGGTAACATCAGCGGCGTGTGAACCGGCATATTTCTGAATTGCTTGTGTCATTATATCCCTAGCTTTTTTTTCTAGGGTATCCCGTCCTTCGATTTCCAAGGATTTTATTCTTTTTGCTAAAATATCTCGACTCTCTTCTTCGGTCAGCTGTAAAAGAATTTTTTTAGCAGCCTCTTTGGAAAGACCGGCAATTTTTTCCAGCCTTTTGAGCTCCTGCTTTCTAGCTTCCTCAACCTCTTTCTTAATTTCTCTGACTTCTTCCGCTTTTTGACCTAAAAGCGCCCTCTCTTTTTCTATTTCTCTGATTTTTCCTTCCAAATTTTCCTCTTTTTTTTCTAAACGAGCTTCCGTGCGTCGCAAAAGTTCTTCTTTGTCATATTCTTTTTTTTTCGCCTCCTCTAAGATGTCCACCGCCTTATTTTTTGCCTCCAGCACTATTTCCTGACCTGTTTTTTGAGCTTCCTCCTCTACTTTAACCGCCCTTCCTTCCGCGGTGGAGAGTTGCTTTTTAGCAATTGTCTGTCTGGCATAATAACCCAAAACCGATCCTATTCCTAAAGATAAAATACCGGTGATAAGCACCGTTAAACTTATTTCCATAATAATTTTTTCTATTCAATTGATAAATCATAAATGTAATTTTTCACAAATATTTTTTGAGAAATCAAGGCTCCACCCTCAACCGTCTCCCTTTACCAATATAAACTAGATTTACTTAAACAATTATCTATCCTCCTAATGGTATTACAACGTCAGTCTTTTGTCAAAAAGGAAAGGGGATGCTATTATTCATCAGTAAGAATCAGAAAAATACTTTCACTATGAAAAACACTTTCAAGCCAGTCGTCTTGGTAATTCTGGATGGTTGGGGTCTTAGCGATAAACAAAAAGGCAACGCCATCTATTCCTCTAAGCTGCCGACTATTGATAAGCTTAACCAATTTTATCCACACATAGCTCTTCAAGCTTCTGGAATATCAGTCGGCATCCCCTGGGGAGAGCCTGGCAACTCGGAAGTCGGCCACCTCACTCTTGGCACAGGGCAAACTCTCTACCAAAATTTGCCTCGCATCACAATGTCAATTCAAAATGGAGAATTTTTCAAAAATTCAGCTTTTCTTGGCGCCATTGAACATGCCAGAAAAAACAAATCCGCCGTGCACATAATGGGACTTCTTGGTAAAGGAGGAATTCATTCTAACGTTGATCATCTTTACGGTCTTTTAGAATTAGCCCGAGATCAAAAATTTGATCGAGTTTATCTTCACATTTTCACTGACGGAAGAGATTGCGCTCCGACTTCAGGCGTGGAATGTCTAACCGATCTTCAAAAAAGAATCTCCATTTATGGGGTGGGGAAAATTGCCACTGTTGGTGGAAGATATTATGGAATGGATCGCAATAATAATTGGGATCGCATCAAACTTTCCTATGACACAATGACCGACGGCACCAAAAACCAAATTAGCGATCCAATTGAATATCTCAAAAAATCCTACAAAAAAGATATTTTTGATGAATACATTGAACCGGCATCTATCATCGAGGATGGAAAGCTCGTTGCAACTATTAGCGATAATGATGCTGTTATTTTCTTTAATTTTCGCGAAGATCGCGCACGTGAAATAACCAAAGCTTTTGTATTGCCGGAATTTAGTAAATTTGAAAAAAAATCCATCAAAAATCTTCATTTTGTTGCCATGGTTCAATATGAAGCCAATCTTCCCATCAATGCCATCGCTTTCCCCGTCATAGAAGTTAACACTTGCCTAGGTAGCATTTTATCTAAGCACAAACTAACTCAATTGCGCATCGCAGAAACAGAAAAATTCGCTCACGTTACCTACTTTTTCAATGGCGGAAACGAAGAACCTTTTCCAAGAGAAGACCGCGTAATTATTCCATCGAAAGATGTGGCGCGTTTTGATGAAGCACCTGAAATGAGCGCGAATGAAATCACGGAAAAAGTTTGCGGTTTTATTAAAGAAGAAAAATATGATTTTATTTTAATCAACTACGCCAATGCTGATATTATCGGCCACTCTGGAAACGAAGTGGCGGCTATCACCGCTGTTGAAACAGTTGACAAATGTTTGGGAAAAGTCATTCGAGAAACGCTCTCCGCGAATGGTTGCCTTCTCATTACGGCCGATCATGGAAATGCGGAAGAAATGCTTAGTGCAAGAACAGGAGAAAGAAACACCGAACACTCTGCCAACCCTGTTCCGCTTTGGTTTGTCACAAATGAAAACCATTCAGAGAAAGAAAAGAAAGATGACAACTTTGATTTTGAAGTCTCCGGACTCTTGAGTGATATCGCGCCAACAATTTTGGATCTTTTTAAAATTAAAAAATCCCAAGAAATGACTGGGGAGAGCTTATTGCCTTTGCTGGTAACAAAAAAATAAAATATTTTTAAAAGATTTTAAAAAAACACCCATAGTGATCTGTACCCCAAAAAGTCCGCACGTTCATTTCGCTTAGCACGCATAGGCTTTTAATAATGCAAATTGGGGGGGATCCAAAACGAAAAAACCGCACTTTTAGGATTTTTTTCGGGCGAATGCGTAAGTCATATATTTACGCAAGTAAAGATAAATTACTTTATAATCTTATCTACAATCCCATATTTTTTAGCCTCGAGAGCATTCATAAAAAAATCCCGCTCAGCATCAATGGCAATCTTGGAAACTGATTGCCCAGTGTGCAGGGCCAGAATTTCATTTAATTTTTCTTTGGTTTTTAAAATATGCCTGGCATGAATATCAATGTCTGTTGCTTGTCCTTGCGCCCCTCCCATCACTTGATGAATCATAACTTCACTGTTCGGCAACACAATGCGCTTACCTTTCGCCCCAGAGGCCAAAAGCAAAGCCGCCGCACTCGCCGCAATTCCAACGCAAATCGTAGAAACATTGGCCTTAACAAACTGCATCGTGTCATAAATGGCGAGAGCCGAGGTAACCGAACCACCCGGAGAATTGATATAGAGTTTTATGTCTTCTTTGGAATTTTGCGAATCCAAAAATAAAAGCTGCGCGATAATAACATTAGCCGACATATCATCAATCGGACTGCCCAGAAAAATTATCCGGTCTTTCAATAGTCTGGAATAAATATCATAGGCCCGTTCGCCTTGGTTGGTTTTTTCAATTACAGTTGGAATAAGATACTGATTTGTGATTTTGTTTTGCATAGATTTTTAAAATTATAATTTTTCTAGCATTTCAAACACCTTATCATTTTCTAGAGTTCCTTTGACATAACTATAAAGTCTTTTCATATCAACATTTTTTTCAAAGTCTTTGACATTTTTGTAATGTTGCAATGTCTTGTTCATTTCCGCCTCTACTTCTGTTGTCTCTATCTTAACTTCCTCTTTTTTAGCAATTTCTTTGAGCGCCATAGCTGATTTAATTCTTTTTTCCGCTTGCGGTTCCCAATCTTTCAAAAGTTCCGCTTTATTTTTTTTCAAATTTTCTAGATAATTGTCCAACGTCATTCCGGTCGATTGAATTTGTCCTTCAAATTCCTGCACCATTCGATTGAGTTCATCGGCAATGAGTGCTTCGGGCAATTCACCTTCAATATTTTTTACAATTTCATCCAGATATTTGCCATGTTTTTCTTCTTTAATTTTATGCTCGTTCTCGTGCTCCAAGCCTTCTTTAATATTCTGCTTCAACTCGGAGAGGTCTTTGAATTTTCCTAAGTTTACAGCAAACTCATCATTAATTTCCGGCACCTGCCTTTCTTGCACCAGACTCAACTTAACTTTAAATTTTGCCATTTTTCCAGCTAATTCTTTTTTATGATAATCCCCGGGAAAAGGCAACTCAAATTCTTTTTCCTCGGTTTCATTCATCCCGATTAAATTTTCTTCAAAACCGGGAATAAAAATTCCTTTGCCAATCACTAGCGCATGATTTTTGCTTTCTCCACCTTCGATCACTTTGCCATCAACACTAACGGAAAAATCAATTTCCACGCTGTCATTTTTCGCTGCCGGCCGTCGCATCGTCACCAACTTCACCCGACTGTTGGCAATTTTTTCCAATTCAAGAGTAACTTCATCATCACTAACCGCTGTTGTTTTCTTCTGAAACTCAACATTAATCTTTTTAATAGCGTCTTTATATTTATCCAAAACATTTATCTCTGGCATCACCGCCACTGTCGCTTTGAAAACCAAATCTTCATTTTCAGAAATTTTATCAATTTCCACTTTCGGGCTTCCAATAACAGCCAGCTTTTCTTTTATAACAAAATCGGAATAACTTTTGTTAATGGCTTTTTCTGCCGCATGCGAAAGAATCATTTCCTTGCCAACTTTCTGTTCCACTAAATTTCGCGGCGCTTTCCCCGGGCGAAATCCAGGAAACTTAAATTCCGCAGAAATTTCCGCCACGGCGGGTGTGATATACTTTTCCCACTCTTTCCAAGTAGCAGTCAATTCAACTTCAATTTTTGATTTAGGTAATTTTTTCATCATAGATTTATTTCGCAAATTTAGTTTGATATAATTCCACACTTCTCTTCACTGCCTCCATCGCGGCTGCTTTGCCTTCAAAACCAGAGATAACAACTTCCTCTCCTTCTTCAATAGTTTTGTAGGTTTCAAAAAAATGCTTAATTTCTTTTACTGTGTGCTTGTTAATATCGCCCAAATCTACAACTTCAGTCCAGCGTAAATCCTTCACGGGCACAGCGATTATTTTATCATCGCTCTCTCCTGTATCAATCATCCGCATCACCGCGACTGGTCGCACTTCGACCAAAATACCGGTCATAAGCGGATACGTCGAAAGCACAATTATATCTAAGGCGTCCTCATCATCCCAAAGAGTTTGCGGTGCAAAACCATAATCAAAAGGATAATCCTGCGCCGTTTTCATCGCGCGATCCAATTTGATCAGTCCAGTTTTTTTGTCGATCTCGTATTTATTTTTTGAGCCTTTGGGAATTTCGATAATTACATTAAACTTTTCTGGAGCTTTTTCCCCAAGCTCGACATCATGCCATAGATTCATATTTTTAAATTTTAATAAATTATTTAATTATTATTTCCGCTTTGACGAAAAACTTCAGAAAAATTTA
>CAIMLT010000052.1 GCA_903842445.1 uncultured bacterium
CGCCACTGCGATCATAAACAGCATCGGCGCAAATATTTTTTTTGGTGGTGATAAAGGTTGATCCATCGAAATAAAGAGGATTTTTGAAATTCAACTCGCCTAAATAATTTTTTTTACCACTTGCCAAAAACATATCAAACCCCATTTTTTCTCCATATTCAAAAAAATAATAATAGACACTTCTTTTGTGGCCAAAATTAAAAAACGGATCTGGTCCGATTTTTTCTTGGTTGTAATACATGACTATTTTTTTTCGCATTCTTCTAGATATTTAGCTAGGCTGTTTAATTCTGGTGATATTTTTTCATCAAGAGTTAGTCCTGGGCAACTGTTTGCTTCAAATACAACTATTCGTCCATTCGCTTCAACGATATCCACACCCGAGACCTGAATATTGGAAATACACGAAGCTTTTAACGCTAGGTTAAGAATATTTTTTTTAACGCTGGCTATTTCTATAAATTCTTCCTTGGCTCCTAGGTGAACATTGTTCCTAAATTCGTTTTTGTTGGTTCTGATTTTCTTCTCTGCGGCTCCAATTTTATTGCCAGTTACAAATATTCTATATTCAAAATCATTTGGAATAAATTCTTGGAGAAAAATAGATCCATTATCTTTGCTTTTCAAGAGAGCTTTTATTGATTTATTTAATTCTGATATATTCTTAGCCAGGTATACTCCTGATCCTTGAGAGGTGTTGCATTTTTTTATCACAACGGGAAACCCTAAAAATTTAACCGCAGAGCTTAATTGTTTTCGCGAATATGTTGTAGTGTAATATGTTTTTGGAATAGGTATTTTATTTTGAGCAAATTTAAACATCTGAACAATTTTGGTTGTGGAAGAAGAATTTTCCAAAAAGCGATCAATAAAAAAAAGTTTATTTTTCTTGCTTAAATCTGCCAGTATAAAAGCTAAAATTCGATATTTTCCAACCTTTCGCGGATAAATAGTTTTCCAGTTTTCTAGAGGTTTGCCATCAATAAAAAGATTTATTTTACTAGTTTCTATGAAAATTTCAATATCTTCAAAACTAGAAAAGGAGAAGTTGATGCCAGCTCTTTTTAGATGACTTGAAAGTTTTTCATTGAATTTTCCAGCTTTTTCTGATAATTTTTTCTTGCTTCGCAGTATAAGTAGCATAAATTTATTTACTGATGTCAATTAAAAACTTTTTTAAATTAACTTTTCCAATAATCATTGAATATTGCATATGCGAACGATCGATTACGGTTATTTTCGTGGATACAATTATGCTGTCCATAATAAATTCAACATTAATCATTGGCCGATAAGTGTAGCCATTGGAAGATTTGACTGGAATGGTTGAGGCAATGTCGGGAATATTTTTATAAATTTCCCAGCGTTTTTCTTTGTCTAAGTTTTTTAATTTTTCATAAGGCATTTTTAATTTTTCAAATTCTTCAATCGTTTCCGTGAAGCCTATTTTTTTGGCCAGCTCATTGTCAATTGATGACCAGTCAGCGCCAGTATCAATCTTCGCTTCCACTTCAATTTCTTTTCCGTCCTTGCCAATTAGTTTCACTTTTTCCACGGTGCCAATAACTTTTTTTCCAGAAATTTCTTCCAACTCTTCTTCAATTTCTCCTCCAAAAAGATCCATTCCGACACGGATGCCCTTTTTGAGGGTTTTAATTTTGATTCCAACGGCCTTCTTGAGGCGACCTTTGAGTCCATCCAGATTGGCAACTTGAATGGCCAGGCCAGGTCGGGCGTTGAGCTCCAAAATTACCGGACCACGTTCTTTATCGATGGCAATGTCCACACCAAGAAAACCCAAGTTGGAAATTTCTTGCGAACGCACTGCTAAAGTTAGAATGTCCATCCAATAAGGAATTCTGATTCCAGAAAGCAGAAGCCTTGTGCCAGGAATATATTCAATAATTTTTTGTTTTCCAAGAACGGCGGTTGTAGTTACTCCGGAAGCGAGGTCAATGCCAACACCGATTGCGCCTTGAGCTAAGTTGGCCTTTCCACGAGATTCTTTAGTTGGAAGTCTGAGCATAGCCATAATAGGCATTTTGTTAAAAACAATGATGCGGATATCCGGGATGCCTTTGAAGGCATAGGGCTTGAAAAGTTTCAATAGTTTTAAGCGTTCCTCAAAAAAAGCAATGTCCGGAATACCAGACAACGAATATGATCCATCTAGGATGTTTCGTGTATGATTTTTAAGATCATCTATTGTGACAATTGATCCATCCGCTTTTATCCAAGCATCAGACCTATTTTTTTTGCGTCCATAAATAACAACAATGCCTTCGCCACCAAATCCACGGTTAGGTTTCAAAACAAAACTATCCGGCAAAGATTGCCAATCAAAAATATCCAAATCTTCCAGTGTTTTGATTTGAGCAATAAGGGCTGGAACAGCAATATCATTTTTTTTAAGAATTTTTTTGCTAAGTAATTTATTATCGGCTAATTTTTTGGCACAAGCGCGATTGTAGGGACGGATATATTCCAAATTCCTGGAATTCATTCCCAAAATGCCTCGACTTTTTTTAATAAATTCAAACATAGGTCTAGCTTTTTTTTATAATCTCTCCAAAACGCAAATATTCATTCAAACGCAATCCTGTCCACTTACCAAGAACAATATTGAGCGGAATAGTGAGAAGAATGATCCAGGGATAAAAAATTATAAAATGGATAAGGGCTTCCCAGCTGGCTAAATAGAAGCCTAAGATAGAAATAACTAGTGTTTCAGAGGCTAGAAAAATAGCCGCTCGGTCGCCTTTTTCAATTTGCACAGCTATGAATTTTTCAACCAAAGTAATCATAATGAGAATTGGAAAAATTGATACAGACGCAAGGCCAGTTCTCTTTAGGCTTCCGCTAAACGCGAGCATTATTAGAATGAAGAGGGCAACAATGGTGAGCATGATGGCAACTCGAGGAAGATAGAGCAAGCGAAACGATTTAAGCGCAATTCTCATGAGCATCCCGATAAGAATGATTATTATAAAAATCGCAATACCATATTTGATGCCGTTAGTTGCTAAAAAAGCAAAAGTTATTAGTAGTGGAGTATAAATTCCGAAGGCTTTTATTCCCACAACTTGACGTAAAAAAGCAATGAAGGTGGCAATGATTGGAAGCATTAAAATCAGCTTGATTGTTTCGAATGGCACGCCAGTGTTTAAAAAGAAGGTTAGAATTGGACTCATGCTAAAACTAGTTTCATTCATAGAAATAAAATAATTAATTGTTTTTTAAATTAAGCAAAACGCGACTGTTAGCATGACATACGGCAATAGCCAATGCATCGGCTGTGTCATCTGGTGTTGGAACGCATCGCAGACGCAAAACATTCTTGATCATTTGTTGCATTTGTTTTTTTTCCGCTCGGCCGTAGCCGGTGAGCGCTTGCTTCACTTGAAGCGGAGTATAACCAAATATCCTAACATTATTTTGCCCAAGTGTCAAGAGAATGGCCCCACGAGCCTGGGCTACTTGGATCACTGTTTTTTTATTTTTAAAAAAGAAAAGACTCTCAATGGCGGCTTCTTGGGGTCGATGTTTTTGGATTATTTTTTTTAGATCATTGGATATTTCCAAAATTCGCTCATCGTCAGAATTGATTTTTTCCGTGCTAATGTGTCCGTAGGCAAGTGGGGTCAGATCGTCGCCATTTTTTTCAATAACCGCCCAACCAGTTGTGGCCGTTCCCGGGTCAATACCTAAGATATTGATTTTGGAGTTTAGGTTTTTTGTGGCTTTTTTCATATTGCACTTTCTTGCTTTGATTATAGTCCTAAAATGAATTTTTTAGAAGGACTTTTTACTACAATAAATTCGAAATCAAAGCAATCATTAGTTCCTTTTCTTTCGGATTACTCTGCGCTACAAGAAGCGCCAAAGCGACGAGTGCGTTGTCGTTGATTTTCTTTTCGCCTTTCTTATTTAGCAGATATTTATTCTGCGCGAGATAGGCGATGAAGAGAAATGAGCCGATGCGTTTGTTTCCGTCAACAAACGGATGATCTTTGATTACGAAATACAAAAGATGCGCCGCCTTTTGTTCGATGCTAGGATAGAGCGCTTTGCCGGAAAAGGATTGATTGAGATTCCCCAGAATCGCTTCAAGGCCGTGCGAGCGTTCTTGTCCAAAAATTTCCGTTGCCTCTTTTTGCTTCAATAGATTGTTTTTGAGTTGCACGATTGCGCCGGTGGCTTTGGCATAATCCAAAATACTTTTTTCTTTGGCGGTTGTTTTTTTCAGTGCAATATTTGTTTCGTCATATTTTTGGAGAAGTATCCAGGAATTGGCATATTCGGTGATAACCTGCAAAAGTCCATCAGCTTCGCTTTGGTCTAATAATTTACTTTGTCTGGCACTTTGAAAAAGATTGATAACTTTTTCCAGTTCTGCTAGTTTTAATTCTTTTTGTTCTTTCAGTCGTTTCTCATTGATTGTATAGCCTTTGATTAAATATTCTCGCAGCGTATTAGTAGCCCAAATGCGGAATTCAGTAGCTCTTCTTGAGTTGGCTCTATATCCCACAGAAATTACAGCATCTAAATTATAAAACTGTGTTTTATAAATCTTCCCATCTTCGGCAGTATGTGCAAAAAATGCACATACTGAATTTTTGTTTAATTCCCGGCTTTTAAAAACATTATTCAAATGTTTCGTAATAACACTTCGTTCAATCCCAAAAAGTTGCCCGATTTGTTTTTGTGTTAGCCACACAGTTTCATTTTGCAAATTAACCTCAAGCTTGGTTTCGCCACTCTTGGTTTTATAGATAATAATTTCTCCTTTTTTGTTTTCCATTTCTTTTAATTAAATTAATTATGATGTTATTATATCACCATATTTAAAACTTGTCTATTCTTATTTTTCCGGTAACATATTCCACATTCCTTCGAAAATCGCCTTCATTCCGGCATAAATCTTTTCACTTTCAATAATGATTCCCAGATCTTCTTTATATGAAATGATGCCGAGTTTTGATTTGCCATAAATCTTGATTTCCAGGTCAAAGCCGGAAAAGGCATTGTCCGCAACAAAGCGGGTTTTGGTCAGGGCTTTTTCCTGAATATCTCCGGCGAACTTTCGGTTTTCCTCCGTGTCTGGCACGATCGCCCGCGCCCAAATTTTTTTCTTGATCCTTTCCGCGATGTAGTGTTTCCAAAAATAGTCTTCGCCGAGATTGATGTAGGGATAGGGGAACCAAGTCAGGATTTCCTGGTCGGTGTGGCGGAGCGTGTCTTCGAAGACTTCTTTCACTCCGGCGAGGCCTTCGAAATAGCGGATGCGCGGCTTTTTGTCCAAGAGATTCATGAGTGAAAGGATTTCCGGCATCGTTTCTTCTAATTGGCGCTTTTTCTCATCGAGTGCGTCAACTAGTTTTTTCGGGTTTTCGGCGAGGAAAATAGGCCGTTTTCCGCGATTCGTTTGGCTGATTAGTCCCTTTTTCTTCAAAGATTCCAGGACATCATAGACAGTTGACCGCTTTATGGCGGCTTTTTTGGTTATTTTCGCAATTGTCGCCTCGCCGAGTTCCAAAATAGCCGCATAAACCGCCGCTTCTTTTTCTTCGAGCCCGGCATTGATTAGTTTTTGAATTATCATAATTTTAATCGACATCGTCGGTAGAGACGCATTGCAATGCGTCTCTACGTCCGAATGTTATTTATCACATAAAAATATTTTCCATATTATTTCGATCACGTTCCCACATCGCCGGATTATTAATTATGTATTCGCGGATTTTGTTCAAAGATTCATCATTGCGGATTATATGATCGTAAAAACGAAATTGCCAGGCGAAATAATCAAAACCACATATATGCACGCGTTTTGTCACTATGCCCTTAAAGCCGCGGATTATCGATGATAAATTATTTATTTGCGGACCAAATTTATTTTTGTATTGCATATCGCCCGTAGAGACGCATTGCAATGCGTCTCTACAATACGCATCGGTATTATAAATTTCAATAATTATATGCAAATGATTGGGCATTATAATCCATTGATCTAAATTCACATTTTTTCTTATGCGCGGGGTTTTTAATAATTCATCTTGAACAATTTCCCCAATTCCATTCAAAACCATTTTGCCATTTTCTATTATTCCAAAAAATTCTTCCCGGTTTTTCGTGCAAATCGTTACAAAATACAGCCCGTTTTGGGCATAATCATATCCCGGCAATCTGGATGATTGGATGGCGTATTTGTTTTTGAATTTGGGTGTTTCAATAGGTGTCATATTATTTTTCGTCGCCGTAGAGACGCATTGAAATGCGTCTCTACATTTAGAAAGGGATAATATTATAAATTAACGCTATTTCCGTCGTTATTTACAGTATAGCATAATCATTTAAATTTGTCTATAAATAAGCCAAAATACAAATTTAGGACAAAATCAATATTGCAAATATTGACGCAACTATTGCCAAAAGGGTTATTTTGATGTATACTGCTATGTTACGATGAGAAGCCAAGAAAGACAAAGTCGTAACGGGATAGATCTTTAAAAATCAAATATTTCCGGAGTAAGGCGGTTCCAACGTAGAGACGCATCGCAATGCGTCTGTACGATAAATGGAATACGCCGAAGCCAATGGCAGGAGGCACGGAAAATAATATTCCCCGCTACCGAGGGAGAAATCGGAGAAGGAGACAGAAATGAAATTTGAAATTCGAGAGGAAATCGGATTTGAGACGAGTTCTAGAATTGATCAGAGTAATTGGGATAGTGCTATAATTTGTTATGATAAAAATCTTCCCATCAGTGGCGAGGTGTATGATTACGAGGAGGTAGTAAATCTCGTAATGTATATAGAAGGGGCTTGTGAGTATAGTACTCCGCCAAAAAAAAGTATCCGAGTCGTCCGAAGATGTGTGGCGTCTCAGAAAATATACGGATTAAGGAGGTTGACGGACTGGAAAAAGACCGGAGAAAAGGGACCAGTTGCTGTTGAGGAAACTCTAATTGAAGATGAAGAAGGAAGATTGAAAGTGGAACTGAGAGAAGAAGATGGATGCATATTGATAGTGGAAATGGAGATAAACTAATATGGAAACTGGGAATTTAAGTAGCAAAGTAAAAAAGGCTATGCTTTCCCCTAAAAAAGCAGTTCTTTAAACCACTTCGAGCCAAGTTTGTTATCACACAGACTTGGCTCCATTTCCGAGATCGTTTCATAGTGAAGCGGTTTTGGATGATGAAATAGCACATTAAAATCTAGGGAGAATAATGATGAAAAAAGTTCTTGTTGTTGATGATAATGTAAATAATCTGAAAAATGCGACACAAGGAATGAAAGAAATGGGATATGAAACTCTTTCGGCGCCCTCTGCTGCAGAAGCCATAAGAATTATACATGATGTTTCTAGGACTGAAGATATTTTTATGGTTCTTTCTGATATGAACATGGAGCACGAAGAATCCGGAATGGAAGTAGTGGATGCATGTGGTGACTTTTGCATTCCTTGCATCATCGTTACAGGAGGAGGATTTGATCATGGCCGACCAGCAATAAGATTTTTGGGTCCTCTTTCTTATCCAGTATTTCTCGATAAGGGAAATGATAAGACAATGCTGATAGGCAGCTTTACTTCCGAAGAAAAGACGAGTGAAGTTTGGACGGAAGCTGCTCAATCTTTTTTATCTTATTGGGATAGGATAGGAGAAAGCAGCGGCTTGGTTGATTTTGTTGAGTTTGTTTTTGAAATTCGAAAAGATTATCGGAAGCAAAAAGGAATTGTCATTACACGGAATGAGCAATTTAGTTTTCAATCTAATATTGTTCCGGAAATGACAGAAGAATATTATAAGGCAAGGAGGTATGAAGAGGAAAAGAAGAAGAAAGCCGAAGAGAGAGAAAAAATAGTGGCAGGAAGGAAGCAAAAAGATTTCTATGGGGCCAAGGATTTAAAAATGATCGAAGAGAAGTGCCAGATTTGCGGTGGAAATCTGTACGAATACAGCTATAATTCCTGAGGCGTTACTAAAAAGGCTCGCAGTTGCGAGTTCGAAAATTGTTACACAGCTTATGCCAAGTGTTAAGGTCGCCGTATCTCCTAAACCACTTCGAGTCAAGTTTGTTATCACACAGACTTGGCTCTTTTTTTATTTTCCAAAAAGGTAGAGACGAGGCAGTGCCTCGTCTCTACTTAGGTGCAAATTGATTTTTTTACGCAATATCATTGACAGGCCTGAATTTATATGATACAATGTTATTAACAATAATGTTAATATTTAAGTATCATTAAATTATGAACGAAATCCAATTGGGCGAATATATAAAAGAACTTGGAATTGCGCGCGATCATATTTTGCGCGAAGAAGCGGAAATGGAAATCTTATCAGGATTATCCAAGGACAAACTGAGCTCCAAAATGGTATTTTATGGAGGAACCGCGCTTCGCTTGGTTTATGATTCCCCGAGATTTTCCGAAGACATCGATCTTCTTGTCATTAAAAAAACTGATTTTTCTGAATTCAAGAATTGGATTGCCGGTATTATAAAAAAATATGACAATTGGAAATTAAAAGACATAAAAGATAAACGCCAGACAATGTTTGCCATTATCGGTATTGATGATAGAAAGTTGAAACATTCTTTTTCGGTGAAAATCGAAGCGCACAAGCCGGAAAAAAAGGTGAAATTGGAAACCGAATTAGCGCTTATCAAAAGTCCGGTTAGCATTGCCGAACCATTGCTCCTTGTGCCGACTCTCCGTGAGCTAAAAAGACTGAAAGAAGCAGCTCTAGTGGGGCGAAAGAAAGGGAGAGATATTTTTGATTTATGGTATATTAGCCAGTCTCTACGAGAAAATTTTATTTTGCCCCCCAGAATGCCGCGTTACGCGGAGCGAGAATTCAAAAATGAACTGCAAGTTTTTTTACCTAAAAAATATTATCCGATTATCAATCAATTATATGAACAACTTAGAAAACCAGCTGCAAAAAATTAGGAAAAGCTATTTTTCTTTCGCTGATGCCAGAAAAATAGCGGAATTTGATGATGCCAGTTTACGAGTGGCAATGAGCCGCTTGGTTAAATCCGGCAAAATAACCCGGCTTACCAAAGGCTATTATTGTCTAGATATTTCCAAAGTTGATTTTGCAAAAATGGCCTTAGAAATTTATGCGCCGAGCTATTTGTCATTTGAATGGGCGCTTGGTCAAGCAGGTATTCTCAGCCAGAAACCGCACGCCTTGACTTTGGCAACCATAAAGCGCGCGAAGAGGATTGAAATCGGCGGTCAAACTTTAAACTATCGCCATCTGCAAAAGGATTTATTCTGGGGATATTTGATAAAAGACGGTTATTTTATAGCTGAGCCGGAAAAGGCCTTCTTGGATTTGGCCTATTTATCACTAAACGGTTATGCCAAATTTGACGCGGAAGAAATGAATTTGAAGTTGTTGAATAAAAAAAGATTCAAGGACTACTTAGGGAAATTCAAATCGGAAAAATTGGCGCGATTATTTCAGGAAAATCGTTTGC
>CAIMLT010000053.1 GCA_903842445.1 uncultured bacterium
AATTTTTTGTTTTGAAAAATCTCCTTTGCCACCGCTAAAATATCCTTCGGTGTAACTGAATCAATCCGCCGAAAAATTTCTTCTCGTTTCAGAATTTCCCGACGCGAAAGCTCCTGCCCGATAAAAAACATAGCTACTTCATCTGAAGCTTCCATACCCATTACCATTTTGCCTTTGATATAGTCTTTAGCTTTTTTGAGTTCTTTTTCCGGCACCTCTTCCGTCGCAATTCTTCGATATTCATCTAGAATTGTTTTTAGCGCTAAATCCAAATTTTTATGTTCTACTCCAGCTTGTGTTGCCAAATATCCACACTCTTCAAAGGCTTCCATATTAGTGCGGACATAATAGGCCAAACCTCTTTTCTCCCTGACTTCCATAAACAGTCGACTGGACATATTTCCACCAAGAATTATCGAAAGCAAAGACAACGCAAAACGCTTTTCGCTAAATTGGTCATAGGCACGCACACCCAAAACCAATTGCGTTTGATCAGTTTTTTTGAATTTAACTTTTACTGCCGGAACTTTTTGCGTTTCTTTTACTTTCTTAATCTGCGGTTTTTTGCCATCAGACATTTCGCGAAAATAAGTTTTGATTTGCTCAATTATTTTCTTTTCATCAAATTTTCCGGCCACACAAATCACCGTATCACTGGATAAATAAAAACGCTTAAGATATTTCAAAAAATCACTACGCTTAAAACTTTCAATTGTTTTTTTATAACCAATAATATCTCGCCCCAAATTATTTTCCGGATAAAGCAGGTTTTCAAAAACATCCCCCACGCTGCGCATTGGCATATCCTCATACATATTCAATTCTTGAATGATTGTGCCTCGTTCTTTTTCTACTTCTGCCTCGGAAATAGCGGAATTAAGATACATATCTGAAACAACGTCTAATGCTACATTGATATGCTTACTGTCAACTTTAACATAATAACCAGTTGAATCTTTTCCTGTAAATGCATTAAATTCTCCCCCAATCGCGTCAAGTTCTTCAGAAATCGCCAGTGCCGTCGGCCGTTTTTCCGTTCCCTTAAAAAACATATGCTCAATGAAATGAGAAAGACCAGCTTCCTTCTCCGATTCGTAACGCGATCCAACACCAACCATAACAACCACTGTTACTGTTTGCGTCTCCTGCATCGGAACTGTAATAACTCTAAGCCCGTTTTTGAGGTTGGTTTTTTTGTAGTTCATAATTGTCGCTTGTTTTTAACCCATTAATCTTCAGTAAAAGTAGCATATTTAGACGCAAAATGCAAAAACGAAGAACCATTTCATCAACTTATTTTTTCAATCTCCCTTTCAACCCCATAACCGTCACAGTGTTTCAAAATCCCCAAATACGATTGCAAGCTTTGATCAAAAGTTTCTTTGGAAATCAAATTGCTTTGCAAATTCAGTTTTTTGCTTTTCAGCTTTTTCAGTATTCTTCTTTTTGTTTTGGTCCGCAAAATTCGATGATTAGAAAAGCTAATCATTCCCAAGAAATCTACACCAGTTGCCAAAGTTTTAATAAAAACTTTATTTGGATGCAGTTCTAATTTCAATTTATCTTGTAAAAAACTTTCAACAACTGGGATTTGATTTTCCAGCCATTTTTTGTTTTCAGAGAGAAAAGCAAAATCATCAGCGTAGCGGATATAGTATTTGGCTTTCAGTTTATGTTTTGCGAACTGATCAAATTTATTCATGTAAATATTTACAAACAGCTGTGAAGTTAAATTTCCCAATGGCAAGCCTTGGGGAAAACTTTCGATGATATTTTCCAAGAAATTGAGAATATTTTTATCCGGAATATATTCTGCTAGAATTTTGAGTAAAATTTGATGATCAATATTGGCAAAGAATTTTTTGATGTCGAATTTCAAAATCCAGCAAGTTCTGGTGTTATTTTTACTGACAATATTTGCGCATTTTTTAAACTTGTTAATTGCTTTATGCGTGCCTTTGTTATTTCTGCAAGAATAGGAATCGGCGATGAAGGTTTTGTCAAAAAAGGGATAGAGAATCCTATAGATGGCATGGTGCAATAGTCGGTCGCGGACACTGGCTTTGTGGATGTCTCTGGGTTTCGGGTCATTGATTCTGAAGGCTTGATAACCGCCGTGCTGATATTCTTTTTCTTTCAATTCCTGGTGAAGCAAAAGAATATTGTCCATGAAATTGACGGAAAATTCGGCCACATCTTTGCGCTTTCTTTTTCCACGCAAAAATTCCTGCCAAGAAACGAGCAAATTTTCGATGGATATGATATTATTGTAGATATGATGAAGCTCGCTACTCTCTCTCTCTCTCTCTCTCGAGTAATACCTCGATTCTGCAACGAATCAAAGAGGGATATTTGATTTGGATGAATATTACTCCGCATATTCCGAAAGGCGCACGCTACACAATCGGCGCGCGAATTGAAAATAAACTGCTTGATTTATTGGAACTTGGCTACATTGCCTATTTTTCCAAAAAAGAGGATAAAATTGAGAAAATTTCCCAGTGTATTTTTCTTTTAGATACGCTAAAATTTATCGTTTCCGTCGCTTGGGACGCCAAACTCATTTCTAATCGACAATATGAGGAGATTGCGCTCAAGCTTGAAGAAATCGGCCGGATGCTCGGTGGTTGGAAAAGTAAACTATCCAATCCGGAAAAGAAAAACCGCGACTTCAGTTGAGCGCGGAAAAGGAAAAGACTTTCGGAAACGAAAAACAAACTCGTTGTCAGCGTTCCACTTCTTGCCAGGCTTCGCCCAATTGTTGTTCAGCCACGCCTTGCCATCGTCATTGCGATTCACATTGAACACGTTCGGGTTGCCGTCAGCGTCGAAAATTATGTGTTGTGCCATCTGTATCACTGCCTGTCTAGAAAAGACGAGGCTGTATTTTATTTGCGATCTAAAATCGACCAGCACAACACACCAAGTTAATTTCTTTTTGAGGACAAGATATGAACCACTCCACAGAAAGTCCTGCCTACCAGCAGGCAGGGCTTGACCGTCCGCGCTCTCAATTCACATCTGCCAGCAAGGTCTCGGAAAGTCGTAACCGTCCGATATAGCCAAGCTGAATTAAGTATAGCAAGAATTATTGTAATTATAAAATCAAATCGACCGCCTCCGGCGGAAAAAGTTTCAAAGAATCAAATTGGCAAAGTTTCAAAAAAAATAAGCTCCAAGATATCCAAGTTTCATTTGCGGAAACGAAAAACAAACTCGAGGCCAGCGACCCACTCCCTGCCAGGCCCCGCCCAACGGCTGCTCAGCCACGCCTCGCCACCGCCATTGCGACCCACAAGGAACACGTCCGGGTTGCCGTCAGCGTCGAAAATTTGTTTCATTGCGATAAGCAAATATTCTCCTGTTGGTTGTGCTTTTTGAAAAATTTTCTCGTAATCCAGTCGTATTTTTGGTCCAGTTTCCGGTGGGCATAGTTCCAATCCGAAATCCTCCGCTTTTTGAAAAATTTCTTCCGTTGTTGCTCCGTTCGGAAAACCCAAATCGGCTACGCGCAATTTCACAAAGTGCACATGCTCCTTTTTTTCTTGCACAAAAAAGTTTTCATTTTTCAGCATACTTTCCACATCGCCGGAAAAATAAATTTTGTCGCCACCTTCGGATTTTTTTCGTTTTTCCAGCTTGTCGATAATTTCATCCTTAGTCTCCCCGCCCAGCTTGGCTTCAAATTTTGAAATCTTTCCTTCTGGAAATTTCGTATAAATGTGTTCAATGTTTTTTTGAAGCAGATCTTTGAAGAATGGTCCGATGTAGACTTTGGTATTTTCTGTGATTTCTTCTTGCTTTAAAGCAATCTCTTTTGATTCACACTTGATATTTTCCACAATGCGAATAATTTTAGCGGCATCTTCCTTAGAAGTGCCAGACGTAATTTCCATATTGCCCGTTTTCAAGATAAAAATATTTTTATCCGGATCAAAGTCGCGGAATGAAATTTCCCCTTTTTCAGTCAAGATATGGTAATTTTTCACTTCGATATTTTCCAATTCGCTGGGAGAAATTTTAGAAAAATTCCTTGGCTCGCCGG
>CAIMLT010000054.1 GCA_903842445.1 uncultured bacterium
ACCATCAATGCATCATCAGCTTTACAAATCAACGGAATCAGCACCGCAACATTGTATGCATCAAAACCATGGGTTCAGTGCGTAGTAAATGGAAATGGTGCAATTTTCACCAATTCATCCGTTGGAAGAGTGACACCGACAATCACCAGAACATCAGGTCAAGCCGCTGGTGCTTGGGATATTACTTTCACGTCGCACCCAAATGGAGTCGCATACACGCACAGCATCCAAGAAATTTTTAGCGGAGTAAGTGTCGGGGTGAGTGAAATAAAAAAGAAAGAGAGCCAAAAAAAGAGAAAGCGATTTTTTTTCCAGCCATAAAAAATTAATCCGCAAAAAAATAAAAAGACCAAAAGATAAAGTAGGTAAATTCCAGTGCCGAAGCTCATTTCTGTGTGATAGAGTGTCAGTCCCTGTGGCCAGAAAATTAGACCGAGGTAGGAGCTAGTGGCGACTGGAATTTGAATAAGGGGATTGTATATGCCCTGTGTCTCGCTATAATATTGTGTTCCTAAATCTGATACGCGCTGTCCGAAACCACCTAGGTATATGGCGATAAAAATGAGGGTGATAAAAAAAAGTGGTAAAAAATTTTTCCATTTTTTTTTTAAATTTCCAAAAGCCAATTCATAGAGCGGAAAAATGGCAAAAAGCGAAACGGCTTTTTCTGAAGAAACTAGCGCGATGAAAAAAAACATTCCGGAAATAATCAGTAAACGTTTGTTTTTTTTGTCTGATCGAGTGGATAATAGGTAATAAAGAAAGGAGAGGAGAAAGAAAAAACCATATTCGCTGTAAGGTCTGGCAGAAATCCAAGAAATTGCTTCTGTGAGAATTGGGTGAATAGCGAATATGATTGTGGCGAAAAGCGCTATTTTTTTTCGGCCGATCATACTGAGAATGATAAAGATAAGACAGGTTGAGCCAAAATGAAAAATAATATTCACGGCACGGAAATAGGCGGGCGCAGTCAGACCAAGTTTAGCGAGAAAAAAATGGGGCAAAAAACCCCAGGAAGCGAGGTAACGCAGGTTGCTCAGGTCGAGCAAAGCTTGATTTTGTTGCGTTCCCAAAATGTCATCAGAAACAAAAGCATTATCAAGGGAATTAAGATAAACGATGAAAATCAGAACAAAGAATGACACGAAATAGTTTATGTGATTTAAAATGAATGTTTTTAGTGTAAAATCGAATAAGTTGTTTTCCAGATTTTTTTTTACAGAACCTGGTTTTTGTTTGGCTATTTTTTCATATTTTTTGTTTGGCAGGTGTTTTTTTAGATATTCTAAAACAACTTTTTCTGGCAGATTCAAATCAGACGCAATTTCTTTCAATTCGAGCGTTTTAACTTTCTTTTTAATAGAATATTTTTGATTGGATGTGAGTGCCATTGTGTTTTTAATTTTAGTATATTATGCTTAAGAAGTAAACCATTTGATTTTTTATGGGCATATCTTTATCATTGCATCTTTTAATTCATTTTTTCTTTGGCTTGCTTGCCGGCCTTATTGTTTGGCGAATCTGGAAAAAACCATTCTGGGCTTTTGTCGGAGGATTTTTTGGCGGATTCTTAATCGATTTGGATCATGTTATTGAATACTTTTCGGTTTTTGGTTGGAATTGGCAGTGGCAATATTTTCGGAATGGCTATCAATTCCTAAAATCAGGTGAGTTGCATGTTTTGTTTCATGCATGGGAATATGCTATAATTCTAATATTGACAGTATTTTTATTTAAGAATAAATACGCAAGGACAATTCTTTTGAGCTTGGCTTTGGGGATATTTTTTCATTTAGGCACAGACGTTATTGTTGACGACATGCCCATAAAAGCTTATTCTTTGAATTATCGAATAGCGAATAACTTTGAAATAGCGAAAATTGTAAAAAAGGCTAATTATGAAAAGCATAAAGAAAGAAAGTTAAAAATAAAGTTCTAATAAATATTTAGAAAATATTATGACAAAAAAAATCTTAGTTACAGGTGGAGCTGGGTTTATTGGTTCGCATCTTTGTCGAAAGCTATTGGCAGAGGGTAATGAAGTAATGTGCGCGGATAATTTTTTCACTGGAACCAGGCGCAATGTTATCGACTTGATGGAAAATAAACTTTTTGAACTTATTCGTCATGACGTAACTTTTCCATTTTATGTTGAAGTGGATCAAATCTATAATTTAGCTTGTCCGGCTTCGCCAGTTCATTATCAGTTTGATCCGGTTCAAACAACCAAAACTTCCGTGCATGGCGCAATCAATATGCTCGGTTTAGCCAAACGAACAAAGGCACGAATTTTGCAGGCATCCACTTCTGAGGTATATGGCGATCCGGAAGTCCATCCGCAAGTAGAAAGTTATTGGGGGAGGGTTAATCCGATTGGAATTCGATCATGTTATGATGAAGGCAAACGTTGCGCGGAAACTTTATTTTTTGATTATTACCGACAACATAATTTGTCAATTCGTGTAATTCGCATTTTTAATACTTATGGTCCGAATATGCATCCTCATGATGGACGTGTGGTTTCTAATTTTATTGTGCAAGCTTTGAAAAATGAAGATATTACAATCTATGGCGATGGATCGCAGACTCGCAGTTTTCAGTATGTGGACGATTTAATTTCGGGGATGATTAAAATGATGAACAATGAAACTGGTTTTGTCGGCCCGGTAAATATCGGCAATCCGATAGAGTTTACAATAAAAGAATTGGCAGAAAAAGTGATTGCAATGATTCCGGAAAGCTCGAGCAAGATTATTTTTAAGGATTTGCCTCAAGATGATCCAAAGCAAAGAAAACCGGATATATCGCTCGCTAAAAAAGAATTAGAGTGGGAGCCAACCATTCAGCTGGAAGAAGGTTTGCAAAAAACGATCGAATATTTCAAGAGCATTAAGCTATAATTATGGAAAACAGTTTGCCCACAGTTAGCGTCTATATGGCGACACTTAACGCTGAATTAACGCTGGAAGAATGTCTGAAGCGTTTATTTTCTCAAGATTATCCCAAGAATAAAATTGAGTTGATTGTTGGTGATGGTGGGTCGAGCGATTTGACTGTGTCTATTATTGAGAAATATGGCGGGAAAGTTTTTTTGAATCCCTTGAAAACGGCTGAATCAGGAAAGGCGATTGCTTTGCGTGAAGTAAAAAATGAGTTGGCGCTAACTTTGGATTCGGATAACTTTTTGCCGGATACTGATTGGCTCAAAAGAATGGTGGTGCCTTTCTTGGATAAAGAAATCATGATATCTGAGCCGATAAGATATACTTGGAGAAAAGAGGGTGGCTATATTGAGCGTTATTCAGCACTTATTGGGATGAATGACCCAGTTTGTCTTTTTTTAGGAAATTACGATCGTTGGAATTACTTAACGCGAAAATGGACAGAAGTTCCACATGAAGAAAAAGATTTGGGCGAATATTTAAAAATAAAACTGACAAAGATTGGAATCCCAACCGTGGGAGCGAACGGAACCATTTTTCGCACAGATTTTTTGCAAAAAATCAATACTGGCAAATATCTCTTTGATATTGATGCGGTTGCTATGGAAATTTCAGAAAAAGGTTTTATTAATATTGCAAAAGTTAAAGTTGGCATCATTCATACATTTTGTGAAGCGAGCTTCTCAAAGTTTATCAGAAAACAAAAAAGACGAATCAAAGATTATACATTTCACAGAAAAAACAAATCACGCGTTTTTGATTGGAGTAAATTTGAAATCGGCGGAGAATCTTCTCTTGGGCTTTTGAAATTTATTCTCTATACTATTTTGATTTTTCCTTTGTTTTTTCAAGCGATTGTTGGCTATTCTCGCAAAAAAGATCCGGCCTGGTTTTTTCATCTTCCAGCTTGCTTGGTAACACTTTTTGTTTATACTTGGGGAAAGTTTATTGGGATTTTTAGCCAAGCGGAAATGAGTCGGGAGAATTGGAAGCAATAATGACATATCATGATCAGTCTAGAAAGTAAAAAAATAATAATTGCTACGCACATCTACACCACCGGACCGGCTCAGGATTTGCGTGAGTATCTTTTGAACAAGAAAATTGAAGAATTGCTCTTTATCGGGCATCCGCTTTTTTGGGATATTAAATTGTCTGGTTCCGGTTATGAATCCTATGTTAATGGAACACTTGTGGAAAAATGCTATGGAAAAATTAAGAAAAAATTTCCACTCTTAGTGTATTCGTTAGATATTTGGCTCAATATTTTTTGGTCATGGAGGAAAATGTCCAAGAGCGATCTCTATGTCGGTTGCAATAATCTCAATGCTTTTTCCGGTATTATTTTGCGTAGTTTTGGTCGAACAAAAAAAGTTGTTTATTATGTCATTGACTATAACTCAAAGCGATTGGAAAATAAATTGCTCAACTTTCTTTATCATAAACTCGATCATTTTTGCGTGAAGCATGCTGATGAAACTTGGAACCTTTCTCCTCGAATGGCTGAGGCACGGAAAATATATTTTAATTTTTCCGGCACCAAACAGCTGACTGTTCCTATTGGTGTTTGGGTTGGGCGTTTTCCCCAAAAAGATTTTTCCCAGATTGAAAAACACACCATGGTCTTTATGGGGCATATTTTGGAAAAGCAGGGCGTGCAATATGCTCTGGCCGCAGTTCCACTAATTGTGAAAACATTGCCGGACTTTAAGTTTTTGGTGATTGGTGATGGGGAATATTTGGAAGCGCTTAAGCGTCAGGCGAAAGAATTGGCAGTGAAAGAATATGTTGAGTTTGCCGGTTATGTGGAAAAACATGTGGATGTGGAAAAAATGCTTTCCAGCTGTGCTGCCGCGTTTGCGCTCTATGACAAGTATGATGAAAAAGGCGATCTAAGTTTTACCTATTTTGCTGATTCAGGGAAAATTAAGGCCTATTTGGCAGGTGGATTACCTATTTTATTATCTGATTTTCTCTATAACTCTCGGGAAATTGAAGAGCAACGTTGCGGATTTGTGATTGGACAGGACAGAGAAGAGATTGCCAAAAAGGTAGTTGCATTATTGGAAGATGAGAAAACTTTGCAGAAATATCGAGAAAATGCGATTATATATGCAAAAAATTTTGATTGGGAGCTGATTTTTGAAAAATACTTGCGAGGCATCCTCGAACAAAATTAATACTAGCGCCAATCGCATAAATTTTAGCTTAAACTAGTATGCCAGTGAATTTTTTGCAAAAAGTATTCAACGAAATAGTTTTTTTGCTTTCTCGGATGCGGGCTTTTTTGTGGAGCCTATTTTGTCGACGGATGGGCAAATATGTTTATATTATGAAAGGTTGCTATTTAATGTCTCCGGCGGGCATCGAAATTGGCCACCATGTTAGCATCAATCATCACGCAACGCTTTCCGGACAGGGAAGACTTGTTATTGGCAATTATGTTTTAATTGGTCCTAATTGCAATGTTTTGACTTCTAATCATGGTTTTTCCGATTGGAAAAAGCCTATACTAATCCAGTCGGTATGCGTTGGTCCAATTACGATTGAAGATGATGTTTGGCTGGGGGCAAATGTGGTTGTTTTGCCTAATGTTAAAATTGGTAGAGGTGCGATCGTTGGTGCCAATGCAGTTGTGACGAAAGATGTGGAAGCTTATTCTATCGTTGGTGGTGTGCCGGCGAAGTTGATTAAGTATCGTTTTCCCGCGGAAGAAATTGAGCAGGCTAGGAATATCATGTTTAAGAATTAGGAGTGAAGGCTATGGAACTTTCAATAATTATAATAACCAGAAATCGCAAAAATGAGCTTTTGCGCTGTGTTGAATCGATCAAAAAAGCCGTTTTGGGAATTACAGATTGGGAGCTTGTAATTGTGGATGACAACTCTGAAGACGGAACTAAATGGCTAACAGCTTCTGACTTGGAAATAGCTAATGCTAAAATTATTCACAACAGCACGCGAGAGATGTTGGTAAGATCGCGGAATGGTGGATTCAAAAATTCTGGCGGGAAATATATTCTTTTCATTGATGATGATAATGTGGTTACTGAAAAAATGATTGAGTTGCTTTTGAACTTTGCTAAGGAAAATGACACTTATGGAATTATTGGTCCATCGATGTGCTATCTGGAAAGTCAAAAAAAATATCTCGATTTCCAAAAAATCAATTTATTCACCGGAAAAACTTCCGGTGAAATTGATAATACTGAGCAGGCAGTTTGTGATAGTGATGGTATTCCAAATGCTTTTTTGATCAAACGGGAAGTGTTTGAAAAATGTGGCCAGTTTGATGAAGCAATGATCCAGACTTTCACTGAACCGGACTTTGCATTTAGGGTGCGAAAATTTGGCTATCGATGCGGGATAGTGAAAAAGGCCGAAATATGCCATAATGTTTTTGCGAGTGATGATTTGTCCGCTCGTGCTTTGGGTGGACAATTTTCGCAAAAAGCTTATTGTTTGATGCGCAACAGGATGGTTATTGTTGCGAGATATGGCAAGTGGTTTCACAAGGTGGTGTATTTGTTGGTTTTTTCTTGGCTTTGGCCAATTGCATATTCATTTTTTGTTTTGAGAGAAAAAAGATTTGATCTGATAAAACTATATTGGCGCGGTTTTTTTGATGGACTGAAATATTTTTTCACCGGAGAACTAAAAAATTCACTGGAAAAATAGATGTGTGGAATTTTGGGACAAGTGAATCGAAAGAAAGAAATAGTGCCTGAGCTATTTTTCAAAATGTTGTCCACGTTGGGCAAAAGAGGACCGAATCAATCCGGTGATTTTTTTGCTGGTCGCGTGGCATTGGGACATCGGCGACTTTCCATCATCGATTTGAGCGAAGCCGGTTGCCAGCCGATGTTTAGTGCCGATCGCAATAGTGCGATAGTGTTTAATGGAGAAATCTATAACTTCCAAAATCTAAAAAAGGCACTGGGAAAAGAGCATCGATGGAACAGTCACACCGATACGGAAGTCTTGCTGGTCGGTTATGAACAGTTTGGCCAAAAAGTCGTGGAAAAAATCGATGGGATGTTTGCTTTTGCCGTCTATGATAAAAAAAATCAACTGATCACTCTGGCGCGCGATCATTTCGGAAAAAAACCGCTCTACTATTATTTGGATGAAGAAATTTTTTGTTTTGCTTCGGAATTGAAAGCGATTATTGCTCACCCGGAAATTAAGCAGAAATTAAAAATAGACGAATTGTCCTTGGCGAAATACCTGTTCTATGGCTATGTTCCATCGCCCAATAGTATTTTTGATGAAATAAAAAAACTGGAGCCGGCGACTACTTTGCAGTTTGATTTGAAAAATTGGAAAATAATCAATCAATATGATTTTTGGAAATTGGAGGATATCGATATAAATAAACAACTATCTGAAACTGAAATTTTAGGAAAGACTGAGGAGTTGCTAAGAAAATCAGTGGAAAAAAGATTGATGTCGGATGTGCCACTGGGAGTTTTTTTGAGTGGAGGATTGGACAGTAGTCTTGTCGCGAAATATTTGGCGGAATATTCTTCAGAAGCTGATTCTTTCACGGTCTGCTATGAAAATTCCAACGAGGCTAATGAAGCGGCTTATGCTGAAAAAGTAGCTTCCACATTAGGTCTAAGTTGCAATCTGTGTTATTTCGAAGATCGTTTGGTGCGAGAAAATTTCCTAGAAATTCTGGATTATCTTGATGAGCCGTTGGCAGACGCGGCGATTTTTCCGCTCTATTTTGTGTCTAAACTTGCCAAAAATAAAATCACCGTGGCTCTGGGCGGAGATGGCGGAGATGAAATTTTTGGTGGCTATGAAAAACACAGAGCGCAAGCATTGATTGAAAAATTTCACTACTTGAGTTGCTTAGTTGGCGCTGGGAAAAAGCTTGTCGCTCAGAATAATGTCTATTACAAATTATTTGATAGTTTCAAGCGAGAATTTTCTCAGCGCCAATTTATTTTCGGTAGTGGCAGTTTTTTGCCGGATGAGGCAAGAGAAATATTCAAGCGACCATTGGATTTGGAGTTGGTTTTTGCGGAGGCGCGAAGATGGGAGCGCAATTTTCAGCAAAAAGACTTAATAAACAAGAGCTTGTTTCTTGATTGCAAGATTCAATTGCCGGATTGGTATTTGGTGAAATCCGATCGAGCGACGATGGCAAATTCCCTCGAGTTGCGCAGCCCGTTTCTGGACAAGGCCTTGGCAGAATTCGCTTTTTCACTGTCCGGCGACTGGAAGATTAGGCAGGGCGAGCAAAAATATATCTCCAAAAAGCTGGCTGGCAGATATTTTGATCACACTATAGTTTATCGTAAAAAAAGTGGTTTTGGTGTACCATTAGACAAATGGATCAGAGCCGAGTTGAGGGATTTGTTTCAAGAATATCTATTTATCGATAATGGATTTTTCAATCTGGAGTACGCGAGGCTTTTATTTTCACAGCATCTATCCGGAAAATATGACCACCGTTTTAAATTATTGCGAATTTTTTGTTTTAATTATTGGTATGAAAATACTTTTGCATAGATTTTTATGAAAAGCATTCTATTTATTTCTCCCGAATATCCGCCGGAAACCGGTGGCGGGGGCATTGGAACATATGTGCGCGAAATGGCGGGAGCGATAAAGAGTTTTGATCCGTTGATTTCTGTTTCCGTGCTAAGTGTCTCTTTTGAAAAAAATAAACGCGCAAATGAAAATGGCGTGGAGGTTATTCGACTTTTGGTTAATCGGAAAAATCCATTGAGCATCTATGCGACGATTACGCTTTGGCTTTTGAGAAATTATAAAAAATATGCGGTTATTGAAGATGAAGTTTTTGGTGGCTATAGTTTTTTGGCCAAACTATTGTTGGGAAAAAAATTTCGCTATATTGCCCGTTTGCATGGAACGAGCCATGAGGTCTATGTGTTAGAATGGAAAGGTGGCTTGAGGTATTGGATTTTTAGGCCAATTCTTAACTTCTTTGAAAAATTTATCACAAAAAAAGCCCAGGTAATTTTGACGAGTTCTTCGCTTATGGGTGTCTATTCATTCTTTCTTTGGAAGCTTGATTTCTCGCGGATGAATGTCGCTCCACTGCCAATGCTAGTGGAAAATTTTGAGCCGAAAAAAGACAATTTACTTAAAAAGCTTCAGGACAAAAAGTATTTTCTTTTTTATGGCAGTGCGCAGAGAAAAAAAGGTAGTGATGTGTTGAGGGAGCTTATCGGAAAAATATTGGCAGATTATCCTGAAATGTATTTTGTTATTCTTGGACCGGATCGCGGAGGACTGATCAATTTTTTCAAGGGAAATGAACGGGTGATTTTTTTGGGATATATGGGTGAGAAGAAGCAATGCACCGCCGTTATCGGGAATGCGCAAGCGGTGATTTTGCCTTCACAATTTGAGGCTTTCCTCTATACCGCGTTGGAAGCAATTTTTCTCGGTGTGCCGACAATTGTGACCAGAAATTGCGGGATGACTGAATATTTGCAAACTTTTTCGGACTATAACAATATTGTGGTCAACCAAAATGATGTGGATGAATTCAGAGAAAAGCTGGAGATGATTATGCGGTATTATGAGCAGGCCAAGCTAAAAACCAATCTGCAGCGAGAAGCGCTTAGGGCGATTGCGGATCCCCAAAAAGTCGCCAAGCAATATCTTGCGCTAATCGAAGAAAAATACTATGCAAAAAGAAATATTTGAAAATTATATGTCAACAATCTATTCCTCACCGGAGCGGGAAAGACGGATCGAACAAGAATACTCTAATTTGTATTTTTGGAATAAAAAAAATATCGGCGCTTTTTTGCCTAAAGATAAAAAGGCTCAAGTTCTGGAAGTTGGGTGTGGTATGGGTCAAAACTTATATACGTTCTATCGCTTAGGCTATGAAAATGCGGTTGGAATCGACCTGTCGGCGGAGTGCGTCGCTTTTTGTGAAAAAAAAGGGTTTGGGGTGCTAAAAATTTCCGCTGAAGATTACTTGATAGACAAACTCGATTTTTTCGATGTAATTACAATTTATCACGTTGTGGAGCATATCAAGAAGGAGACAATAATCGATTTTTTGAAAATATTAAAATACTCGCTCAAGGCAGGCGGAAATCTAATCATCAATATTCCCAATGGCAACAATGCCATTGGTGGTATGCATGATCGCTACGTCGATGTTACTCATGAAATTCTCTATACCCCTGAATCGTTGCGGGAGATTTTACTTTTGGCTGGATTTGAAGCAAAAAATATCGTAACCAAAGAACTGGTGGCCTATGCGCCTGATGATAAGCAGTGGCTGAAAAAAATCCTAAAAAAATTGATCCTACCTGTGATCACAGTGGCAGTTGATCTGATTTGGTATTTATTTTTCATTTCCCAAGGTGCCACGCCCCGGAAAAATCGTCCGGTGCTTCTGGCTATTGGGAAGAAATAGCCAGCAACTTATGTTGCGAGATGGGTTTTGATTTGCTAATTAAATTTAACAACGAATAATATGAAAAAAATTTTGATCACCGGTGGTGCGGGGTATATCGGCAGTCATGCCGTGAAGCTTTTTTTGGAAAAGGGCTATGAGGTTGTGGTGTTTGATAATTTGTCGCGCGGTTTCCGCGAGCCGTTAAACATTTTGAAAAAAAGCGGCAAGCTGGATTTTGTGCGCGGTGATTTGCGGAATCGCTCGGCAGTGGAAAAAGTTTTTCAAAAGCACAAGATTGATGGCGTCTTGCACTTTGCCGCGCTATGCTTGGTGAATGAATCGATGGAAAATCCGGGGATGTATTTTGAAAATAATGTTTGTGGCAGTCTCAATCTTCTCGAAGCGATGAAGAAATATGGCGTGGAAAAAATTATTTTTTCCTCAACCTGCGCAACTTATGGCGAAACAAAATATTTGCCAGTCGATGAAAAGCACCCACAAATTCCCGTCAATCCCTATGGCGAATCAAAACTTTTGGTGGAAAAAATGCTTCCTTGGTATGAAGCCTTCGGAATCAATCATGTCATTTTGCGCTATTTCAATATTTGCGGAGCCGCTACTTCAGGAATAATCGGAGACAGTAAGAAGCCTTCGCAACTTTTGATGCAAAATGCCGTGCGGGGTGCAATGGGAATCGAGCCATTTGCGTTTACTTGTGCGAAAGTGAAAACTTCCGACGGCACGCCAATTCGCGACTACATTGATGTGGAAGATCTCGTTGAAGCGCATTTGGCCGCCTGGGAGTATCTGGAAAAAGGTGGCAAGAGCAACGTGTTCAATCTGGGCAACGGTAAGGGTTATTCGGTGAAAGAAATTGTCAGTGAAGTGGAAAAAGCTTTTGGCGTGAAAATGCAAAAAAAACAAAGCGAAGCGCGCAAAGGGGAATATGCCAAAATTTATGCCGATCCCCAAAAAGCTATGCGAACATTAAAATGGAAACCGAAAAAGAGTCTGGCGCAGAGTGTGGAAAGTTTGCGGAAGTGGTATGAAAAATTCCCGCAAGGCTACTAAAAAACGCAAAAAATGGCTGATTTAGGCGAAATGCGCTGGGATATAAGATAGGAGAAAGCCCTAAATAGCGAGATTTAATTGAAAAGCTAATTGAGAACGAATCGAAAAGGCCTTAGGGCAAAAAACGCTGGATAGTGGGATGGTGGTGGGGGATAAATAGTAAGTATTTTAGTTTCAAATAAAAAGTTATGGATTTCAAGGAATCGGAAAAATTAGAGTTGAAGTCTTCTTTCTCGGAATGGAAAGAGATTGTCGCAAGCCTTTCCGCCTTTGCCAATAAAAAGGGTGGGCGGGTTATTATTGGACTCAATGATGATGGTCAGCCGTTAGGAAAAGAATTTGGCAAGGGCGTGATTGAGGATATCGCCAATAAAATTAAGCAAAATACTGATCCAATTTTATATCCATCAATAAATGTCGAAACTTTTGGACCGGGTGAGATTGTGGAAATAAGTGTCAAGGAATCAGACAATAAGCCAGTGTTTGCTTTCGAACGGGCGTATACTCGTGTTGGAAAAAACAACGCAAAAGCTTTCCGTATCTGAAGTGCGAGGGTTGCTGAAATTATATACCTTGCCCGATCTTGATGAGCGCCTAGTTGATGATGGAATCTTTCAGAAGATGCAATTTAACGATAGCTTATTAGGAAGATTCAAAAAGAAATCGAATTTTTCGTTAAAAGAGGGCAAGACAAAAGGCGTTACTTATGGTGTTTATTTGTGCTTTGTTGCCAAAAACACTCAGTTTTATAATGCTATTGTTAGGGCGGCGCGGTTTAAGGGATTAACCCCAGTTGAATTTATTGATGAAAAACAATTTGACGGACCACTACTTTTGATACCAGATGAGATTATGGCTTTCATCCGTCGTCATATAAATAAGCAGATTATAATCAGCGGAAAGGCGACGCACGATGAAGTTTGGGATTATCCGTTGGAAGCGCTTCGCGAAGCGATTATGAATGCTCTTGTTCATCGGGATTATTCCGATTCTGGCAATGTACAGATCAGAATTTTTGATGATCGTGTGGAAATTTGGAGTCCCGGGCTTCTTCCAAAAGAGGTTGATATTTCAGAAATCTATAAGCAGGCACGGAGTGTTCCTCGGAATAAACTCATCATTCGCATTTTTCACGAAATCAATTTAATTGAGAATTGGGGAACCGGCTTTCAGCGAATGCTCAAGCTTTGTCGTGAAAACGGCAATCCTGATCCGGAATTTTCCAATCGAGCGGGTGCATTTGTGGCTTCTTTCAAGAAAAGAAAGGAAAATGTCCCTGAAAATGTCCCTGAAAATAGGGCTAGTTTGATTTGCAAATTAATGAAAAAAGACTCGACTATTTCTGCCTTGGAATTGGCGAAAAAAATAGGTGCAAATGAAAAAACAATCAAACGGGCTATTGATAAGCTTAAAAGAGAAGGCATTATCCGTCGCATCGGCCCTGACAAAGGCGGACATTGGAAGGTGCTAAAATTTTAGTTTCGGGGTATGATGGGAAAAGTGAAGATTGAAGATAAGGTGGAACGAATCGAAAAGGCCTTAGGGCAAAAAACGCTGAATGGTGGGGAGGGATAAATAGGAAATAGGGATTATTTGTCTTTACAAGACTAATTATAAATTCCATTTTTATGATTAGTTGAGTAATCATAGATTAAATTTATGCAGAAAGACCTTATTTTAAAGGAAATCAAAAATGGTGAAAACGAAAAAACCGAATTCAAGGAGAATTTTTGTGATGAAGTGATTGAAACTTTGACAGCAATGGCCAATTCAGTTGGCGGGAAAGTTCTTTTGGGAGTGACTAATAAGCAAAAAATTGTCGGCGTAGTAGTGGGAAAAGAAAGCATCCAAAAATGGTTGAATGAAATCAAGCACAAAACGGATTTCAAGATAATGCCGGATGTGACGGAATTTGAAATTAAAAATAAGAAAGTCATTGTTTTTTCAATTCCCGAATATCCCAACAAACCTATTCCGTTCAAAGGCCGATACTACAAGCGAATCAATACTGGCAATCATCTGATGACAATTGACGAAATTGCCAATGAATATTTGCGAGTGCGAAATAGAAGCTGGGATATGTTTGTTGATAATGAGGCAAGTTTGAATGATTTGGATTTTGATAAAGTTAACAAGCTAATCGAGAGAATTAATCAAAGTCGAGATTTGAAGCTTGCTGATGATCCGCTGGCATTCCTTCGAAAGTTTGATTTGATTTTCGGTGAAAAAATTACCAACGCGGCAGTGCTTTTATTTTCCAAAAAACCCCTGTTCTACAGTGAAATTCAAATTGGTCTTTTTGAAACAGACACGACAATCAAAAAATCGCTCACCATAAAAACCGATCTTTTGAGCGAGGTAGACCTGGTGATGGATTTCATTATGTCGCATATTACGAAAGAATATATCATAACCGGAAAGCCACAAAGAGATGAGCATTGGCAGTATCCCTTGTCGGCCGTTAGAGAGTTTGTGGTCAACGCCATAATTCACCGAGATTACAGGAGCGGAGTGCATTCACAGTTTCGGGTGTATCGAGGAAAGCTCGTAATTTGGAATATTGGAAAGTTGCCCAAAGATTTGACGATAAAAGACCTCTATTCCGGCGAAGAAAAGTCCACTCCGAGAAATTTGAAAGTGGCTGAGATTTTCAAAGAAGTGGGGTTGATCGAGAAATATGGCAGCGGAGTGAAAAGGGCGGTGGCTGAAATTCTAGAGTATAATCTTCCGAAGCCGGAGATTAAGGAGGTTTCCGGAGGAATTAATGTGGACATTTTTTCCGGAAATAAAGACCTAGAAAAAGACCTAGAAAAAGACCTAGAAAAAGACCTAGAAAAAGACACCGTAAAATTATCAAAAAATCAGAAAAGGATTGTTAATGAGATGAGAAAAAATCCAGTCATAACTCAAAAGGAGCTAAGTGAAAAAGCTGGAATTAATGAGAAAAATATCAGAAATAATATTATCAAATTGAAAGCATTGGGCGTTGTGAGGCGCATCGGGCCCGACAAAGGCGGACATTGGGAGGTTTTGCAGTCATAGCGCTATGGCAGTTGGGCAGAAACGGTGGTTTTGGGTGGTGGTGGTTGATTTTGGTGGGGTGTGGTAAAATGGAAAAGTCAGAAAAAAAGCCAAAAATAAACTAAAAAGAGGCCAGTTAATTTTTGGTGCACCGTTGTTTTTGTAATCAACATTGATTACAATATGAATTTATTGAAAATAACAAATTTAGATTTTTTTATTTTAGTTTATGGACATAAAAACAATAAAAGAATTAATAAAAAACGGGGAGAGCGTCAATGTTGAATTGAAATTATCTTTTTCTGACGAGGTAATTATTAGCTTGGTTGCAATGGCTAATCATCGCGGTGGAGTAGTGATTGTTGGCGTGTCTGATGATAGAAAAATTAAGGGCATAGACTTGAATCGGGAGAGCGTGAGGCGTTGGGCTAGCGAAATCAGAAGTAAAACGCAACCCTTTTTGAGTGTTGAAATTGAAAAG
>CAIMLT010000055.1 GCA_903842445.1 uncultured bacterium
CAACGACCAAAGCGACTTCAGCAACTTCGTCTGGTGTTGGCGGTAATCGAGGTGGTATAGGTGGATTTATGGGGCATTAAATTTATTTATTATGATTGAATGTAAGAATTTAGTAAAAACATACACAAACGGTGACATCAAGACCACTGTTTTGAATGGTGTTTCGTTTAAGATAAAGAAAGGTGAATTCGTTTCAATTATTGGTCCATCTGGTTCAGGAAAATCAACCCTGATGCATATTCTTGGTGCTTTGGACACACCTACAAGTGGCGAATATTTTTTAGATGGAAATGAAGTGTCCAAGCTTGCCGATGACGAGCTTTCTGATTTGCGAAGAAACAAAATTGGTTTTGTTTTTCAATCGTTTAATCTGTTGCCACGAACAACGGTTTTGCGAAATGTGATGTTGCCGTTGCTCTACTCTGGTAAATCTCAGCTAGAAAGAGAAGAAAAGGCTAAAGCATGCTTACGTTATGCTGGAATGGAAGAAAATAAATTATATAATTTATCCAATCAATTATCCGGAGGACAAATGCAACGAGTGGCAATTGCTCGCTCGCTTGTCAATGATCCGGCCATAATTTTGGCGGATGAACCAACAGGAAATCTTGACACAAAAACCAGCGCAGTTGTTATGCAAGCCTTCCAAGAATTAAATCGCAAAGGCCATACCATAATTCTGATTACGCACGAAATGGATGTGGCGGATTGTGCAAATAGGATAATACATGTTCGCGATGGAGTGATTGAAAAGGATATTTTGAATAAACCTAAGGATCATTTTTTGCCGTAATTTTTTTTATTGTATGATAATTGATTTATTAAAAGAAACAGTTTGGTCGCTCGCTGGTAATAAAATTCGTTCTGGCCTTACAATTTTAGGAATTGTCATTGGTATTGCTTCTGTGATCACTATGGTTGCAATTGGACAAGGTGCTAAAAATTCCATAGAAAGTAGCATTGAATCAATCGGTTCTAATTTGATTATGATTACTCCGGGAGCACAACGAGTCGCTGGTGTTAATCAGGGTGGTGGTAGCTCGCAAACGCTAACTATTGAAGACGCGGAGGCTATAAAAGTTGAAATAGCAAATGTCAAAGCAGTTGCTCCTTCAGTAACAAAACGATCGCAATTAACTGCCAAAGGAAACAATACAAATACGCAAATAACGGGAACTAACGCGGATTATTTGATTGCCAGAAATGTAACAATTGATTCTGGAACATTTTTTAGTGAGCAACAAATGAAAAGCTCTGCAAAGGTTATTGTGCTTGGTCCGGCTACGCGCGATGATTTGTTTGGTGAAAATATAAATCCAATTGGACAAACTATTCGGGCAAATAATATGGATTTTCAAGTAATCGGTGTGACGGCATCCAAGGGTGGCTCTGGATTCAGCAATCAGGATGATGTTGCCTATGTGCCGCTAACCAGTGCACAGCATTATTTAACGGGGAATGAATTTGTGAATAATATCAGTGTTGCCGCTCAAGATCAATCTTCGATGGTATCAGTGCAAGATCAAGTTTTTGAGTTATTGTTAAAACGGCATAGTATTAAAGATGCATTACAAGCTGATTTCAGCTTAATGAACCAGAATGATATTATTGCCACAGCCACAAGTATCACCGGAACTTTTACGATATTGCTTTCCTCAATTGCTGGAATTTCCTTGCTAGTCGGGGGAATTGGAATTATGAATATGATGCTTACAACCGTAACGGAACGAACACGTGAAATTGGTTTGCGAAAAGCCGTTGGAGTGCGAAAGATTTATATTAATTTGCAATTTTTAGCCGAAGCAGTGCTGCTGACTTTTTTGGGTGGTGCAATTGGAATTATTTTAGGCTGGATAGCATCCTTGCTTGTCTCGCATTTCGTGAGTAGTTTGAAAACAAGTATTTCTTTGTCAGCGGTGCTCTTGGCCTTTGGTGTTTCTGCTGGAGTAGGAATCATCTTTGGATTCTATCCTGCGCGGAGAGCTGCAAATTTGAGCCCGATTGAAGCTTTGCGTTATGAATAAATTTTTTCACGGAAAAAGTTCACCTCAGAGTTGAATTTAAAATAAAAAATAGAATGCTTGTTTACTTGATTGCTGATTTGTGCTATGATTTAGCTAGTAATAAAGCAAGATTATGCAATTCAAAAATTATAATGTCTATTTCTTTTTTTTGGTTTTGGCTGGGATATCGGTTTTAACTTATTTTGTCGTAGAGCCTTTTATTGTTTCCTTCTTGATTGCGGCAATTTTGGCGCATCTTTTTGGGCCGGTATATGATTTTTTTCAAAAGAGACTGAAGCAAAAAGGCATCAGCTCTTTTTTGGTTTGTCTGCTTATTGCTATGATCATTGTTATCCCACTTCTTTTTGTCCTATCTCTTATGGTGGATGAGATTCAGGGCATTTTGGATAATTTCAATTTAAATCCCGATGGGGTTAAAAAAATTATTGCAACTCTGGGAGAGAATTTGAAAACAATCCCGCTGCTTAATAATTTTGATTTGGAAAAAAGTATCAACCAAGAATCAGTAATGATTGGAATCAAGAGTCTTTCTCAAAATACTTTGTTCATTTTGCAGGGCACGTATAATGGCTTGGCGCATTTTGTGTTTGTAACCTTTGTGATGTTTTTCTCTTTATTTTATCTTTTCATTGATGGGAAAAGATTGGTAAAAAAAATAATGCGACTCAGTCCTTTGCGAGATAAATATGAAAAAATATTGGTTGATAAATTCAATTCCATAACCAGGGCAACAATTAAAGGCACAACTATTATTGCCCTCATTCAGGGTTTTTTGGGTGGAGTTTTGTTTGCGCTGACTGGCGTTCCTTCTCCGGTGTTGTTGGGAATTTTAATGACCATTTCATCTGTTATTCCTTCTTTCGGTTCCGGCTTGGTTTGGCTTCCAGTTGGTATTCTTATGCTGGTTTCTGGATATTTCACAGAAGGCTTGATTATACTTTTTGTTGGAGCATTTTTGATTAGCATGATAGATAACTTCCTTAGACCAAAACTTGTAGGCAAGGACACTCAGATGCATCCACTTATGATACTTTTTTCTACCATTGGTGGGATTGCTCTTTTTGGCATCTCTGGGTTTATTGTTGGTCCAGTCATCATGTCACTTTTTGTAGCCTTTTGGGATATCTATGCGCTGGAATTCAAAGATCAATTGGAAAGATATAATTAAGCAGGTTATGATAAAATCAAAAATGAGCGCAAGTTTCCGAAGATGCACTAGGAAAAAGTAATTACTCAAAGGAAGTCTTTGTCTTTTTTAGCTTTTGCGAATTAAATTTTTATATATTTTCTTGATTCAAAAATTTAAATTTTTCCAATAACTTATAAAATGCGATAATAAAAACCCCTGCGTTTCCCCAGCCTGGCAAAAGCCAGAGGGGAATATTGAAGAATGTTGGTTCGGCATAGTGCCAATTGCCAAAATAAATAGCGATGCTTTCTACAACTCCGCCACCAATACAACATAAAAAAAACATGACGGTTACCTTTTTGCTTCTAATGGTGATCAATTCGATAAGAGCCAATGCGAACAAAACTAATGTCAATAATGCAACATTCCGCCATAAGAACCACACACCTAAAATAGAAAAGGCTATGAATGAGCCTGTTGTTATTATAAGTTGTATGTCTTTTTTGAGGAATTTGTTCATTTGATGGTAGATTTTTTTGCCTGACTTTCTTACTTTAAAGTACGGATGCTATTTTATCTTATTTCGATTGTCTGAGTTGGATATGAACATGAACATAAAAAACGGATGCAGCTAATAAGAATATGCCGATAAGGGTGATTGACTTTTTTATAGTATTTAATATTAAGATTAATTTTTTGGATATTACACGCAATGTTATTATTCTTGTGGATATTTCGTATAATTTAATTATAATTGGTTTAGGGTAATGAGTCAAAGATAACGGCTCTATGATAATCAGCGAAAAATAGCAAAAGATATTTAAAATAAAAATTGCTTAGTTTGCGTTTCTGAGCTAAAGTTACTTTGATAATAAAAGTTAAGTTAATTAAGATAAACATGGAAATTGCGTGTTTTGTTTGATAATATTAATTGATTTCATTCAAGCGCGGGAATGCCATGGCATGCAATATGGAAAACCCAACAAAAGGAATAGACGATCAATCAGCCAGTGAATATGCGCAGTGGATAAAGGAAGAAAGAGCCAAATACGAAAAGTTTTGTGTGGAATTGGCTGCAAAAAAAAACGGAGGGAAAATAAAACAAATAATAAGACAGTTGCTAGGAGGGAAAAAAGAAAGTCATATTGATATAGCACATGGAGTAGCAATTGAGGAAAATGGACAAATTGATAAACTAGCACAAGAAAATAGAGAATCAATCAAATTAAAAGTGCAGGCACTAAAAGAACAAGAACAAGCAGCAGTAAACGAGTATGGAAAAACGATAAACGCGCAGAAAGGGAGATTGTGGTCAGATGTAGTAGCGGAAAGAAAAAGTTTCACTCAGGGCATGAAAGGCGGCGCAAAGGGACACGAACTTGGATGTTTAGATATGATCCATAAGATTGCCTTGGAAGAAAACGAAAAATATGATAAAGATATGAAAAAGATTGCGGATCGGTATGCTGAAGAGATTAAATGCGTTGAAAATGAAGAAAGAGGACTTACTTTAAGCGAAAGCGTTGAAAGGGAGAAAAAGCGAAGATGGGGCAGGAAAATTGAAATAATTAGCAACGCCGAACGTTTTAGGCAATTTCTGATTGACACTATTCAGAGAGAGATAGATCAGATTATCGCAGAACCAAGTTCTGATCAAAGAGGAAAAGTAGCTGGATTGAATCAAGAAATAGAAGGATTGAAAAAAGCTTCAATCGCACAGATATTGACAGCGTATAGAACCTATCTTAATGATTTGCTTATAGCACGTCCTGATAAATCCTTGGCATAGTTATTTAATCTTTCTTGATAGAGAATGTTGGGTTTATTGAACGAAATTCGAACTTTTTTTGAAGAAAATCCCGATTCCGATTTTTGAACCTCCGCCCCGCTTTCCGCCCTGAAATTTTGAAGAAATTTCAGTCCCAAAACAGAAAAATTTTCTCTACATTTTTTTGATGTCGCGCGCCCAAATTTTTTTCAAAAAGGAAAAGAAAATTTTTTGTTTTGGAGTTCCGAGAATTCGGAACGGCGGAAAGCGGAGCTACGCTTAATTTATTTAAAGGTAAGCGTGTTTGCCCCGCCCAAACCCGTGCGCACACGCTTGGTCAATTTATACTCCCTGTTTAATTCGATGAATTCTCAAAAGTTAAAATAGCTTTTGAATGATTCGCTGTCAAGCTCGAAAAACTTATTGACTATACTTTTTAATTCGGAAAGATTGCTTGTTTCATACTTCTTTTTATATTTCATCCAGGAAAGCAATGGCGATTCAGATTTTTTTGCTTGAAATTCAATCTGATATTTGTCTCCCATATTTATTTCGAGTTTTGATTTATCATCATCAGAATAAAAACCAAATAAAGTTTGTGTTAAAATATCCATTCCGTCTCCTGCTTGATATTCTTCAGTTGCAGTATATTTGCCTATATTTTTCCATTTTTCAACATAATCATCAACAACTTTTTCTGCTTGATCGACAGACGACAACAAGGTTTCTTTTTTCATCGCCATATCGCCATTTGATGAGTACCATGTGATATTTTTCATAATCAAAAATTTATTTTGTAATTTTCCATGAATCAAGCATGGACTGCGCAATTTGTCGCTGTGCGTCATACTTATTTATGTCAGATACATAAGTCATCCAAAATAAGTTTTTTCCATTTGGAATAACAACTATCCATTGTTTAACTTTGCCAGCAGCATCCGTATATTCCGATTCAAATTGTTTTCCGCTTGTAGTTGTTCCATTTGCAAATGTGTAAACGAAATCTTTTGTATCAAAGGACTTTCCACCTCCATCAGAAATCCCTCTTTTCAAAACTCCGATAAAAAAACTTGCTTTATTTAAATCATAGCCTTCTTCATCTTGAATCTTATTTATGGTCACTGACAATGACGGATTTTCAACTTTTGGACTAAAAATCATCACCTTGACTTCGTTCTCCTTGTCATCATCTCTTAGGCTTCCCCATTCGCTAGGATACTTTACTTCATAGCCCAATTCTACATCTGAAAATTTTTGCCATCCAGCAATTTCATTCGCAGGTGCTGATGTTGTTGATGGAGCAGTTGTCGTTTGTGCTGGCTTGGTTGAAGTGGTCTGATTCTGTTGCGCAGTAATGGCTTGTTGTGCTCGCATTTGCACATTTCTTTTCAAAAACCACAAAAACATCATCACAAACAAAATAAAAATAAGGACTATGGCCACAATTACTCCGACGCTTCCTTTTTTGTTTTTATACATTGTTTTCTAAAATTAATTTTAATTAGTGGTTGTCGCTTGAATATTTATTGGAGAAGCTTCATCCGCTTGAGTATTGTGAATATATTTTTTGCTTAAAACATAAAAAATGGCAACTCCTATTGCGAAAAATATGAAATCTACAATTAAATCCAAAGAAGCTCCTTTTCTGCTCATTGTTATCAATCTAAATCCTCCGCCGATAACCGCTAAATATATCGCTGATAATTTCGCTATTTTTTGGCTATCATTGATGATGTATGTCTTTTCAAGATATTTCGCCGAATACATGACTCCCAGCCAAAGACTAAAAATCCAAACCACAGACATCCCAACAGATAATGCAACTGCATTATTTACACCTATTATCAATGCAACTGGAATCCCAACTATTAATGCAATGACAAACGGAATTGCAAAGCCAGATGTGAGCCAGTGCGTAGCCGCTATTCGCACAAACAAAAACGGACACCCGACCTGCAAAAACAACAATTGGTACCCGTGAGGATCCCATATGCGTTTTGGTCGGAGTGCCCGATCCTGATCGCATATGAGCTCAAAGCAATGTTTAAATTGCAAGATAAAAAAATCCTCACAAATATTAAATTGTTGTTTTTGCACTTTAAATATACCATATCCCAAAAATTACGCAATATTGGGGAGTTCCTTGTTGCCGTCCGCGCAAGGGCGGGATTTCGGGGCAAGGACGGCCAAAAATAAAAAAGAGAAAACTATAAAATGTTCCGCTTTCCGCCGTTCCGAATTCTCGGAACTCCAAAACAAAAAATTTTCTTTTCCTTTTTGAAAAAAATTTGGGCGCGCGACATCAAAAAAATGTAGA
>CAIMLT010000056.1 GCA_903842445.1 uncultured bacterium
AAGGTCAAGTTCCAGAAGAATGGATTGCTAAATTTCTGACTACATTGGAAAAACACAATCAAGTAATCGATAATTATGAAGGAAACGGCAAAGCTTCTTTTCAGTTAGGTGCGTATTTTCCATTTTCTGACGATGTTCCGAGCGCCGACTGGAGCCGCGACGATCAGCGGGCCGACTTGGACAGGGATGATCCTGGTCTTCAGAGTGGGGACGATGGCGCGCGTTCGTCCGCGAGGGTTTTATGATTTAGAATTTGGATTTTAGATTTTCTTTTTCTTTTATTTTTTTTAAATTAGAAAATGCGGTGAAAAGAAACTTCGCTTGGATGCTAAAATAAAAGTAAGTTTATTTTAACTTCTTATGCCAAACATGATTTCCATAAAAATGTGATTTGTTTAAATCATCACCCGTATTAAGATCATCATAAATTTTTGATTCTGGATCGCCAGAGTTATCATCCAATGCTCTCAGGCGAGTTAGTTCAATTTGCTCATCAGTGTATTCTTTCGGCAATTTTTCTTTTCCCATTGAACCGCCATATTGTTCAGCAATGGCAATTGTTTTTATCGGAAGACCCTTGAATATCTTTTCCACTCCACCCAAAATTGCTTCAACTTGATTTTTGTCTTCCACACCGGGAGCATAATAAATTCCATTAAGGAGAATTGCCAATTTTCCTTCCTCATTAATTCCAAAACTTCCAAAGATAAAACCTAAATTTTCTTTGGCTTGTTTTTTTTGCCCCCCTTCTTGACTGGCTATTTCTGGTTCTTCCAACGAAACAACAAAAGAGAGCGGATCGGCATTGATCGAGGCTACCCAGTATTTATTCTGAGTTTGATGTTGAATAGTCTGATCATAATTACTGCTAGAAAAACAACAAATTTTGCTATCGGCAAAACGAACCATATTCATAAATCTTTCCGTTTTGTCCAAATATTGCAAATTCAAAAGTTTGCGCTTTTTGGTGTTTCCATCAACTGGTCGCTGGTAAGTTTTTGAATCCGCGATTGCCTGAAAAGGTCCCTGGAGATGACTATCCATTTCTTGAATCAAATGCACATCATTTTCTCGGAGACGTTCTTCACCCAGCACCTGCATGGTTAAATATGTAAAAATTGCACTGGGAGATTTTTCCGTTAAAGCTAAAATTTCATTGCCAAGTTTTTCAATTTCCAATTCTTTCTCTTTCTGACTCAGATGGGCAAATCTTTCCTGAATTTTTTCATCACCCAAAAGACTTCTTTCTTTTTCCAATTCTTTCAATTCTTCTTCAATTTTTTGGATTTTTTCTTCCAAATCTTTTTTAACACTTTCATTTTCTTGATTTTTCAGACCCTTCAAAAGATTGTTTCGCGCTTTTCTTTTTTTGGAAATATTTTTCAAAATAGCTGATTCTTTTTCATTTCCACCTTTTAAAATAACCAACAAATCTTTTTTGGATTTTTTCAAATCAAATCGCTTCACATCCAGTCTTGGCAAAATTTCTTCGCCTCTCACTGGCACTGCATTTTCTGAAAAAACTTGATTGAGTTGAATATCCAAAACCATTTTTTCTCCAAGAAGTCTCCAGTTGTCCTTAATATCTTCTTGCGCTTTTTCTCGAAAATCAGGGAAGCTGACTTCAATTTCATCAATCAAAGCCAAGCGATCAACAAAAGTTTGCGCGCCTTTCATTCTTTCAGTTAAATTTTCATTTCTTTCTTTTTCCAAATATTCTCGATAGAGCGGAAAAAGAAAAATAACGCCCAATTGCCTGCGACCAAGCACTTGACCAATTTCCCGATTGGCGTTTTCAATCAAAGCATTTTCCCGAACATCAAAGCTAATTTCTTGTGAAGCTTGTTCTTCTGGCAGGGGAAATCTACCTTGCTTTAAGTTAGCGATTATTTTTTCTATTTCACTATCCGTCATGCCACTTTCAGCCAAAGATTGTTTGAATTTTCTGATCGGTTTTTCATGTATTTTCAAGTCGCTTATCAGTCCAATCATTTCTTTGAATTTATCAAAACCATAATTATTAATCAGATTGAAACGATCATCTCCTCCGTGGAGAAGATAATAAATCATAGCGTCATTTTCATTTTCGGAAAGTTTTTCTACCAATTCACGGTTATTCCCTATCCCGGAAAATATCTCTTGGCTCGCTTTTATTTTTTCAATTCTTTCCACTAGTGGCACATCTTTCCATTTTTTATCATCAGAAATAAAATTCAAAATTTCACGACTAGGAACTACGCCTAAATCAGTGATAACACTTTTGACTATTTCTAGCGATTGTGTTTCGGCTTCCACGCCTTTTTTGCCTTTGGCTTTTTCTTCACTCCACCAAATCTGAATGTCCTTAGGAAGATAATTATTATTAATCAATTTTCCCAAAAGATAGACTGACAAATGCCGATTGAGTTTTTTGTTTCCGGCCAATTTAAGCGCAATATCATTCCCTCGCCAATCTTCAAAATTTTCCAAAAAAACTTTTAGAATTCTAGGCAAATATTCTTGCTCTTTCTTTTCTTTTCCTTCTTCTTCATCTCGAATAAGCTCGAGTAGCAATTGTCGGGAATCTTCACCCAAATTTCCCAAGGCTTCACTCAAAAGAATGACGATTTGTTCATCATTTTTTTCGCCTTTTGCAACTGTATCTCGCAATTCCTTATAGAGCCTGAGTCGCACATTTTTTCGTTGTGTTTCTTCAACACTTTTGCTTTCAACGATTGATTGATGAAGAAATCTTGAAGCTGAAACATCAAAAATTTGCGAGATTATTTTTTTCTTTTCCTCAGGAATCAGTTCGAGAAACTTGGCTCTTTCCGCTTCAGGCAAAACCAAGGCATAATTTTCCAAAAGCTTGGCGTCATCTAAAATTCCTTTGGCAATTTTTTCTTTTTCCGGCAATGGTAATTTTCTGATTTGCCTTGTGGAAATTCCCAAAAGTATTGCATCTGGCAATAGACTTGAGGGAGAATTATGAGGGATATCAGTGCTCTCTTCAATACATTCATTTGCTTTTTTATATAAATCGTCAAAATATTCTTCTGTTATTTCTCTATTTTTTGCTGCTTCGGCAAAAAGAAAAGCAGATAAATTAGGCATAATTTTTCTTTTCTTTTGAGCCTTTTGTTCTAATTCAAAAGATTCTTCCAAGAGTTTTTCT
>CAIMLT010000057.1 GCA_903842445.1 uncultured bacterium
CTTCATTCGCGTTCATTTCACTACAAAAAAAGTACCTGCAGTTGCAATGGGAATTATCAAAGAAAAGCTCTCCTGGGAGAATATCTTCATGATCCGAGTTGCAGCAGCCGTGTAATATCCCATACTACTGAACCAGTGCCACCGATTGATATTATAAATAAATTAGCAGATATTGTTTCAGATGTTGAGAAATTCAGAGAAGTTCAAAAGACTAAACGGAGTATTATAGAATCAAATAAAGAAATGTTCATATCAAAAATAAATGCACAAAAAGAGATTCTACTTTTACATTTGGAGAAAACTTTTGATGAACGAAAGGATATATTTGTAAAATATTTTAAAGTTATTGATGACGCATTAGAAAAAAATAATATTCAACAACTGGCGATAGGACTAAATAGTATTAGTGAGTTAGCTAAATCGAGTCCATTTAAAGACCTTGAAGATATTAATAAAATTGGATTAGCTCTTCAAGATAAAAATCAAGAGTGGGATTTCTAAAAAAGAACTATTTGCAAAACGAGAAGGAGGACAATATAAAGATCCAAAAAAAGTAAAAGATGCTCAATCGCAAATACGAAATTACGCATATTGACACGCTGCCATTTCGGCCTTTTGACCGATAGCAAGACGATAAAAATAATTGACTTCTCAAACCTTAACAATTCAGTATATCAAACATATATAAGAGAATATCTTAAAAATAGTTTTGCCGAAATCTACGATAAAATTAGCAAAGATAGTCTTACAAGTTATTATGAGAAGTTGCCACAGGATGCAGGAGGATTTTAAGATATTGGCGAAATGATGTTTGGAGACCAGGAAATAGAAATGGGGGGATATATAAAGTGTTGTATACAGATTTCTATGCTTTATCATCATGACCCGCTTTTATCATTATTCAATTATAACATCAATTAAATGGAGGGCTTATGGCAACATGTTCTACGACAACACCATGTAAAAATTGTGGAAATACAGCAGGGGGTTCAAATGTGTGGGTAAAATGTGATAATTGTGGCACATTAGGGTGCACAAAATGTGTCGGACAGGCAAGTGCAAAAGGGCATTGTAAAGTTTGCAAAAAAACTGCTAAGATAACCAAAGTATAATGGTTGTAAGCAGTGCAGTTAACGAATTTTTTGTAAGAGAATGTAAATACTTGATTAATAAGAGTGGTAATGAATTATGATCACTACATCTTAAGCACTACCAATCGAGTTAAAAAAAGGTTTGTTTATGGGTTTATTCAAATTTTTATTTTCAGCAAAAAATGACTCAATGGAAGAATTTGGTGTTATCATAGATAATCATTTTATTTATGAAAAAGAAAGTAAGAAAATACCAAAACAGACCATCTCAAAAATTACACTTAAATACGGCTTTGCTAGTTCTTTGATTATTTTTCAAGCGTTAACATCTGGAATTCTTGCGATAATTTTCGTACCACTCTTTTTTTACAACATCGAACTTAAAAATTTTATTAGTTTTAGAGGAGTCGCGGCGCTTTTAACTATGCCCATGTTATTTATTGGGGGAATCTGCTATATGTGTAGTATTTTTTTTAGAGGTTATTTCTTAGAAATAATAACTAATTCCGGCATTAAACGGATTGATTTTGTTGGATCGGGGGCTGAAGAAAAATCAAGAATTGATAAATTATTAAACCACGCCAGGAATCTTGGCTATCCCATTTTCTTTGAGACAGATGAAAATGTTGTAAAGCGTCTGACATAATAAATTACGTAACTTCTCAATAAGTTCGAAAAGAGGTCAAAAAAGCGCAACTATCCCTCAATGCAAAATGTCTATTTTTTGAATTTTGCTCTTTTTTTGAGAAATGAATTTGTGGTGTCAAAGGCTTTTGCTGCCATAATTCATAGTTTCGGTTTGCCCTCTACTTGATATTAGGCAAAAACTGCCATCCCTACTACTTTGTACGTTTACAATCTGGGCTTCCTTTGTTCCCTTATTGAGTAAGATTGTGTTCAACGAGGGTTGTGAAACTCAAATTGTTCCGTTTGAAGCATTCGGGTGACTTCAGCAGACATGGGCTCAAACGGTTTTCATCCATATCTGGTGATTGCTCATGATCAGTCATTATGGCGAATTCGCACGATTAAGAATAATTTCCGGCAAGCGAGGAATCTCATCTGTTTTTAAGATACGATCCAGGAGATAGTCCCAGAAGGAGATTCCCAATTTACGACATGTCTTCTTTAAACTGGTAAACGTATCACGGCATTTGCGCCCCAGATCGCTGCGGGTACCGCCGCTGACCTTTCTCCTTTTTACATACTCGCGAATATCGTTTTCACTCAGATTGTTGTGTAAAGGGATCTCGGGTCTGTCTAATACCAGCAGCAACTCATCTCTATTTTTATACAGTCGCTCAAGAGCGAGGTTCAGCATCTGAAAATCTGTCTTTTGAGTGAAAATTTCACGAAAACGCTCTTGTAATTGGATTCGTTTTATTTCGTCCGGAGACTTCTTATATTCTTTGAGCGCTGCATAGAAGTCCCATATTTGTCCTTGGACATCTTCAAGGATTTTCCGTTTTTCTTCACTGGGTGCAATCAGCTTATTGATGAGACGTTCGGCGTGAATCCAGCAAAGGGCATGATTGAAGACATTAAACTGCCCGGCATCATCACTGACAATAACCAGACTCCGGGGCAATCCGTTACAAAGGATGCTGCCGATCAAAGCACCCTCTGTGGCTATTTTGAC
>CAIMLT010000058.1 GCA_903842445.1 uncultured bacterium
AAATGGAATAAATAAATTCATAACCTCTGTTTCTCCGGATAAGTATAAGGGTTATGCCTCGAATTTAGCCACTCGAATAAAAGAAAAAATTGGCAAATGGATGCTTGGGCAACTATTCCTAATGCTGACTATTTTTGTGATTGATGCTATCGGGCTTTATCTGGTGGGTGTCCCTTACGCCTTGATTTTGGGAATCTTTGCCGGAGTAATGGAAATCGTGCCCTATATCGGTCCAATTATTTCCGCCGTTCCCGGGATAATTTTAGGCTTTTTGATTTCTCCAACAACTGGTTTTCTGGCGCTTTTGGTATATCTCATTGCGCAACAAATAGAAAGCCATGTGATTGTTCCGCAGGTTATGAAAAAAGCGGTTGGACTAAATCCAGTTGCGACAATTGTTGCACTGCTTGTCGGTTTGCGTTTGGGCGGAGTGGTTGGCGCAATTTTATCCATCCCTGTAGCGACAGCAGTCAGTTTGGCGATTAATGATTTTATGGAAAGAAGAAAGGTATAATTTTTTTATTAAGATTAAACAAATGTCAGGTATTTTATACATCATTGCAACACCGATTGGCAATTTGGGCGATATTACCAATAGAGCTATTGAAACCTTGGGCAAGGTTGATTTGATTGTATGCGAAGACACTCGGACTAGTCGAAAGCTTTTGGACAGATATGAAATTAAAACGTCAACCACTTCTTTCTATCAAATTCAAAGAACAGGCGGTGCAATCAAGCCGGTTCCAAAATTGGATTATCTCACGGAGGAATTGAATAGTGGAAAAAATATTGCGCTCATAACGGACGCGGGAACGCCGGGAATCTCTGATCCCGGAAATCAACTTGTGGCGTGCGCAGTTGAAAAATCAATTGCGGTTATTCCAATTCCCGGAGTTTCAGCGCTCACAACTCTCGCCAGTGTTTCCGGAATTGATCTGACAAAATTTATTTTTTTGGGTTTTCCGCCGCACAAAAAAGGTCGGGAAACATTTTTCAAAGAAGTTGTAGCCCAAAAATATCCAGTCAGTTATTTTGAATCGCCTCATCGTTTAGTTAAAAATCTGGAACTTCTAAAAAGTTTGGCACCAGAAAAAAAAATAATTTTGGGACGAGAGCTTACGAAAATGTTTGAAGAAATTGTGCGTGGAAATGTATCCGAAGTCCTGGGGTATTTTACGGAGAATAAAGATAAAGTTAAAGGAGAATTTGTAATAATCGTTTATTAAATTTTTTATGCAATTTAATCTTGGGGTCAAAGGAATTATACGAAAAAAGGATAAAATTTTAGTTCTGAAAAGAAATCAAAAAGATGTGCACAAGCCTGGGATATGGGAAACTCCAGGGGGAACGATGGATGACAATATTTCTCCGCAAGAGGAATTAAAAAGGGAAATTGCGGAAGAGACTGGTCTTGAGGTAGAAATTTGTGAACCGTTTAATGTGTTTACATTTATAAGAGATGATACTAAGGAATTTAAGATCGGCATAACTTTTTGCTGTGATTATGTTTCCGGTGAAGTGATTTTGAGCGAGGAACATAGTGAGTATAATTGGATAAAGCCTGATGATTTTAAACAACTAGAATCAATTACATCACTCTATGATGAGATTGATAAATACGCGCAAAAATATGGAAAATAAGAAATTTTATATCACCACTCCAATTTATTACGTTAACGCTAAACCACACATTGGTCATGCTTATACAACAATCGCGGCGGATGTTTTGGCGCGTTTTTATCGGCAACAATTGGGCAAAGAAAATGTTTTTTTTCTGACTGGAACGGATGAGCACGGAGCGAAAATTCAAAAAAAAGCGGAAGAAGCTGGGAAAAGCCCCCAGGAATTTGTAGATGAAATATCATCTGAATTTAAAAAACTTTGGGCAAAAGATAAATTGAATATCGAATATGATAATTTTATTCGCACTACTGATGGGACGCATATCAAGGCGGTGCAAAGAGTATTGCAAACACTCAAGGATAAAGGAGCAATTTATAAGGGTGAATATGAGGGTCTATATTGCGTCGGTTGTGAGCAATTTAAAAACGAAGACGACTTGGTTAATGGAAAATGTCCTGATCATGGCACTGCTCCGGATCTTATGAAAGAAGAAAGTTATATGCTCAAGATGACTGAAATTCAAGCGGAATTACTAGAGAAGATTGAAAAAGAAGAATTTAAAGTTACGCCTGAGAAATATAAAAATAAGATAGTGTCGTTTTTGAAAAACCAAACGTTGCATGACGTTTCAATATCTCGAAAAAATGTTTCTTGGGGCATTCCACTTCCATTTGATGAATCACACACTACTTATGTTTGGGTGGATGCTTTTTTGAATTATCTAACTGGTCTGGGCTGGGATGGAGACGAAAATAATTTGCCAGAAATGTGGCCGGTAGATATTAATCTGATCGGGAAAGATATTCTCAGAGTGCACGCGACAATTTGGCCGGCAATTCTTATTCATCTTGGAATAAAATTACCAAAAATTATTTTTACTCACGGGCATATTTTGTCAGATGGAAAAAAAATGAGTAAAACTCTTGGCAATACAATTTCCATTGATGAGATGTTGGAAAAATTTGGCACAGATGGGACACGCTATTTGCTCCTGAGTGCTGGTCCATTTGGTGAAGATATCGATGTAACGATGGAAAGAATGGTTGAAAAATATAATGCCGATTTAGCGAATGGGTTGGGGAATTTGATTTCGAGAGTGATTAAGTTGGCGGAGGGGTATGAATTTGAGAATAAAAATGAATACGACCCCCTTATTTGGAATAAGGGATTTATAGAAGCTTTTTGGATGGATAAGGCGCTAGAAAGAATCAGCGACCATCTCATTAGAAAAAGTAATAAATATATAACTGACAATAAACCTTGGGAGCTTAAAAAAACTGACGAAGCGAAATTTAAAGAAGTTATGCAAAAGTTAATTTCAGATCTATATTTAGTTTCAGAGTTATTTATTCCTTTCATGCCCGAAACTTCCGAAAAAATTAAAAAAGCCTTAGAAACAAAAAAACTTGATGAGGTTTTGTTTCAAAGAATTAAATAATTCTGCTGTCTAAGTTTGGCTTATCTCTTGTGTCATCCCCGCGAAGGCGGGGATCTAGGTACCTCAGATTATGAATAAAGAAGAACGAGATTTATTGGTCAAAAAATAGAAGTTAGAGAATTTATAATTCGATTTTCCAGAGTTTATAACTAGTGGAACCTGGATTCCCGCTGGAGTTTATCCTCGTGAAAACGGGGGCGGGAATGACAATAAGAACTTTATGTTAATTGATACCCACGCCCATTTAGATGACAAACAATTCGACGCAGATCGCGATGAAACGATCCGGCGGGCATTTGAAAGTGGTGTTAAAAGGATAATCAACATTGGCGCGGGATTGGGAAGTAGTCGGCGTAGTGTTGCACTGGCCGAGAAATATGAAAATATTTTTTGTTCAATCGGACTTCATCCGCATTATTTTATGGAATATGGCGAGAAAAGCTTTGATAAGATTCTTGAATTTAAGGCATTAGCTTCGAGCAAAAAAATCGTGGCCATTGGAGAAGTTGGTTTGGATTACTTCATTCATGATGGTAGTCTAATTACTGAAGCGCAAAAAGATTTGCAGAAGAAAGGTTTTACTTTGCAGTTGGAATTTGCAAAAGAATTAAAGTTGCCGGTGATTTTACATTGTCGCGGATCACAACCAATTGCGCCGAGCGCATATCGCGAAGCTGATGATGCCTATGAAGACGTTCTGGCAATTGTTTCTCGATTTCCCGATCTAACTTTTGTCTGGCATAGTTTTGGTGGGCGACTAAATTTCACAGAGAAATTATTAATTAGAAAAAACTACTTCTTTTCTTTTTCCGGCAATATCACTTATAATAAATCAAATGCAGAAATTTTTTCTGTCATCAAGAAAATTCCTATCGAAAAAATAATGTTTGAAACCGATTGTCCGTATTTGGCACCGGTACCGATGCGCGGAAAAAGGAATGAGCCACTTTTTGTGAAATATGTTGCGCAGAAAGTTGGGGAGGTAAAAAATATAGATTCCAAACATTTGGCGAAAATGGTCGCCGATGTTTTTTATTTGGGATAAAAAAAGGAGGTAAGCATGAAAAAGAGAAGTTTTGGGGTCGTCGTAGTTTCGCTCACGATTGTGTGGGCGATAGCTTTGTTGGCAATTTTTTTGTTTCCAATGCTGGTAGCAGTTATCGCATTTTGGGTAGCCGTAAGTTTCACAAACAGAATCATCTTCGAGGGTGAAGATGATTATGAATAGAAGAATCAGACCCCGTTGAATCTAACGGGGTCTTTTTTTAAAGTTTGGGATTATTGACTTTTTTTGGTTTTTGCGAGAGAATAGATAAGTAGTGTAACCTAAAATATGCATAGTGAAAAAAGAGAAACAAAGGTGCTGTGGTGGCAGCCGAGTTTGGTTTTGTTTGGAAAATTGAGCGGTTGGATTGGTGGGCCGATAATCGGAGCCATATTTTTGGAAAAATATCTGGATAAAAAATATTCCACCGAGCCAAAACTTTTTTTGCTTTGTGTTGGGATTGCTTTTTTTGTGTCAACTTTCGGAATTGTGAGAGATTCGATGGAGGCAATGAAAAAAATAACTGATGATGCAAATAAAAAAAAAGAACTAAAAAAGAAAACTGGCAGTGAGATTAACTCGATCTGTGATAATAAAAAATAATTATGTCGGAGCATGTAGCCATAACAAATAACTCTGAAATTGCCCAAACGCCAAATCTTGAGGCGAGTCATGAGGCGACTCTTTTTGCTGAGCCATTGGGACACATTGGAAATCTCACCATTACTAATTCGCTGATTGCTAGCTGGATCGCGGTTATGATATTGGTTGTGTTTTTAATGGCAGTTGGCAGAAAGATTTGCAGAGTGCCACGTGGCGTGCAAAATGTCTTTGAGATTCTCCTGGAAAAAGCTCTGGAAATGGCGGATAGTGTAACGGGTTCACGCAAAAAATCTGAGAAATTTTTGCCAATCGCGCTTGCACTTTTTTTGTTTATTTTTGTCAATAATTGGTTGGGGCTTATTCCCGGAATGGGAACGGTTGGTTTTAATGAAGTTGAAAACGGGCACAAAATTTTTGTTCCACTTTTTCGTGGAGGAACGGCGGACATCAACACGACGCTGGCTCTGGCGCTCATTGCGGTTATCGCTTCGCATATTGCCGGAGTGCTGACAATCGGTGCGTGGAATTATTTCAATAAATTTGTTAACATTAAACTTCTTTTGGAAATTCCGGGGAAAATTCGCAAAGATTTCACAGTTATTTTGGTCAATCCGATTAAAGTTTTTGTCGGACTAGTGGAAATTATTAGTGAGTTTGCTAAAATGGCCTCGCTTACATTTCGTCTTTTTGGTAATATTTTTGCGGGCGAAGTGCTTCTAGCCTCAATGATGGCGCTTTTTGCTTATATTTTGCCGTTGCCGTTTATGTTTTTAGAGATGATTGTGGGCATTATCCAGGCGCTCATTTTTTCGATACTGGCCTTAGTATATATGACAATAGCGACACAGGAGCACGAGCATTAGAGTTAACAAGGTTAATTAATTTTTTTTAATTTATTCTCACGGCGACACTAAAGACAATAAAAAATAGTCGACCGTCAGAATAGAAATATAATATTATGGATATGACAATGATTGCAAAAGCCTTGGCAATTGGCATCGGATCAATCGCACCGGCGCTTGCGATTGGAAAAATTGGTGCAAAAGCCATGGAATCAATTGGGCGAAATCCTGAGTGCACAGAAAAAATTCTAGTGCCAATGCTTCTCGCTGCCGCTTTTGCTGAAGCCGTGGCAATTTATGCCTTGGTTATTGCTTTCTCAATCAAATAGTAGTTTTCTTCAGTCTCGAGTAGTCGGGATTGAAATAAGATTATTATTTTTTTAATTTACGATTATGGATGAACTTATCAAAACATTTCACATTGAAGTCAATCTTCTGGTGGCGCAGATGGTCAATTTTGCCATCATACTTTTTGTGCTCTATCGGTTTGCCTATAAACCGATTCTAAAAACGCTAAACAGTCGAACGAATAAAATCGAAAAAGGAATTGCTGATGCCGATGCGGCCGGAAAAAAACTGGGAGAGATCATGGAAAAAGAAAAAGAAGTGATGGCGAATGCCAAAAAAGAGGCGCAAGAAATAATTAAAACAGCCGAAGAACAGGCAAAGGCCAATGCTGTGAGTATTGTGCTCGAAGCCAGAAATCAGAATGAAAAGTTAATCATTACGGCTAAGAAACAAATTGAACAAGAAAAAGACAAAATGATCTCGGAGGTGAAGGGTGAGATTGCCAATTTGGTAGTTTTGGCAACGGAAAAGATAATTGGTGATAAATTGGACAAGGAAAAAGATAGGGAACTAATTGAGAAATCAATTAAATAGACTTTCCGTGTCATTCCCGAGAAGTCGGGGATCCAGTGGATATTTTGTTTGAATATTTAATCTAAACACTAGGCTAATCCAGTTAAATCTAGTTTTTATACTAGATTCCCGCCTGCGCGGGAATGACAATGAAAAATATGCGAGTAACATCGGCCCAATACGCAAAATCACTATATGAAGTAACTGCGGACAAATCTCACGGCGAGGTGGATGTTTTGGTTTCCAATTTCGTGAAGGTGCTTGCAAAAAACGGACAGATGAAAATGAAAAATGAAATTTTGCGAAAATTTGAAACTGTTTTTAATTTGAAAAATGGAATTGTGATGGCGGAAGTGAAATCTCGAGAAAAGTTGAGCGCGGAAATGATTGAAAAGTTGACTGGTTTTATTAAAGATAAATACAAGGCAGAAAAAGTGGTGATTGAAAATAGGGTTGACGAAAAAATCCAAGGCGGAGTGATTGTGAAAGTTGGAGATGAGATTTTTGATGCGAGCGTTTCTGGGCAGTTGAAGAAGATGAAAAACATTTTGGGGAAATAATTTATTTTAAAATTTTAAATTTCAAATTAAAAATTATGAACAAAGATTACATCATCGAACAACTGAAAAAACAAATTGGCGAATTTGAAGCTGTTGCGACAACTGAAAAAGTTGGAACGGTTGTCGAAATCGGCGACGGCGTGGCGCGGATTATTGGCCTTGAGAACGCAGTGTCAAGTGAAATGTTGGAGTTCTTGCCTGCCTACGCTGAAGCTTCGGCAGGTAAACCCACCGATGGCGAGGTTAAAGAGCCGATTTATGGTATGGTTCTTAACTTGGAAGAAGATCGAATTGGGGCGATGATTCTCGGCGCTTACGAAGGAATCAAAGAAGGCGATACGGTGCGTTCGACTGGACGTGTGCTTTCTGTGCCGGTTTCGGAAAATTTTATTGGACGGGTGATTAATCCCTTAGGAACTCCGATTGATGGCAAGGGTGCGATTGCATCGGAAAAGTTTATGCCGATTGAAAAAATTGCGCCGGGCGTGATCACTCGAAAATCTGTGCATCAACCGCTCCAAACTGGAATAAAAGCGATTGACGCAATGATTCCAATTGGAAGAGGGCAACGCGAACTGATTATTGGCGACCGTCAAACCGGAAAGACTGCTATCGCGGTGGATACGATCATCAATCAAAAAGGACAAAATGTGAAATGTATTTATGTGGCAATCGGACAAAAAGAATCTAAAATTGCGAGAATCGTCGCCGAACTCGAAGCGCGCGGAGCAATGGAATATACGACTGTGGTTGTAGCCGGTGCATCCGATCCAGCTCCACTGTCCTACATCGCACCCTATGCTGGTTGCACTCTCGGGGAATTTTTTATGGATAAGGGCGAAGATGTTCTCATAATCTATGATGATCTTTCTCGTCACGCTTGGGCCTATCGTCAAATTTCCCTCATCCTTCGTCGTCCACCGGGACGCGAAGCTTATCCCGGCGATGTTTTCTATATTCATTCCAGACTCTTGGAGCGCAGTGCTAAACTCAATGAGAATTTTGGCGGCGGATCGATTACCGCACTTCCAATTATTGAAACGCAATCTGGTGATGTTTCAGCCTACATTCCAACGAATGTGATTTCAATTACTGACGGACAGATTTATCTCGAAGCCGATTTATTCTATAAGGGAATTCGGCCGGCGCTAAATGTGGGAATTTCAGTATCGCGTGTGGGATCTTCGGCGCAAACAAAAGCGATGAAAAAAGTAGCTGGAAAATTGCGACTCGACATTGCCCAATTTCGAGAGTTGGAGGCGTTTGCGCAATTTGGATCGGATTTAGATGAAAACACAAGACAAAGAATTGAAAGAGGACGAAGGACAGTGGAAATCCTGAAACAAGGTCAATACGAGCCAATGGACGTTTCTCATCAAGTGGCTATTATTTATGCCGTGATTAATGGATTTTTGGATGATGTGGCTGTTGAACAGGTGGCAAATTGGGAGCGTGATTTTCACAAATATCTCGATTCATCAGCCAAGGCAGTTTTAGATTTGATTTCGGACAAGAAAGATTTGACGGATGAAGTTCAAGAAAAGTTAAAAGGAGTAATAAAAGAATTTAAGGAGGTTTATCAAAACGGAGTTTAAATAATATGAATTCAGCTAGGGATATAAAACGTCGAATAAAATCGATCAATAACACCAAAAAGATCACTCGTGCAATGGAGATGGTTTCGGCTGCTAAGATGCGCCGCAGCGTGGCTAGCGTAGTGGGAATTCGTCCTTATGCGCATAGCGCCTGGAGTGTGCTCACGAATTTGGCCAGAGCTTTCAAGGATCATCGCGAAGGACTTTTAGAGGTGCGGGAAGTAAAAAGCGTGCTCGTTATTGCAATTGCATCAAATCGCGGACTCTGCGGATCGTTTAATGCACAGGTAGCCAAGAAAATTAAAGATGAAATTAACAATCCCGAGAAGCTAAAAGTTAATCGCGTGGGTGATAAAAAGCTCGAGTCAAAAGTGTCTAATGTGGATTTGAAAATTGATTTTATCACAATCGGAAAAAAGGGCGAAGCGATGGTACGCCGGCTTGGCAAAGAAATTGTAGCGACTTTCCCGGAGCTTACCTATTTGCCAAAAATTGAAGATGTTAGGGCTGTGGCAAAAATTATAATTGCGGATTATTTGGCGAAAAAATATGACAAAGTGGCAATTATTTATACTGACTATATTTCGGCAATCAATCAGCAAACCAAGATTAGACAAATTTTACCGGTTTCTAAAATTGATTTGGAAAAGCAAATCGCGGAGATGGATGTTCTAGCCAAAGAAGTTGGACTTAAGGAACCGGATATTGAATATAAAATTGAACCAAGCCCGAAAGAATTATTAGACTATATTTTCCCACGCCTCATTGAAATGCAGATCTATCACGCAATTCTGGAATCGAACGCTTCCAAGGAATCTTCCAGAATGCTGGCCATGAGAAACGCAACAGACGCCGCTGGAGAAATGGCCGATGGACTCACACTAGCATACAACCAACTCAGACAAGCAAAAATTACTCAAGAAATTGCGGAAATTTCAGCCGGGAAAGCAACACTGGAAGGTTAATAATTATTATTTTGTATAATTTAACTAAAAAAATTTTAAACTAACAGTATGAAAAACACAGGAAAAATAATTCAAGTTATTGGTCCCGTAATAGACGTTGAATTCGAAGGTAATTTGCCGGAAATTTATCATGCTCTCGAAGTTTCGCTGACCGATGGTAATAAACTAATTCTCGAAACCAATCAACACATTGGAGGCAATCGTGTGCGAACAGTGGCGATGGGATCGACTGACGGAATCAGCCGTGGCATGGCAGTGTCCGACACGGGTGCGCCAATTTCTGTGCCGGTTGGAAAGGAAGTCTTGGGGCGGATGTTTAATCTTCTTGGCGAAACGATTGACGGAGTCGACGAAAAAGTTGAAACGACAAAAAAATATCCGATTCATCGTGAGGCGCCAAAATTTTCCGAGCAATCAACTAAAGCGGAAATTTTTGAAACTGGAATTAAAGTTGTTGACCTTATTTGCCCATTTGTTAAGGGAGGAAAAATTGGCCTTTTCGGTGGCGCCGGTGTGGGCAAGACCGTTCTTATTCAAGAACTGATCAGAAATATTGCGAGAGAGCACGGCGGTTATTCTGTTTTTGCTGGAGTAGGAGAAAGAACGCGCGAAGGTAATGATCTCTATAATGAAATGAAAGATTCGGGAGTTTTGAAGCAAACTGCGCTGGTTTTCGGTCAAATGAACGAACCGCCGGGAGCGCGTCAACGGGTAGCTCTTTCGGCTCTCGCAATGGCGGAATATTTCCGCGATGATGAGGGAAAGGACGTGCTACTTTTCATTGATAATATTTTCCGTTTTACCCAAGCCGGATCGGAAGTTTCGGCGCTTCTCGGACGTATTCCGTCGGCTGTGGGCTATCAGCCAACACTGGCTGAAGAAATGGGAAAGTTGCAAGAAAGAATTACTTCAACCAAGAAAGGTTCAATTACTTCCGTGCAAGCGGTCTATGTGCCAGCGGATGACCTTACCGATCCAGCTCCAGCCACGACTTTCGGACATCTTGACTCGACTGTGGTTCTTTCAAGGGCGCTAACAGAGCTTGGAATCTATCCAGCTGTTGATCCGCTAGACTCATCTTCCACAATTTTGGATCCGAAAATTGTTGGTGATGAGCATTATAATGTTGCGAGACGCGTGCAGATGGTTTTGCAAAGGTATAAGGATTTGCAAGATATCATTGCAATTCTTGGAATGGAAGAACTATCCGATGAAGACAAAGTAACAGTTTCTCGGGCTAGAAAAATCCAGAAATTCCTTTCTCAACCATTTTTTGTGGCAGAGCAATTTACCGGAACTCCGGGAAAATATGTAAAACTGGAAGATACGATTAAGGGCTTCAAAATGATAATTGACGGAGAACTGGATGATGTAGCGGAGCAGGAGTTTTATATGAAAGGAAGCATCAGTGAATTAAAAAAATAATTTATGTCTGAGTTAAAGATAAAATTCAAAATTGTTACTTCCGAAAAAACCGTCTATGAAGATGAGATTGATCAAGCGACTTTTATGACTTCCGACGGACAGATTACTATTCTCCCAAATCACAGATCATATATCACAAGTCTTATGTCCGGTGAAGCGATGGTGAAGATTAAGGGCGAGGAGATTTTCCTGTCTATCTCTGGTGGGTTTATCGAATTCCACAATAACACCTTGATTGTACTAGCTGACACAGCGGAACGAGCGGAGGAAATCGATCTTGCACGTGCCGAGGAGGCGCGAAAGCGAGCCGAAGAACTTAAGAGCCAGGCAATTTCGATGGACGATGAGGAATATGCGCGTGTGGCAGCAGCGATTCAAAAAGAAGCGGCGCGGATTCGCGTGGCGAGGAAGCATTATACGAAAAAAAATATTAATCTTGGGCAGTAATTCAATAATAGTAAGACTTACGCCTTTATCTAAAAAAACAACCAAACTGTGTCATCCTGAGCGAAGCGTAGCGGAGTCGAAGGATCTGCCTCTTATTATCGCAAGTGCTACTATTAAGCAGAAAGCTTTGGGTTATGGCCAGCAGATCCTTCGACTGCGTCCTGAGTACAGGACTTCGCTCAGGATGACAATTTTAATTCAATCGTGTAATCAGTAAATAAAAAAATTATGAAAATCCCATTTAAATTCAAAGATGTGCATAATTGCGAAGCGGTTGTTTTGACTTGCATTGACTTTCGTTTTTGGCGAGAGACTTTGGAATTTGTGGAAAAAGAATTGAATCTTTCCACTTTTGATTTTCCTTCATTGCCCGGTTCAGCCAAAGCGGTGAACGAGTGCGCGGGAGATGAAGAATTGGCAATGCAGTGCATTGGTGTACCGTGCAATTTGCATCACGCTAAAAAAATTGTGATTGTGAACCACGAAGATTGTGGAGCTTACGGCGGATCAAAAAAATTTGAAACGAGAGGAGAGGAACAGGCATTTCACGAGAGCGAACTCAAAAAAGCCAAAGAAAGAATCCTCAAAAATTTTCCCGATAAAGAAGTGATTTTGATTTATGCTAAATTGGACGAGGAAAAAGAAAACGTTGAATTCTTGACAGTTGTGTAATTTCAGAGTATAGTACGAGGTTGTGTGGGCGAAACCTGCTCAGAACAATGAGCGGGTTTTATTATTGTTTTTTTGACAGAATAATGAGGAGGGAAAACATGAATTATTTGTCCAAAGGAGAAGTTCTTTCGACTGTGCCATTTCGTTTTGTCGGTGTACACAATTGCTCAACAATTGTGGCAATGCCGATCAGTTTTAACTTTTCAGCTGAACTGCTTCAATTTGTCGAAGTTTCGCTTGGAATCAAAGCCTTTGATCTTTTCGGGATCCCAGCTTTTTCCAAACGGTTTTCTGAAGAGAGTAAGATGGTGCTGGGAACACTTGAACTTTCCAAGGATAAGCATCATATCGAAAGGGTAGTGCTTTTCCAACACGTTGACTTTCACAAGGCGGGGCATTCAACTCGTTTTGAAACGCAGATCGAAGAAGATTGTTACCACAAGGGCGGTCTGATTGCGTCGGCTAAAAAAATCCGAGAGCTATATCCCAACATAGAAGTTAAACTGATCTATGCTCGGTTGATCAATGATTATGCCGAGATTGAGCTGGTCGAAGTTTTTGAATGCGGACGTGAGCGAGTCATGATGGTAGCACCCTATAAATTCCAGGGAGTATCTTCTTGCGAAGCAACAGCTCTTTTTTGTCTAGATTTCCGGTTTCGTAAGGAAACACGGTCATGTATTCGTGATTCCCTCGGCATTCAATCATTTGACGTGATCGGTGTGCCCGGAGCTTCAAAGAGTTTCAATGAAGGCTCAAGGGTTTTGAGGAAAGCTCTGAAGGTTTCTTACGAACAGCATAGTAGTCGTAAGTTTATCATTGTGCATCATCAGGATTGTGGTGCTTATGGTGGGTCAGGAAACTTTCTGAACTCTATCGAGGAGGAGCATCATCATCGTGATCAGATGAGACTCTTTGAAAGCAGGGTTAAGGAAAAGTATCTCGACGCGTCAATCATCAAGGTATACGCTCGCCTAATTGAGGGCGGGAAAAAAATTCAGTTCGTGCTTTGCTAAAAAAACCCAACAATTGACCCCGTTCGGACATCATTTCCGAGCGGGTGTTTTAATTTTTGGGATATTTTTTCTAAAAGCGGGGGACTTTGGTGATTTTAAAAAAGTCCCGCAAAACCAAGCTAATTTTGGCTTATTTGGGAGAAATTTTATTATTCGCTTTTTTTGATTGACAAAATACGGATTTTCTGCTACAGTTTGCGGTTAACCTTATTAGTCCAAATAGCGATCTTTTGTTCAATTCCGAATGTTTTGGAATTGGCATGAGGTTGTTATGGATTGTCCATTGACAACCAAATAGCTAGAAAAAACACTGAAATGAAAGGATACAGCTATGAAGAAGAGAATAGAAATGTTTTTGTTGGTAGGAGCAGTGGCTGTCATCCTTTCTGGATGTGCCACAATAGGAAGACCGGTTGGTCAGGAAAGTGTCCGAATTCCGGACATGCGACCGCCGGTTTGTTTCCACGCCCTGCCCCTTGAAAGCCTTTTTGGCATAAAGGATATTACAGGGATCAGCGTCAGCCTTCCGGCTGACTGGATTGCCCGACAAGGGTTTTCCAAAATCGGCAGTCAAACTATTATGCGGACAACATTTCCGGCGGCCATTGGTGGTCGGTGGGGATGGTTTATTGGAGATCAGAAAAGTATCTTTACGGGATTAGTTTTAATTCCCGGTGTCGTGCCAAACAATTTAACTCCGTCGGAGATTTATTTATTGACGGAAAATGCTGATATATATCTAAAAATCAGCCAGGAGAAAATCGATTGGAGAAATCCATTTGATTTTTCTCCAAGGAATGATGTGGGGCGACAAAATCTCATCGCGCTGCTGTCGAGGTTCTCGGCGACAGAAGATGGGACGATCGCTACTGATTTGGATGAAGGAAATTTTGTGAACGCCCGCAAGGCGAGCAACTTCTTTCGCCGATTCGGAGGTGCGGCGCCCACTATTTCTTCTGCTCTAATCATTCCCGTTGCTTGGCCCTTTTATTTCGGTAATTGGGCTTTGAACGCTGGGATGAGTGAGAATTCACTCGGAGGCAGTTTCACCGCCTCCGATAAAGATATCAGGGAATTCTTTGCGGAGATTCCCGAAAGCAAAGAAAAAAAACTGATTTCGGAAGCGCTGGAGCGCTCCAGAAAGGAGAAGTTATGAAAAAGTTTACAACATTGTTTCTGGTGGCGCTTCTACTGTTGGCTTTTACTGTAACAGCAAGCGCTTACGAGTACTTGGTCGAAGAAGGAGATTATCTCTACCGAATTGGCCAAGAGACAGGGGTGCCCTGGCCGTATATCGCCAAGGCAAATAAACTGCGCTCACCCTACTTGATCCGGGTGGGCGAAAAGCTTCAAATCCCTGAAAAGAGAAAAAGCGAAAACCTGGGTGACCGGGTGGACGCTACGGTGAAATGGACGCACCGGCAAGCGATTGCCGGAAAAGCCAATAATCATACCGATTCGCTTTACGGAAGCGTCGCTGTTTATCCCTTTAACTTCGATGAGCATTATGTCGGAATAGGGGGGTCGATTTCTCACTACGAAGGAGAGACCCTGAAGGGTTACAAATTCAACGGTGAGACCCGGTTGTTGGGACCGCGCTATAAGTGGCTCCCAAAAAACGGACATGAACTTGGCGTCGGAGTTAGTTTCGGCGACAAGAATGATGGCAAAAAAACCAATTCAGCTAGTTCGGTAGATTTATATTATACCAATACCGAACGAAAGCTGGCCGGCGAGACCACGTTTTCCGAGTGGTGCGTGTGGGGGAGTTTAGTAAACTCCGATAGTAGAAATAGCACCTCAATCGGAGGCCGTCTGTATATTGTTGATGGCGAAGTCCTGCGGCTCTATGCAGATGCCGTTGCGAGTTTTGATTCTAACTCGGCAGTTTCTGCCGGACTCGGAGTCACCGACACGCAAAACATCATCGAAGTCGGTGCAGGAATTCGTGCCGGCACACAAGGTGTTGAGTGGTGGGTTGGCCCGGCTGTGAAGCCAGGCAACCTGCTGAACGGCGTCAGACTGAAACCCGCCTTGGAAACAGTCAGTGTTTCCGATGGCGGGATCACTCCCACTGCTACTGCTAGTAGTAGCGTCGCCAGCTCTTATCATGGAGTTGGTAGTCCTGTTCCTAACAATTTTCAACCAGATTTTTCCCATCTTGGTGGGTAAAGTCTGGGTTTCAAGTTTCAACCAGTTATCTCGTTGCCTAATGGCAACCTAGCGTTCACAATGTTTGCGTTATATAACATTGAGCCATGAATTGCTGAGACGATTGGACGAAACTTGAAGACGTCCTCTCAAAAAAACGAGCCCCTGGGATCATTGATTCTTGGGGCTCGAATCATTTCTGGACTTTGTTTTGCAGCTTAAAACTTGAAATAATTAAAAAATAGCCATAAAACAAAGGACATAAAAGCTGGCAAATTTTGGCTTATTTAGGCGAAAAAAAAGCTTTAGGGCGATTTCGATTGACATTTGATAGATTATATGCTAATATTTGCTGTTAAGAAATAAGTCAAACTAAGGCATATTTTTATGGATAATAAGGAAATTAGTTTCTCAATGATTGCCAAAAGCTGGAGAACGATTGTAGTTTCAGTTGTCGTTTTTTCCGCTGTGGCGTTTTTTGTGAGCACAATCATTGCTCCGCAGTATGGTAGTGAAACACAAGTTTTGATTTTGCAAAAAAATATCGACATTGATGCTTATCGCGCAACCAAGTCTTCTGAGTTTGCCGGAGAGGTTTTAAAGCGCGTGGTCAGTTCGTCCGATTTTATGACCGGGGCTTTGGAAAGGGCAGGAGAAACTTATCAAAAATATGGTGAAACGCCTGAAGATCAGATGAAGAATTGGAATAAAGCGGTCGGCGTTTCCACTTTGGGAAGTACGGGGATTTTGAAAATTGAGGTGTCTGATTTTTCCAAGAAAGACGATCGCAAGATGACGGAGGCAATTATCGGAGAGCTTTTGGAGAATGGTGCGAAATATCATGGCAATGAGAATATTACACTTAAGAAAATCGGTGGCCCAGTGTATTTCAATGATCCAATCTTTCCGGTTATCTGGCTTAATGTTGCTATTGCGGCAATTGCAGGATTTTTCTTTTCAATCGGCCTCGTTTTCCTTTTTGGGGAAAGAGTGGTAAACTGGTTCACAATAAGAAATAATAGCTATGACGCTCTGGGAAACAGTTTTTCTGGCGGAACATTCGAGTATCGCCGGGATAGTTTCTAAACTCCGTGTCATCCCCGCGAAAGCGGGGATCCAGTGGATCGGCCTGATTTAGATTGATAGTTTTAGTGTTTAGATGATTTAGCTAAGAACATTTTTACACTAGATTCCCGCCTCCGCGGGAATGACATTAAAAAAATTTGTTTTTCTTTTAGTCCTGTCTTTTGAAAAAGGCGGGACGAATAAGGAGAATAAAAAGTTTTTTGACAACAGAAGCCCTTGGCATTACCAGCAAGGGCAAATATTTTTTTCGGCGTTAGCTTTTTCTGGTAATAACGCCAATGCGTGCCTGCGCATAAAACAGGCAAGGATGGAAGTATGAACAGAAATTTATTAATTGGTGGTGGAATTCTTGTTGCTGCCGTTATTGCCGTCATGGGTTTTATTAACATGATCGGCAATGATGGTAGCGTCCGTGGACCCATTCCGGGTTTCACGGAAAAAGCCATTGCGGCACCGGCGGAAGCCGTGCCAGCGACACCAGCGTCGCAACCGAACGTGGCACCGGTAGCGCCACAAACAACTCCGGCACCCGCGGCAACAGTGGCCGCTCCGGGGACGACAGTGAACGTCATTGTGAACTGTTGCCCGGAAAAAGTGTCCGCGCCAAAGGCTGAAAAGCCGAAGGCGAAAAAAGTTGTTAAGAAAAAGCCGGCTGTTGTGACACCGGCGCCAGTGGCGGAAGCCATTGGGCGATTCGAAAAAAAGGTCGGCCCGTGCGGTTCGGTGGAGGATTGTCCGCCGACGGCGCAGGTGCTGACTGGAGTCGCAAGGTTCCAGCCAGCAAATTGCGCTGGCTGTCCGTGAAAAAATGGCTGAGGGTGGACATTTCGTTCGCCTGAAGCCAAATCAAGAATTTTTTCAAAAAAGCCTAGAAATGGGCGAGGAGGTTAGTATGAAAAAGACTGCTTGTTTTATGGCAGTTCTGGTTATAGCGGTGGTGGCCTTTAGTGGCTGTACCACGGCTCCGGCAACAGCGGGGCCAGCATCAATTTCTAATCCGGCGCAGCTTCAGTCCGCGCCGGCCGTTCAGTATCCTGCGCCGGCAATGGTTGGTTCCGGCGGTTATATCGCCAAAGACCAGCCCCCGATCGGGATGAGAACGGTGCGTACCGGCATTCGTCCGGATGGCACTTTCACAGATAATGACGCAGAGATGTTGAGAATTGGTGGCGTCAAATTTGTGATTTGGGGCTTACCGGATTCTCCGCCATATCCTAGAAAACCAGCCGCTCTGCAAAAATGGTCATGTGGCGGTTTAACAGTGTATACAGCATTCTTTGAATGCAAGGAGACAATGTTCAAAACCTTGGCCGACCCGAATATTAAAGCGATTGTGGCCAGATGGCGTGCCACCCTGGATAGTACGCCACCAGTTGCTGACCCGTCGCGACCAGGTGCGACCCAAGTCTATATGGACTTGCCATACTAACTCGTTGGCAGTTCGTATAGCCGGCCCCGATTCTCAAGTGTGGAAGACGCAGCAATGCGTCAACCACCAAGAGGATCGGGGTTGTTTTATTTTATAGCGCAAGAGCAAGGTTGTACCTTGCTCTTATCACCACATAATGCAGGAGCATAGTTGTACTATGCTCCTTTTATTTTGCTAATATGTATATTTATTCAAGATGAGTTTGGTCTGTAAATTTAAAGGAGCAGGACAGAGCCCTGCTCCTGCAAGGTAGGTAAATCAAAAGAAGCAGGATAGAGCCATGCTCTTGCAACAAGCATGCAGGGCAGGAGCATAGTGCAACTATGCTCCTGCCGTTGGTAGTTATTTCCTCTTCTCAAAATCTACACATTTTTCTTTGATGGCGAGGGTGCATTTGCAATTAGGAACGACGCAGGGTTTCACGGTTTTGTGCAGTTTTAGTTTGCCGGAAAAAAGATTGCCCAAGTTTTCACGATCGTGAGGACAGCGAGTGATGACGCCATTGGCAAAGATGCGCACCAAATCAAATCCGGCCGAGCAAGGCACTCCTGTGAAAGAGAGATCCTTAAAACTGGCGGCGCGGTCAACTTCGCTTGGGGTGTACTTGGAAAAAAAATCGCGTTCTTCCTGGGTGTAACTTTCCGGATATTTCTTGCCACCGTACATTCCCCGAAAAACTTTCGCTTCGACAAATAGCCCCTCTTTCTTGAAGCGTTCGTGAATTTCCAAGAAGCGCGGGATGAGCTCTGGATACATCACATAGTCTATTTCCACTTTGAAACCGGCCTTAGTGAGGCGCACGGCTTTTTCCAGAAAATCATCCACGGAAAGATGTTGGCGTTCCCGTTCGCCCAAATGCAGTGAGGCATAGAAAGAATGAATCATTCCCGGCTTAATTTTTTCTAAAAATTTATCAATGGGTAAGCTTAAATTTGTCCCAATAATCATTTGGTGTTTCTCGCCCAAAGCTTCGACCAGTTCGACGAATTTTGGATAGACGAATGGTTCGCCACCGGAAAGGACGATGAGCCAGCGGTGGCCCGTCGCATCAAAAAACTGTTTAGCTTTTTCCGGAGTTATGAATCTGGTTTTATAGAGATTTTTGGAAGGGAAGAGGTCAAGCATTTTCAGTTGCAGTTTTTGTTTTAGCGACCTTTGCCCGTCATCATAGAAGCAATAAGGACACTGGAAATTACATTCCATATTGAGGAGCCACATAGCGATTTTGGTGTAGGATTTCTTGGGCATATGTTTTTTGCAAGTCTTTACGAATTACGAATTAGTACAAATATATGAATAAATGCAGGAGATGAGTGCAGAAGCAAAATTGCCTGCCTGCCGGTAGGCGGGCACCTTGCTCCTCTTAGTTTACGATTAAATGTTTTTAGATTGGTTATTTTTTGCAATGCGCCTAAGCTTGCTAACTTAGCAAACTATGCGAAGCAGGGTGCAACCCTGCTCCTGCTGCGTTATCGAACCACCTTTTCTTTATTCGCCAATCCCAACCAACTACCCAAAAGAATCCAGGCATAGGTGAGATAGATGAAATCTAGTGCTGGCGCTTCGGCGAAAGAGTAGGGGATCATTACCAGAAAAAGGAGACAAGGGATGAAGCCGAGGAATTTGAAATCAACCGAAAATTCTCTTTTAGCAAAGATGATGTTTTCTGTTTGTGTGGGATAGTGGCGATAGCTGGAAAAAGCATAATAGAGAGCGGAAAAAAGATAGATGAGATAGGAGAAAAAGCCGATGATGCCACCTTCAAGCAGGAATAGCACGGCGTCACTGTGGGGGTAGAAATTGCCGATATCCGTGCCACTGACGGTTTTGATGACTTCCTTGAAAGAACCGGGACCATAGCCGATCCAATAATTCTTCTTGAATTCAAATAGCGCCATGTTCCAAGTTTCCATGCGACCGGAAAGCGTATCGCCATATTCGCGGACAAAAATGCCCATAATTCTGTCGCGGACTTTTCCGATGAAAAGTGAAAAAAAGAGCATTAGTGATCCAAGATAGGTGGCGGGGAAACGAATTTCTTTTTTGAGAAAAGCGATGATGAAAACGATGATGGCGAAAGCAATCCAAGAGGTGCGAGAAAAGGTGAAAAGAAAAAAGAGCCCAAGAACAATGAAAGGCAAAAGGCTCAATGCGTGGCTCTGGGAATTCTTTCGCTTAATTCGAATTGCTAGATAACTGATCAGATAGATGCCAAGAATGACAAAAAGATAGGAGGCAAATTTGTTCGGGTGGTCAAAAATGGTTGACAGTCGCGGGAGCGCTGTGTCGTTGGAATAGAAAAAATCCAGCGTGATGATTTGTTTTAGTCCGACAAGGATGGGAATGATTGTGGAAAGCAGGATGGCAAAAATAATTTTGAGATAACCACGCTTGGTGCCAAAAAGAAAATAGCCGAGAAAATAGGCACCAAAAGCCGAGACAAGAAAAAACCAATAATAGGCTAAGCCAAAAATTTTATATTCCGAAAAAATAAAAGAAGGAA
>CAIMLT010000059.1 GCA_903842445.1 uncultured bacterium
AGGGGTATAAGGTGTTTTCTCCGCTCCGCTACGAAAACGATTTATTTATAAGGGGAAAAATGATATAATAAAAACATTAGAAATATTATATATGGATAATAATCAAAAACATTTGAATCATATAGACAGGGTTAATTTAGGGTCTTATTATACCCCAGAAATTATTGTTGATTTAGCTTACTCTATTTTGAATAAAAACATTTCCGATATTAAAAATTGGACAATTTTAGACTCGTCTTGCGGATATGGATCTTTTTTGGCTAAAAAGGGTGTTGCAAAAAGATTAGTTGGAGCTGATATTGATAAGACAGCCATCCTGGAGGCTCAAAAAAAGAACAAAGACATTACTTTTATTTGCCAAAATTCACTTGCAAACGTGTGTCGAGAAAACTTGTCTATAAAAACAGAAGAAAAACTTATAGCCATTGGCAATCCGCCATATAATGATACAACTTCTATAATTCGCAATTCTATTAAAGATGTTTCTGTTCAAAATAAAATTGACTCTGATATAAAAACCAGAGACTTAGGAATGTCATTTTTACTTTCTTACAACAAACTTCAAGCGGATTATGTTTGCGTTTTACACCCCCTGTCTTATTTGATTAAAAAAGCCAATTTTTCTTTATTATCAAAGTTTGCCAAAAATTATAAATTAATTGATGGAATAATTATAAGTAGCCACGAATTTTCTGACACCTCTCGTGGAATGGCTTTTCCGATTTTGATAGCTCTATATAAGGAAGATAGTGATGGAATGACCTATGACTATATTCAAAAATATCAATTTAAAGTAAAAGACGATGGATCTTTTTGTTTACGAGATTTTGATACTATAGCCAATTATGTCCAAAAATATCCAAATAAAAAATATCTAAATGGAAACGACAAACCAGTGGCAAAATTTTGGACATTAAGAGATATAAACGCGCTTAAGCGAAATCGTACTTTTATTGATTCTGATACTTATAATACCGTTTATATATTAATGGAGAAGCTCCCATATTATTGTTATATTGATGTCTTTAAACAATACGCAGATAAGATGCCATATTTTATTGGAAACTGCGATATTATAATTGATAATAAAAAATTCAATGATATAAAGGAATGTTTTATTGCACAGAGCGTTCACACAAACCCCATTTTAAAAAATAAATTTAAATTTAGAGAAATCCCTAATGCCAAATTAAAAATTGATAATTATTTTAAAGAATTATTAGGAAATAAATTAGGTGAAAAATATGCCAAAAATTTTAATTAAAGAGCAAGAACACAAGATTGAGGTGCCTATATTATTAACTGCTGTTAGCGGAAAAATTCGTGTTAAAAATCGTTCAATCGTGAATGAATATGGCACGCCAGTTGCAGTTAAGCGAGATGGTTTTTCTTTGAGTAATTATGTTGAATGGCAAATCGGTTACGATGTTGTTAAAAAGGAAGCTGAGAAGCTTGCGGAGTCATCATTGCCAGAGACTGAGTTTGTTGGTGCAAACGGTAAAACTAAAGCACTCTATGAATTATCAGAGTATATTTGGTATTTTTATAAATGGGAAATTGTGTCCAGAGAAGAACTGGAAAGTGTTATTACCTATCTTAATTCGATACAAGATCATAATTTGATTGGTAATAATTCTGAATTGCAAATTGATCGTAGCCACCCAATAGCAAAGAGTATAAATGGATTTGATTTTGAATATACTCAAGTTAAATATCCGCTTTTAATTCACAAATTTAATGGATATGAAATAGTTACTGAAATAAAAATTACCGAAAAACAATATGCCGTCGGTACTCAACCGATGCTATATCTATGTTTCCCGGTCACAGAATTAAAAACGATAATCAATTTAATTGGTCGAACTGCCGAAACAAAAGAAATTGCCTATTTTGAAATCACGGAAAATAACATTAAGGTATTTTTAGAAATGCTAAAAATGTTTGGCATTTTATCTAAAAATCACAAACACGATATTTTGCAAATTATCAATACGATTATAGAATAATCTCAATATTTTTTTTATCTTTTATTTGAAAAGAATAAGGAGTTTTGGATTTTGGGCATTCACCCCTTACCCCTCTGCCCAAAATCAAAAACAAAAAAACTTATTTATTATTTTAGAATAAAAGCAAATTTAAAAAAAGAAAAAAGAAAGAATTTTACATCACATAACAAGGCATATCCGGTTCAAAAATTTTGCACTTTATAATAAATTAAGGAAAGCAAAATTTTCTCTCCCAAATTTTTCTTACGCTACGCTTCAGAAAAACTTCGGATATGCCTAACGTTAGACGAAATAATTTTTTCTCTCTTTTGAATTGTTTCCTTCTGGTCTTCTTTTTTGAACAAGGAATGCAAAATAAGCTTTTCTTTTATTTTATAAGGGGAACAAGGTGTTTTCTTCCGCTACGCTACAGAAAACGAATTTTTTAGATAAAAAAAGAGAGCATTGGCGTGGTTGCCGGGTGCTCTCGTTGAACCCTTGTATTTTTTATAGGCGAAATACGCGCCCACCTGTTAATTTACAGGATTTGAAAGAACAATGATAACTAAAGCTGATTTGCCACCTGATTGAGAACTCGCCGGACGGCGGTGTTCTCGAGGTGAGGGAAAAGCCACTCGGCCGGGACGAAAGGTCGGCCATTGAATCCATTGCGTTCTGCGAAGGCCGAGGTGCCGGCTTGGCAGTTTCCTGCCCGGTAGCTGTCCTCGCGGTAGACGAGAATCGTCCGGTCCGCCGGTCTGAGTTTGGAAAGCATCTGCTCGTGAGCCCTTTCGAGTTGTTTCTGCTGATGCCAAGCTTTCAGTGCTGCACGAACGGCCGCTCTGGGCGTAGAACCATAGTAGTAGGCCTGGTAGTGATAGGAACGACCGGTTCCGTCGGATATGAGATACATTCTGTGCTTCTGCCAGCCTGTGAGCACCTTGATGCCGTGGATGTAGGTTTCGGAGGTGGGGTCGACGTACATCTCTACCCCATCCGTAACATCCTTGACGAGCTTTAAGTGAGCGTCCGCAAGAGCTTCGGTGAGACACGAGTATTCGCTGTCTTGAATTTTTTCTTCAGCCCAGACGCGGATTCCGTCAGGAGCAGTTAGCGCATCGCGCCAACCGCGAGCCTTTACCAGGAAATCCCTGCCGTTGACCTTGCGCCCCTCACAGGTTCGCCAGAAGTTATTGAGGTTGATTCCTTTTCTCCTCTTGCTTCCGCTGGCGAACTGCTCGACAGTCTTGGCGGCTGCGAACATCGCAGCCTTGCCGACACAGCGGGGTCCGTATTCCAGGGTGTCACCCAGTGCTCTCCAAGAGAGCTTCAGGCCGTAACCGAACAAAATTCGATTTGCCCTCTTTCTGAGGCGACGAACAAAGCGGCCGGCGCGGTGAGGAGAGGGGTGCCTTTTGGCAAACGTGTACAGGTTAAGCTGGAGATAGGGGCTGTTCATGCCCCTGTGGGTTTGCGTATTCTTGATGACCCAGATCAACTCAGGGATTTCAGCCGCTTTTTTTAGCCAGCCAATGAAGCGTGCGACTTCCTCGACGATTTCGAGGTTTTCGTACTGCTTCTTTTCCCAATTGTACCCCACGTACGGTCCGTGCGTGGCGAAATTGTGGGGCATCTCCTTGAAGCCGGTTTTGGCCACGAAGTAGTCAACAGCGCTCTCGACGAGAGCGTGAAGACCCTTCCGATCCCAGCTTTTTCTTCCAACCGCATTGGCCATGTAATAGGCCATTGTTTCTTTTCGCCAGTTGAAAGACTCTGCCTGGATTTCCTTTTCGCTTACGTAATTCGGCTTTCTCATGTTTCTTTCCTTTCAGTTTGCAGTGGACTTTTTTGCAGTTTTTTCCGAATGGGATCCCGTGTAATCCCTTACATAGCTCTACAATATAAAGCTATCTAAGGGACTACCCAAAATCCCAATCAACTGTAGCTATTCAATTATAAAGAACTCTCTCAATTCTGACTTTTCAGTATAGCACCTTTTTAACAGTTTGTCAATACTTTCGTCATTAAGTGGCTTATTTTAGCCATATAATTCCAAAATGCGATAAGGAGTTTTGGGCTTTGGGCATTCACCCCTTTTATTCCCCTCTGCCCAAAGCCCAAAACAGAAAATCTTATTTTGCATTATTTTATAAAAAAGAAGACCAGAAGGAAACGAATAATAAGGTTGAGAAAAAATTACATCGCCTAACAAATTGTATCAGGTTCCAGAAATTTGCCTCAATTATATTCTAAAGGAGTGCAAATTTCTTCCACCCAAATTTTTGCCTTCTTTTTCTTTTTATATTACACTTAATGAAAGAAGGCAAAAACTTCTGATACAATTAACGTTAAGTGAAATAAATTTTTATCTTAGTGGAAGTTTCAAGCTTTAGTGCGTTGAACCAAGACGAAAATTTGATTTTTTATTTATTAAAGAGGGGTAAAACGGTATTTTCTCCGCTAACGCTGCGAAAATGATTAATTTATTATGAAAAGTCCGGAAGACAATATATTTAATCAAGAATCTAAAAATTCGCAAGAGATTGCGGTTTCGACCGACGATTCTTCTTTGCGTGAAGAAATTTCTAATGAACAGCAATCGGACGCCATTCAAATACTTAAAAGCAAAATTATGGATGAAATAAAAATTACTGAAATCCGAAAACAAATTGGCACTGAAAAAAATCAAAAGCAAATACAAACTTTTCTCAGTGAACTGCCCTGCAAAGAAGGTGCTATTGATTTTACTCAACTGAATAAAGTTGGAAAAGGTGGAACTCATGATGTTTTTGTTTTTCCGAATAATCCTGCCTTTGTCATTAAATTGAATCGTGGCGTACTTGAAAAAGTACTAGCCACAGGTCAGCACAGTATACCTCCAGAAATGCGCCAAGGCGCTGAGCAACACGTCAAAAATGAAAATTCAAAATATGATAAATTATATCAATATTTTGGTGAAGCAAACTGCTTGCATGAACGAATGTCAATTCAAAAAGTAAAAACGGAAGTTGATGATAAACCTCAGGAAGTCGAAACTTTAATTTCGATACAAGAATCCAGCAATGTTTTCGCCAACCCCGACAAAAAAGATTTCAGCACTTCATATGCAGAAAAGAACTTAACCGAAGAAACAAAAGAAATTTACAGAAAAATGAATAATGCGTTAATGGGAAATGGTGAATTTAGCGAAACTGACTTTTTGCAATTCAATGATAAACTTAAGCCAATTTTTGAGTTAATCGATAACGATGAAAACTTCAAAAACTCAATGCAAGAATTTTTATTACGCTTTAAAGAATATTTTTCTGCATCTGAAAATTTCATAGACTTGGTCGGAGAAGAAAACGTATTATTTTATCAGAAAGACGGAAAGTGGACATTTCAACTTGGTAGCGTACTAAAAGCGGAATCAAAACAAAATGTAGTGGAAGCACTAAAAATATTAGAAAAAAATCCCGAACTTCTGAATACTGGTCATCAAAAAAGTAATCTAATGAATGGCTTGGCCCTAACGCGATTATTAAATGCCGTTGGCATTAAAGCTGGCGTTGGCAAAATTGTCGATATTCAATTAACTGATAAACAGTTAAGCAATTTAGATAAAGTAAAATTTTAATAAGGAGTTTTTAAAAAATGGAATTCACCCCTGCCCCTCTTCCATTTTTTAAAAACAAAAAAATCAAATTTTCTAGTAGAATAAAAATAGTCAGTTTCATTAAAAACTAAGATAAAATTTACATCACTTAACAACGCATATCTGGCTCCAAAATTTTTCATTATTTATATTTTAAGGAGTGAAAAATTTTCTAGACCCAAATTTTCATCCCTTGGTTTTGATGAATGTTTAGGCGGAGATAATTAAACAAAACATTGTCTGAAATCAAAAGTTTATCCTGCTAAGTCGGGATGAAAACTTCAGATGATGCGTAAACGTTGTCTGAAATATTTTTTCATCTTTAGTGGTGGTTTCGGGTTCCGTGCAATGAATAATGACGAAAGTTTGATTTTTTAAATTAAAAGTTTTTCCGCTTCGCGGATTATTTGGGGCTATTTTATAAAATGTTTTTTAATATGAATAATATAAAAACAAAGCATAGATTGATATTTATATTTGGTGTCCCTGGATCAGGAAAATCAACGCTTGGCGAGTTGCTTAGTAAAAAACTTAGAGTACCGTTTTTAGAGGTTGACGACATTAAAGCAATTGCACAACAAGGAGAGACAATTAAGTCTAACCCTTATTATTTTTTACATACCACCGAAGCATACAAGGCTTTGGGGGCACGCACGCCAGAAAATGTTATTCAAGGCTTACTGAATGTGCGAAAAGCTTTTGAATATTTAGTTCAAAAGGAAGTTTTAATGCTTAAAAACAGCGGAGTTGTCGAAGGCGCTTTTCTTGATCCAAACAAATTGAAAGATAATGGCATAGTAATATTATTAACAATACCATCAAGCACTAAACATAAAAAACAATTCCTGGTTCATCGCACAAAAGAATCTCTTATAAATGGTCAATTTGAAAACGCGAGACTATTTCAAGAATATCTAATTTCTGAAGCGAAGAAGCTCAATTTGCCTATTTTGGTAAACAATGGAGATATGAACACTCTGGTTGGGAAAGCAATGAGTCATATTTTGAAAATAGATAGTATATAAATGAGTAAAATTTTATAAAATAGCCCCAAATAATCCGTTTTGCCCAAAGGCAAAACAAAAACTTTTAATTTAAAAAAATCAAATTTTCTTTGCGAAAAGCAAAATTTGTGCAATTAAAGTAGAAGATGAAAAAATACATCAGACAACACGGCATATGCGGTTCAGAAATTTCTCATTTTTTAGACTTTTCAATTAAGGTGTGAGGAATTTCCTCTCCCAAATTGCGCTGACGAAATGGCAAGTTTAGTGGTATAATCAAGACAAGCGATAATTAACAAGTTTAATCAATTAATCCACGGCGCAACTTCGCATGTGCCGATACGTTATCGGAAATAATTAAAATTTTTATCCATTATATAAAAATATTATTTTGGGCATTTTATGAGCAGTAAACAAGTTGAGATAAAACCAAAATACATTCCCTTGACTCAGCAAAAATATTGTTGCTTGCCTTGTTGTATTCAATGGATATTGTTGCGTCGAGGATTAACGTTGGTTACACAAGATGAAATAGCGAAGGATTTAGGAGTAGTTATTGCACCAGAGGATCAAAGACTGTTTAATCTAGAGATGAAGACCGCCAAAAAACTTCCTAAAGGCAAGCTTGGGTATGGAACGTGGGTCTACAGAATACCGCAATTTTTGAAGAAGCATAACATTCCACTAACTGTTGAACGTCACTACCCTTCCCAAATTGAAGACGCTGAAAATTTTCTTAAAGACAACTTGAAGAATGGCAATGATGTAATTGTGTCATTCAACGTTGCTGCTTATGCCAAGCCAGGCAGCGGTGTAAGTTACGGACATAGTTGCATAGTCAATTCAATAACAAAAATCAACAGAAAAGTGGTTGTAACGCTTGGCGACCCTGCTTATTCGCATAGAAAATTTTTCGATATTGAGCTTCAAAAATTGCTCGATGGGATGACTAAATACGGGAATGAAATGAGCTTCAAGGTGTTCCACGACAAATGCCCAAAATAATAATTAATAATAAGGAGTGATAAAAATTTTAATTACATCCGATAACACCTGCCTATGCGGTTACAGAATTTTTCCAAATCTAATTAACGCCAAGGAATAAAAAATTCTTCCACCCAAATTGCGCTGACGATAATCAAGATTTAGTGATATAATGATTGTATAACTATATCCAATATTTAATCGAAATAACACGGCGCAACTTCGCATCATCCGGATACGTTATCGTAAATTTTAAAATTTTTTACCTATGAAAACCAAGACACAAATAATTATTTCTTTGGTTGTTGCTGTGATTGCTGGCGCTTTTGATTATATAAATTTAGCCGTGGCAAAATCATTATGTTATTACGCTGGTGATGGCAAGGATAACTTTCTTGATTTAAGAAATGTTTGTTATGATAAATATTCCGCAGGTAGATTTTTTGCAGAAATAATTTTTGTGTCTTTCGCTGCCTATCTCATAGTGTTTTATGTATTAAAAATATTTAGAGATAGAAAAACGAAAAAAATTTAAAAACATCCGATAACACGGCATATCTGGCTCAGAAAATTGACGCAATTATACTTTAAAGGAGAGTCAATTTTCCTCGGCCCAAATTTTGCCACTCTTTTAATTTTTTATAATGAGGTGTCGAAACTTCAGATGATGCGTAAACGTTATGTGAAATAGCCAGAAATTTCTTTTTTATTTTTTAAGATTTTTTTGGCGAATTTATCAGGTCGAAACATAGCTCGTTATATGATTTAATACAATAATAATCATTAAACAAAAAATTTATGAAATTCGGAGAATGGCCAACAACCCCTCAAAAGCCTAAGCAGGAAGAGCCAGGACGACTCATGATTACTCCCGAGGGAAAAGAAAACTTGATCAAAAAGTGGATGAGCGTTGAAAATGTAAAAAGTTTCTTTGATAGAAAATCTCGCCAATTTTTTGGTTTAGCACAAGGTAATGATAAAAACTTTGCCGGAAAATATGTAGACTGGCTGAAGAAAGAGGGTAAATCATCAAACCCTGAGGCTGGAAAAGAGTTTAAGGATGAGAGTCAAGAAAGCTGTACAAGGTATAATGAAATTCTAAGCCAGGTACGCGAAGGCAATCTTTATGTGGCACTTGAAGAAATTGAAGAAGTAAGCAACCAAAATACAGAGTGGGATAATGAGAAAAAGGAAGTAGTGCATACAAGAGCCGACAATCTTGAGGAGCTACGTGCAATGTCGATTGCCTTGACCGACGATATGAGCAATAAAAAAGGAGAAGTTGTACCAAAAGCCTCTGAGCAGGAACTTCAAAGTTATTTTCAGGAATTAATGAAAGAATGGGACGATGACGACAGTAAAAATTGGCTCGCCAAAGCGATAGAGACTAAGGATTACAAGGCATTGGCTGACCAAATAGACATTTCTATATCTGCCGCCAACGCCCAGATGCAACGTGTTAAGGATAGAGATATGGGCACAATCAGATACATTGAGAAAAAATCAACGACTGGCGAACGACCAATCATGTATCTGCATAGACAGCTTAAGGACCTTCGACGGTTCAGAAAATATCTATTTGAAAAAAGCAGGGAGAAATAAATTCGCCAAAAAATACATTAAGGAAGAAGAAATTTCTGGCTACATCACATAACACGGGATAAGCGGTTCGGGACTGGCACGCATTTTATATTTTTATTGTGTGTGCCAGTCCCTCTCCCAAATTTTCTTCCGCTACGCTCCAGAAAACTTCGCTTAATCCCGATACGTTATCGGAAATAATTAAAATTCTTTTTTTATTTTTAACTAATTAATGAGTTGTGCTAATTAATCAAGCGACTATAGAAACAATATCCAACAATCTCCGGCCAAATAGCTTATTCAGAAAGATTCCAAATGTCAGTGCTGCGAGTTTCGAATTTATTTTTATAATTAATCCCAAGAGTGTTTTAGCATAGGTTTTTTCACATCCGAATTGATCTTTCAAAATATTATTCACTACCTCGATTCTTTGCCTGAGCCTATTCAACAACTTTGATTCGGCTTTCGGCAATTGAACTTTCTGATTTCTTCTGGATGGCGTAAGTAGGTCTATTCCATGATTTTGCAATAATTTCTCCTGAATTTCCTTGGAAATATAGCCTTTGTCCGCCAGCACCGTTTTTTCTTGGCTGTTGAATTCCAACATTTCCGCTGCGATAGCGACATCAGACACATTAGCTGGGGCGAGGTCAAAATGCATGGGAATCCCTTGTCCATCAACCAGCAGGTGCAGTTTGAATCCATAATAAGTCATTTTTCTGGCAGCGCATTTCCCAAATGCTGCTTCGGGGAAAAGCGGAGTATAACAAGCTCTTTGAAAGGTGACTACTGGAAGCGGAGTGCTATCCAAGATTCGATTATCAGAAAGCTCCATCAGAATATTATTGAGGATTGCAACCCTCACATCATTGATTAATCGCGTAAGCTTTACCAATCTGTGTTGATATCTAGATCGATCAATGATGTTAGGGAAATAATCCCTGAGCCACTGTTCTACAAAACGCATATGTTCACAATTTGATCTTTTGCCTGCCAATTCGCAGAATAGGTTGATCGTGATTATCTCACTATCGCTGAGTTTCGCAGCTGGTCCTGGTTTAATTTCTTGATGATCCTTGCAAAAATCATCAACTCGTGTGAATATGGTGATGAGAACAGTGTTTGCCTCTAGCATAATTTTGTTTTGTCACTTATTATGCTTCAAGTATAACGCTGTTTTCTTTTTAAATGAACTGGATTAATTAGCACAACTCATTAATTAACAAAAAAATTATGGAAGAAACAAAAATGCCAAAAAAGTACGCGTTGAAACATTTCCTATTTGTTGGCATAGTAGGAGGTTTCATAATCGCACAAATCTTAACTGCGATCATAAATCAACCGATCGGGATGTTTTTATATAGAAATGCTTCATCGCCGACTGGAAATACTTCGAGCGACATGTTTTTGACGATTACGTCTATTCTTATTATTTTGTTTAGTGTCTATATTAGCAATGTCTTATTTTCGAAAATCATAAAGACAAATTCCATTCCAAAGGAGCAACTTACTAAATCGACAATATTTTTTGGCATTTTTGTTTTTATTTTCCTCACTATTAACAACGGTATTCCGTCAATGCTCGATGCTTACTCAGGTTGTCTATCATCCGCGTGTAAGGCTGCTAATCCGGCAATTGCAACTATACCGATGTATTTCTTGATGTACTTATTGAGAATTATTGCTATTCCGCTTGGATTTTTGTTCATTAGTCGAAAATATTTTGTAAGGAATGAATTTTAATTACATCCGATAACAAAGAATATCTGGCTCAAAATTTCCACATCGATTATAATATAATAAGGAGTGTGAAAATTTCTCGACCCAAATTCATTTCCGCTCCGCTCCAATGAACTTCAGATACTCTTAAACGTTATGTGAAATAAAATTCTCTCTTTTTTCTTTTTTTAAATTTGCTTTTTTATAATAAGGAAAAATAAGTTTTTTTATTTATTTATATAGGGGTATAAGGTGTCTTTTTTGCTCCTGGAATCACAAAAAAGACGATTTCA
>CAIMLT010000060.1 GCA_903842445.1 uncultured bacterium
AGAAATCATTAAAAAAGATAATTTGTCAAAAAATGAAAATCCAAATCCCGACAGCCTATTTCTTCCGTTATCGTCCAGCCAAAATGTAATTGAAACAGGAGACAATGAAGATGTGATGAAGCTGAAGAGTTCATTAAATATATTAGTTTACATAGAATAAATGCCAGACATAAAAAACATTAAAAAAAATATTTCATTCAAGAGCTTCCTTCTTGGAGTTGGCGAATTTTTTAGGGACAAGATTGAGATGGTTGTTTTTTCCTTATTTCTCTTATTGTCAATTTGTTGTGTCTATATTTGGTACTATTATGTCTATGATTATCAGTGGAGTGTTGAAAAAAAAGCTGAGTATCTGAGAACTAAAGATAGCGAGGTAACATTTGATCGTGAAAAATTTCAGGAAATTGTGGAGAAAGAAGCAAAAAGAGCAGAAGAATATGCGCGACCAATAGAAATTAAAAAGGATATTTTTGGAATAAAATAAGACTTATTTTTATAAAAAAGACGACCTCAATTGGCCGTATTTTTTTGGTGCGCCCTGAGGGACTCGAACCCCCGACCCTCTGGTCCGAAGCCAGATGCTCTAATCCACTGAGCTAAGGGCGCATTTGATTTTTTGAAATCTACACAGGGGCGATCACTGGGAATCGAACCCAAATTCTCGGTACCACAAACCGATGTCTTAGCCGTTAGACGATGACCGCCCCTCTGCAGACTTCTTCATTTGTATTCAAAATTAAAAATTTCAAGTTGCCTACCTGCCGGTAGGCGGGAAAATTTAATTTCGTGCCCTCACCAAGATTCGAACTTGGGACCATCTCCTTAAGAGGGAGCTGCTCTACCAACTGAGCTATAAGGGCCTTGTGTGCGCCGGGCAGGAATCGAACCTGCGACCAATAGCTTAGAAGGCTACTGCTCTATCCACTGAGCTACCGGCGCGCAGAGTGTTCAAGATAAAAAATTGCCATTTGGCAATATAAATAGCTTAACAAAGATGTGAGGTTAAGTCAATTTTATTTTGCCAAGCGAGTTAATTTAATCCATGCTCTTTTTTGTAAACTCGCCATTCACGATCTGACCAGTTTTTGGGTTTGCTTGTGAGCAACCCTGGGGTTTCTCCTGGGTGGGGGAATTTTGAAGGTGATTCGTAAGAACTCTTAAAAACATCTTCGCGAATCAAGTTGCCATCTTCATCATTGATTTGCTGAGTGAAAGTGGTTTTCATCGATCCGTCTGGATTTTTTTCTAAAATAGTTGGTCCAATTACAGTTGTTTTTCTGCCATCAGATGTGCCGTAAAATTGAAAAACCAATTCTGTGCCGACAATTTTTGTTTGGATTAGGATGTAACTGGGGGTGTCATTTTTAAAGCGCAAGTCTGGCTTGGGAACATATACTGTTGAGTCCATTCCTTGTGGATTATAGTAACTAACCGGATAGGCGTGATTTCTTCGGGCGGTTATTTCTAGGCCGGAATAGATTGCTGCGCGAAAAGCGGTTGTGGAAACTTGGCAAATGCCTCCACCAAACTCTGGCTCAGTTCGATCTTTTTTAATAACGAGTTCGGGCAGGTAGCCATGCTCGCCATCTACTTCACCCAATATCTTTACGAAAGAAAATTCCTCATCAGGTTTAATGAGAATTCCATTAAAACGTTCCGTGGCAACGTTGATATTGAAAATTCTATTTTTAGGGGAACCTCTGAAGTTGGAGCGACCTTCGCCGATTAGCGTGTTAATTTTCATATTATCAATTGAGTCAGTGTTCATCACGGGGTTGATTTCGACATAGGGCAAATCTATTTTTGTATTAGAGTCTCTGTTTTTCAAAGAATCTATTATAATTTCCAAGCTCTTGAGCTCATCCAGCTTTAGGCCTTTTTCGCTCAAAGCAAAGACAACCACCTTTCCATCTTCGATTTTAAAACGAGAATCAATCGGATTTTTATTTACTTTGCTGGAGATACTGGAAAGGGATTTTCTCAATAGCTCTGCATCCAGGGTAACAAAAATTTCCTGCTTAACCCTGGCTTCTTTGCGGTAACTGAAGGCTAATTTGCAAAGTAGAGATTTTTTGTAAGCACATAAATTGCCATTCTCTATTTCTGATTTATAGTTTTGGGCATAATAGCTAAGTGAAGACTTATCTTTGATCCAGCTGGCCAATTCGGATTGAGAGATTGAGACTTTTTCGTTTTTTATTGTTAAGATTAATTCATTCTTTGTGGCAGCATTAAGTTTCTGAGTGGTAAGAAAACCCAAATCAACTCCCTCCGCAAAGCAGTCCGATGAGAGAAGAATCAGAGAAAACAAGAAAACAGCGAAATAATAAATAAATTTCATATTATTCAGCATACATTAAAAATTGGCTGAAATCAAGAATGTAATTAGGTTGCTAGAAAAAAACCTCGTGCTTTTAACGAGGTTAAATAGGCAACATAAAAATAAAAATATTTAGAATCCTCGAACTTGGATTTTTTTTGATTTGTTACTTTCTGCTTTTGGCATTCGCACAGTTAAAATTCCGTTTTTCATTGAAGCTTCAATTTTATCAGCCATAACATCAATTGGCAAAATTACAGATCGAGAAAAAGAACCCCAATAGCATTCTTGGTAGTAGTAGTTCTCCTCCATGACTTGATCATCATTTTTTCTTTCTCCGCGGATTGTAAGCATGTCGTTGTTGATGCTAACATCCAGATCCTCTGGTTTTACCCCGGCAATAGTTGACTTAATGACAATGTCGCTATCTGTTTGATAGACATCAATCGTCAATTGTCCTTCATTATTTTCCAAATCATTGGATTGACTTTCTTCTCTGATTTCTCTAGAAAAATGCTGAGGAGTTGAGTGAGTAGCAATTTCTCTCTCCATTTCATCCTCATTGCCATACATATTTACATTTGGTGAAATGGCGTTTTCGGACATGTACACATCATCTTCAATTGTTCTTGCTCCGGTTAGTCTTTCCAAGAAAGATTTTTTTATTTTAGTCATGATTTTCAAAAAAAATTATTGATTTAATTATCTAACTAAATTATAGCGGACTATCAATATTTGGCAAGTTATTTAAAAAAACATTTTATTGGCTATGAATAACGCAAGATGAGAAAATTATACAAGAAATGTAGGGCTATATTCAGACCAAGCATAATCGTGCTTAAGAGCAGGGGTCTTTTCATTTTTTCACCCAAAGATAACCCCAAAAGGGTGGCAGTGAAAATATGCACCAAAAAAATACCAAAAAGTTGTAAAAAATTACCCTCATAGGATAACTGTTTGATGAATATATCAACCAGGGCAAAGCTTAGACCGATAAAAAAAGCGCTAGAGATGATTTTTTCTTTTAGTTTTAATTTCAGATAGTGATTACGGATGAAAGCGTATTTGATCGTTTCTTCAACGCTTGCAGTAAATAGGAAAAAAAACAGCGAAGTTTCCGATAAAGCTAAGCCAAAAATAGGTGGACTCAGTTCTAAAACTAAAGCGCCAAGTGCGGCGATTATTCCTTCAAAAAAGGCTTGAATCAACATTTTTTTACATTTTTAAGCTGGCATTAGTTTTTAAATTTTGCCAAGTTTCTGCCAATCTTTTTTTATTTTTTATTTTTTTCCAGCGAAAATATCCAGCCATGGCGATCATTGCTGCGTTATCCAAACTATAGGGAGGCTCCGGAAAAAGACAGCTTGTATTTTCTAAGTTTTCTTTTACGGCAAGTTCTAGTCTTTTTCTCAAATAAACATTAGCACTGACCCCACCAGCCAGAAGAATGATTTTTGGGTTGTATTTTTTAGCGGCGCGAATCGTTTTTGAAACAAGAACATCGGTTACCGCGGTTTGAAATTCTTGGCACATTTCAGCAATATAATTTTTATCGTCTAAGTTTTCTGAATTTTTCTTGGTCGCATAAAGCACAGCGGTTTTTATGCCAGAAAAAGAAAAGTTGAAATTATTTGATTTAAGCATCGGACGGGGGAGCGTAATTCGAAATTTTTTCTCTTTTTCTAAATTATGACTTACGCATTTGCCCGAAAGAAATCCTAAAAGCGCGATTTCCTCATTTTGGCTTTGTTTCTCGTGCTTTACTAAAAGTCTTGGATTGCTAAGGGAAACATCCGTGCGGACTTCTTCCGGACAAACGCTTAAGTTGTGCGAATAATCATCAGCTATCTTTGCGACAGCTGGACCACCCGGATAACCAAGGCCGAGAATCCTAGCCACTTTGTCGAAAGCTTCGCCAACCGCATCGTCAACTGTTTCGCCGATAATTTCATAGTTCAAATGTTTTTGCATTAAGACCAGTTGTGTATGTCCGCCGGAAACAACTAAACATAAAATGGGAAATTGCAAAGCATTAATTTTGTCGGAAATAAAATTAGCATAAATGTGTCCTTCAATGTGATGAATGCCGATTAAGGGTTTTTTCCAAAGATAGGAGAGTGTTTTTGCCGTAGTTGTTCCAACTAAAAGTGCCGGAATCAGTCCCGGGCCATTGGTCACAGTGATTAAATCCAGATCAGTTGGTTTCTTTTTTGATTTTTCTAGGGCAGTTTCAATCACGGGCAAAATATTTTTCAAATGTTCTCTAGCGGCGAGATTTGGCACAACTCCGCCCCATTTGGCATGAAGGGCGATTTGGGAGGATATAATATTAGACAAGACAGTAACCTTGCTATCTTTAACTTCAATAACAGAAGCGGCTGTTTCGTCGCACGATGTTTCAATTCCTAGGATAATCATAAAGCGTAGTCATTTTTATTCTTCTAGTCTAGTTGAAATGGTGGATAATTGCAATTTTGTGTTGAATCTGAGCTGGCACTGGATTTATTTTTCAAGTTATGTTATTATCTTTTTTAGACAAATAAATTGGAAAAAGCAGTTATGCTTTGTTTTGATTTTGGCCTCATCGTCTATCGGTTAGGACATCAGGTTTTCATCCTGAAAAGAGGGGTCCGACTCCCCTTGAGGCTACGTATGGAACAACTTGGTCAAAATATATTTCAGTTTCTGCAACATTATGGCTATTTGATAATGTTGCCACTGATGATTATTGAGGGTCCGATTGTTACAGTGCTTGCAGCCATGATGGCCAGCCTTGGTGCTTTTAATGTTTGGCTGGTTCTGATTTTTTCAATCTTGGGCGACATCATCGGGGACGTCGGTTTCTATTATTTGGGGTATAGGTTTGGAATGGGATTTGTGCGGCGAGTCGGCAAATACATCGGTATCACTGAAAAACTGGTTCTAAAAATGGAAGAGTATTTCAAGCGCTATGGTGGGAAAACTATTTTTGCCGTGAAATCGACGACCGGACTCTGCTGGGCGGCTTTTGCAACAGCCGGAATTGTAAAGATGGATTTTTGGAAGTTCCTAAAAAACTCTTTTTATGGCGGAGTTGTTTGGAGCAGTTTTTTGGTTGCGATAGGCTATTTTTATGGTTATCTTTGGCGAGATATTAAGCAATATATTGACTGGATTGGTTGGGTGATTTTTGTTGCAGTGATAATCTCTATTGGCGCAATTACGCGCTATAAGAATTATAAAGCTAAAAAACTTTTCAAAAAGGAGGAAAAAAAATAAAGCAGATTTTAATAATTGGCTAAATTTGAGAAAAGTAGTAGGATATTAAGTATGATTGAATCAATATGTGAAGAGAAAGGGTCGGCTGTTTCGAATGATCTGGAATTGCTATATCGGGATGATTTTAATTGCGTTAATAAGCCTTTTCATTTTCCCAGCGATAATGGGCGGGCAGTTTTACTTATTCATGGCTGGACGACAACACCCTATGAACTTCGTCGACTGGGGCAATATCTCAATGAAAATGGCTATGCGGTTTTAGCACCGCTTCTAACCGGACACGGCACAAATCCAAAAGATTTGGAAAATATAAAATGGGAAGATTGGAATCGAGATGTGGAAAAAGCTTACGCGACTCTCAAAAAAAAACATAGCGAAGTTTATATCATTGGCACTTCGCTTGGTGCAAGCCTAGCT
>CAIMLT010000061.1 GCA_903842445.1 uncultured bacterium
TATTTTTGGATTATAATTATAGTTGAGAATAAAAATTCATCGATTTAAATCATATGTTTGAAAAAGAATTACAAAAACTTGGGCTTTCCGACAAAGAAGCTAAATTTTATCTGGCTTCTTTGCGACTGGGAAAATCTCCGGTTCAGGAAATTGCCGAGCAAGCCGGAGTTAATCGTGGCACCGCCTATAACATCATTAAATCTTTAATGGAAAAGGGGCTTATGAGTTCTTTTGATCAAGGCAAAAAAACATATTTCACCGCCGAATCCCCGGAGCGACTTATTAGTCTCATAAGAACCCAAGAAAGAGATTTGCAAATCAGGGAAAAAGAGCTTAATGATTTTTTACCGGAAATTCAAGCAATCTATGATCTGGCTGATAATAAGCCGAAAGTTAAGTATTATGAAGGACTAAATGGACTTTTAGCTATGCAAGAAGAATATCTAAGAACCAAAAGCAAAAAAATTGACAATATCAGCAGTCTGGATAGTTTTCTGAAAGTAATGCCAAACGTTGGAAAAAGCTATACTCCGCGAAGAATTGAAAAAGGAGTTCGATCAAGATTTTTGTATGTGACAAAAAATGGTCCAGATAAGTCTTTGGCAAATTCAGATAAGAAGGAGCTTCGAGAATCAAAACATATTCCCTATGAAAAATTTCCCTTTGAATCTGATATCGCCATTTTTGATAATAAAATTTCACTGGAATCCTATTCAAAAAATGGCGCGATGGGTGTGATTATTGAAAATGAAGGAATCGCTGATTCTATGCGAGCCATCTTTAATTATTTATGGGCAAAATAGAAAAGCCTAGACATAAAACAAGAAATCCTTTGTCAAGAAGGATTTTTTTCTTAAAAAATGCAGAAAAAAATTGGCAGTATTTAAAAGCTATGTTAATATTACTTTTGGTTTTTCGTGAAAGGAGGTGATTCGCTAATGACTGGAGGCGGTGGTCGCTAGAAGTCGGCAAGAGTTGTAGCCTAGGCAAATAGAGGCTGCGTATTATTAATCTTTAAAATAGCTCATAAATGGGCTAGAATTATCTCGAAAAACCAACTGTGGCGTCAAGGCTAATTTAGCTTGGCGCCCTTTTTCTTTTTATTATGTAAGCGTAAATAATCAAATAAAATAAGGAAAAATAAGCTAGAATAAGCAAAATAACTGCTCTGGTTAATAAAAATGCAGAAAGTGCTTGACAAAAATGGTAAAGCTTGCTATGTTTCTTTGAAGTAATTTTGGGAGAAAATTGAGGGTTGACTTTTTAAATTAAAAATAAAAAAAGGAATTTTGCCAAAAAAGGTTAAAAGCGAAGCCCAAAATTATTTGCAGAGGCTCATTGACAATTTCAAACTAAAAAACTTTTAGTTTGAAAAGTATTATTTTAGTGGGTAATATTATTCCTTCCAAAGTTCGCAAAACTGAATTTATAAATTAACAGCTTTGCGAACTTTGGAAGGAAAGTCAACGCCACTGGGGTACTGGCTTGTCCTTGAAAAACTTCAAAAAAAAAGGAGGAAGTCATGGTTGATTCCGTGGCACTGCTTTTATTGGTTTCTGTGGCGGGGCTATGCCTCGCCTTTTTTTTAATCAACTCTCTTTTTTCCCGGATTTCTTCCGGGATCGCGAGAAGATTTGAATCTTCTCGCGCCATGGCCGAAAGGCTGTGGCGGGAAAAAAGAGACAACTTTCAGCGGTCGCTCGGCCGCTGAGAAAGGGGGAGGTATGTTCCCTTGGAAAATCGTTTCCGAGGCGTGGGACAGCGCCTCGGAAAACGAGAAGGTGGAATTCCTTCGCGGCGTCACCAATCTGGGCAATGGCCTGGAGAAGTGCGCCGCCAGGGAAGGCGGCCTGTCCATTTTAGCTCAAAAGGGGTTCGCGGAGTACCCTTTTGAGCTGAAATTATTTGTCAAACTTGGATTCGACCCGGAGGATGAATGTTTCTCCTTCGAAAGAATCCAAGAAAAACTGGATCGAGCTTGTGCCTAACGGCATTGGCTCGGTCCGGAAAAGGCGGAAGAAACAAACGTTTCGACCGCCTTTGTTTTTTTTAAAAATAAAAGTATAATTAAGCTAAGTGCAGCTTAAAATTAATAAACTATGATCGCAAGCCTCAAAGGCAAAATCGAATATCTCAAAAATAACTACGCCGTTATTAATGTTAATGATGTTGGCTATAAGGTATTTCTTAGCGCTTATATTTTTGGCAAAATCGCCGGAGCCGCTGAAGTTAGTTTATTTATTTATACCTATGTCCGCGAAGACACGCTGGCGCTTTATGGTTTTCTTAATGTCGAAGAACTGGAAATGTTTGAACTTCTAATTTCCATTTCCGGCATCGGGCCGAAAGCGGCGACTGGCATTCTTTCAATCGCCACGCCCAAAACCATAAAGACAGCTATCCTTAATGAAGATCCGTCGATCCTCACTAAAGTTTCCGGCATTGGCAAGAAAACCGCCGAGCGCGTAATTCTCGAACTTAAAAATAAAGTGGCGGATATTTCCACCGGCGACAAAGAAGAGGCGACAGTGGACGTCGATGCAATCGAAGCGCTTATCATGATGGGATATTCCAACGCCGAAGCAAGAGACGCGCTCAAAGATATTCCGCTAGATATAAAAGATGTCGGACAGAGAGTGAAATTAGCGCTGAAGGCTTTGGGGAAAAAGTAAGCATGTTTTTTTATGACAATAAAAATTAAAAATAGTTTAATGCAAAAAAACTTTTTTGCTGATGAATTTTTGCAGTCAGATGAGTGGCGGAAATTTCAAGAAAGCGTCGGTCGGAGAACTTTTTCTATTTTCGAGGAGAATTTTAGAGCCTCGATTATCGAACATAAACTGCCAATGGTCGGGAAATATTTTTATGTACCCAGGGGGCCGATTTTTAATGAAATTCAAAATGGAATGCAAGAATTGGTAAATTTGGCGAAAAAAAATGAAATTGGATGGATTCGGTTTGATGCGGAAAACGAGGAGATGCTAGAAAGTATTAAAAATTCAGTAAAGGACAACAACTATTGTTCACCGCAAAAATATAAAATAAAAAAAGCCCCGCACGATATGCAACCGAAGGAAGTTTTCGTGATTGACATAACCAAAACAGAGGAGCAATTGCTAGGTGAGATGAAAGCGAAAACACGCTATAATATTCGATTGGCGGAAAAAAAATGCGTTAAAATTTTTTGTGATAAATCCGAAAAAAATATCGCTGAATTCTTGAGATTAACGCAAGTCATGGCCAAGCGGAATGGCATTGTTGTTCACGACGAAAGCTATTATATGAAAATGCTTGAAAACATTCCTGATGATATTTTGAAATTATATGTTGCGGAGTATCAAGGAAAAATTATTGCGGCTAATTTTGTTATTTTTTATAATAAGACTTGTATCTATTTGCACGGCGCTTCAGATGATGACTTTCGCAATGCGATGGCACCTCATCTTTTGCAATGGCAACAAATCTGTGATGCGAAAAAAGCTGGTTGCGCAAGATATGATTTTGGAGGAATTTCTTTTGGAAAATGGCAAGGAATTACTAAATTCAAACTGGGTTTTTCTCCAAAAATATCGACAATAGCTTTTCCCGGTAGCTATGATATTATAATTAATCAAAAAAAATATTGGCTGTATCGAACTATTCAAAAAATAAAAGCTAGTTTAAATTTTAGCTCAGTTTAGGTATAAACAAGATAAAAAATAATTTCGTAAAACAAGGAAGGTATTAACATGCTTTACAATTTTTATGAATACTATACAATTTAAGTGTTGGTTAAAATAAAATTTCTAAAAAATAAAAAATATGAAAAAAACTTTTAAAATAACATTGGCAAGCAATTTGATTCTCTTTTTGCTTTTTGTTATTCTCGAACCACAATTAACAAAAGCAGTTGGCGATTCAATTACGGTTACGCAAGATGTTACGGCGGAAATTACCATATCTTCTCCATCTGATGTAACAATGTCAAGTATTGCTGGTATCACTGGTGGAACTGGAACCGGATCGGCTACCTGGAATGTGAAAACCAATAATTCCACCGGGTTTAATATGGCGCTGAAAGCTGGCACTGCTCCTGCTTTGGCTAGTGGAGGGAATAGTTTTGCTGATTATGGTGAGGCTACTCCCGATACGCCCGATTTCACTTGGTCAGTCGCGGCGGCTGATTCAGAATTTGGTTATACTGTCGAGCCAGCAACAGCAACAGATGCTACGACAATGTTTAAGGATAATGGAACGACAACCTGCGGAACAGGATCATCACAAACAGTGGACAAATGTTGGATAAAATTTAAAACAACGGATGTGATTGGAATTAATCGATCAACAGTAACTTCAGCATCAGGGGAAGATGAGGTTGTGAAATTTCAAGCTCAATCTGGTGCATCACATTTTCAACCACAGGGATCTTACACTGCCAGCATCACCGCAACAGCTTTAGTTAATTAAGTTATTTGGAGGATCAGAAATTGGTGGTACAGATTAACATATCTATGAAAAAAATATTATTTTTCTTTTTTGCAGTTTGTCTTTTTAGTAAAATCGGAGTTACTCCGGTTTTTGCCTATAAAATAGAAAAACTGGATGATCCTGAAATAAAAGGGGATTTTGTTTTCGGACCTGGCAAAACTGAGCTATTCATGAATCCGGGTGAAACCTATACGAAAGAACTGATGATTACCAATCGCTTGGGACGTACAATGGAATTCAATGTTGTTATTGAAGATTTTAAGGGTTCTAAAAATCCCGAAGAGGCAGTTAATCTTTTGGGCGATGAGCGCGGACCTTTTTCTCTTAGAGATTTCATTCGTCCAGAAATCAGTAAATTTACTCTAAAACACAATGAAAGAATTATTTTGCCAACAGTGGTGGCGATTCCAGTCGGCTCAGAGCCTGGTGGGCTTTATGCTTCGGTTTTGGTTGTGACCAATCCGCCGGAAGATGAATTGACCGAAGCGGATAATGGCAAGGGGAAGACAAAATTGATTTCTCGCTTGGGAACGCTATTTTTCATTCGAGTTAAGGGTGAGGCGAAGGAGGAGGGTATGCTTCAAAATTTTAGAGTCAAAGACGATAAAGTTTTTTTCGAGAAAGCTCCTGTGCCAATGGAACTTCTTTTTGAAAATAGCGGAAGCGTTCACTTGATGCCATATGGTTCAGTAGAGATTAAAAATATTTTGGGTCAAAAGATCGATGAAATTAATATTGATCCCTGGTTCATAATGCCCGGATCTCTTCGCTCACGCACAATCGAATGGAGTGGAAAGAAAATGCTGTTTGGTAGATATACAGCTGATTTAGTTGTTAATCGAGGCTACAAAGATATTCTGGATAAAAAAACCATCAGCTTTTGGATTATTCCTTGGAAAATCGTCTCTGCTATATTTGTTTTTCTATTTCTACTTATTTGGTTTTTTCGTTGGGTGGGTCGTCAGTTTCACTTTGAAGTTAAAAGAAAGAAAAAATAAACGGATTTACACGTTTAAAATAAACTTGTCAGCTTGGGTGCAAACTCTGGCAATCAGATGGACAATAGCAAGTTTGCTTTTAATAAATGCGTAAGTCTTAAATTTTATTTAATGAGATATTTTAAAGCTGTTTTCTTTTCTATGCTTTTTGTTTTTGGCGCTCCGTATCTGGCAATGGCTGGAATGAGTAGTCCAAATTTTTCTATTCAAGCAGATGCAATTGATGTCGGAGGGGTGCGTTCTTCTTCAGGTGGAATTTCTCTAAATGATTCACTTGATGAGCTGTCAACTGGAGAGTCGCGTAGCCTTTCTTTCATTTCTGATATCGGCTTTTGGCCGATGGTCGGCAATGATGAGGTAATTTCTTTTACAGTAACAGATGCTGTTGCTAATCTGGGAACGCTGGATCCTTCCAATGTGCGCTATGATACTGCGGCATTTCGCGCGGCAACAACAGCCAAGAGTGGCTACTCGATTCAATTTTTTGGTTCGTCGTTAGCTTCTATGGAGCATACAATAAGTGCGCTAAGTTCACGTTCAGTATTAAGCGTTGATACCGAGCAATTCGGTTTCAATTTAGTGGAAAATAGTTTTATCGGAGTTGACCCTATTGGCGGATTGGGTCAACCAACGGCGGACTATGGTTTTCCTGATCAGTTTAAATTTGTTTCAGGTGAAACAATTGCTCAATCGAATGTCCCATCTAATTTTACCAACTACACAATGTCAATTATAAGCAACATTTCTGGTATCACTGATGCAGGAAGTTATGCCACTAACTTGACGGTTGTTGTAACGGGAAGATATTAGCCGATTTTTTAAAAAGTAGCTTTACTCTTTTATTATTTTTGGTATAATAAAATAGATGAAGAAATTATAAATATATATTAGCAAAAATAAAATGCAACAAAAAAAAGTATTTATTATTGGTCTTGGGATCATAATGCTCATTACGTTGGGAGTTTTTGTTTTCAAAGCTCAAGCCGCATCTCTTTCTACGGTGAGAGATTACATTAATCGAAACGCGGAAAATCTAACAACTGGCGTGGCACATGAAATTCAATTCACTCCAGCGACAGCCGTCTCTGGTGGCGCGGGATTAAATAAGGTTATTTTGGTTTTTCCAGACGCTGATGATGGCAAGTGGTGTGCCACTGCGGGAGCGCTTGTTGTTACCGCAACAGGGCTAAAAGATTCAGCTACTGCGCTTCCGGGTAGTCTGACAGCTGCTTGTACGAAAGGAGTAGGCGCTGCCAGCTATGATACTATAACTATTAGTGCAGTTGATAATTTGTCCGCAGGAACATTATATGGTGTGAAGTTAACTGATACCGGAGTCGGAAAATTGGGAACGCCAGCCAATACAACCACAGGCATCATTACGATGAAAACAAATAATAACACGATTGATGTTGATAGCACTAATTTTATCATTGATATTATAGCTAATGATCAAATTTCTATTTCGGGTGTGGTTGATCCAACTTTGACTTTTTCAATTTCAGATAACTCCATTGGCTTCGGGGCGATAACCTCTGCAGCAGTGAGATATGTTACCGGAGATTTACTTGGTAGTGCAACTGAAGCTGCTAATGGATCGCCATCAACAGTATCTGTTTCAACTAATGGAACGGGTGGTGTGGTTGTTGAAATTAAAGATACTAATTCTAATTCCGCGTCTGGCCTTTACTCTAGCACTGCCGGAGTGGAAAAAACGATTCCTTCGGCAGCCAGCACCTCTGTTACTCTTGGAAATGAAGGTTTTGGAGTGTATGGAAAAAATTCTAGCAACATTACGCTTAGTGAAGCATTTGATAATGATAGCACTTCTGACTTGGCAATTAGCACAACCTTTCAAACCATTGCTTCAACAAGTGGTCCAGTTGATTCTGGTTCATTTGATATTTCGGCCAAAGCTGGCGTGTCCGGTTCGACACCAGCTGGTAATTATGCTGATACGCTGACAGTTGTTGCAACAGGAAAATTCTAAGTAAATCTTTACGCTCAAAAAAATGGCTGTGAAAAATAAATTTCTTGCATTATTTGCTGCTGGCATTATTTCTTGCTTTATTTTTTGGGGAGAAGATGTATCGGCCTTGACCATTTCTCCTCCAGTCAGGGAAGTAACTGGAGATCCCGGAACAAAAATCAGCGGAATCATTAAACTTTACAATGAAACCAATAAAGATCTTTCAATCACTTATTCACAAGCTGATTTTGGTGCCAAGGAAACTGGTGATGGAGAGCCTGAATTTTTTGAGTTGAATGGAGAATCAAAAGATTTGGCCAGTTGGATTAGGATTTCTGGTGGGCCTTTTGCGATACGCTCGCTTGATTGGCAAAATATAATCTTTGAGATTGAAATTCCCAAAGACGCAGAACCCGGTGGGCATTATGCGGCAGTTTTTTTCAGTCCACAACAACCAGAAAAAGATAGCGGTGGATCAGTTAGTGTGGATTACAAAACCGGAACACTGATTTTACTGACAGTTTCGGGAAAAATAAATGAAGAGGGAAATTTAAAAAGTTTTTCCTTGAAAAATGGAAAAAAGTTTTTTGATCATATTCCGGTTAATTTCGAATTAAATATTGAAAATAAGGGCAATGTTCATTTTAAGCCAGTGGGTAATGTTACAGTCAAGAGTATGCTTGGCAAAAACATAACTGAGTTGCCAGTTTTAAATGTTGATTCTGGTGGAAATGTTTTGCCTGGGAGTAGTCGTCGATTTGAGATAGCTTGGGGCGATTCGAATATTAAAAAAAGGCCTAAAACTTTTTTGGAAAAGGCTAGATATGAATGGGATAATTTTTATGTCGGAAGATATAGCGCTCTTGCGAGTGTTGCGCTTCCCGGAAGCGGTCATGCAACCTTCAATCTTTCGTTTTGGATTTTTCCTTGGCAATTGTTTGTCATTATCGCGATTGCTTTGATAACCTTTTTCTGGTTATTTGGAAGATACAATCGCTGGATCGTTAAAAAAGCGAGAGAAAAAAAATAAAAAGTTTTTAAATCGGCTCACTTCTATAATATATTGCTTAGAAAAAAGAGTTGCTGTTTTGTTGGCATGAGTCTTTTTTAGAAAATTAGCTATGAAAATTTATCTTGTTTTAATTATTCTTTTTTTTAGCTTTGGAACTGTTTCTGTTTTTGCCGCAATGAGTAGTCCAAACTATTCTATTCAAAGTGATGATGTTTCTATTGGTGGAAATCGTTCGGAGTCAACTAGTTTTCGTGCTGAAGATACGATTAGCGAACTGGCTACTGGAGATTCATCCAGTGCTTCTTATCGTTTGAGAGCCGGTTATCAAAGTATGCAAGAAGTTTATCTGGCACTTAGCGCCCCATCGGACGTAACAATGACGCCGACAATTCCCGGCGTAAGTGGTGGATCTGGCAATGGTTCAGTTTTTTGGAATATTACAACTGATAACTTGGCTGGGTATTCTTTTTATGTTCATTCCGGAACCTCACCGGCGTTAGTCAAATCCGACAGTCCCGGAACATATTTTGATGATTATACCCCAGCATCCAACCCTGATTATGCTTGGCAAGTTAATGCGGATAAGGCTGAATTCGGTTTCACGCCAGAAGGGACGGATATTGTCCAAAAATTTCGTGATAATGGTTCTTCCTGTAACTTGGGAACTTTTGATACGCCGGATGCTTGTTGGTATAATTTCGTTTCTAGTAATCCTGGCGAATTAATTGCTCACTCGGCTATTTCCA
>CAIMLT010000062.1 GCA_903842445.1 uncultured bacterium
AGGTTGATTTGTAATAAATAAGTTTTTGTTTTATAATTAAATTAGTAAAAAATATGAAATAGAATTTTTTAATGGGGATTTTTTCTAAAATTTTAGGTGCAGGAAACTCTTCGTCAGATTATTATCTGTCGCTTGATATTGGAACGGAAGTCGTCAAAGCTTTGGTTTTTAAAGTTGATAGAGAAAATGGCACTGGAATTATCAAAGGTGTTGGCAGGGCTCGGCAGGGATTAAAAGATATGCACAGTGGAGCTGTATCTGATATAGCCGGCGTGATTGAAAATTGTCGCCATGCAATTGAAGCAGCAACACTGATGGCAGGAATAAAAAAAGTTGAAAAATCCATTGTAGGAATTGCGGGAGAATTAGTTAAGGGAACAACGACAACAGTGCATTACGAAAGAATCAAGCCAGAAATGCGAATTGATTTTCCAGAATTGAAAAATATCATTCAAAAAGTTCAATGGAAAGCTTTTGATCGTATTCGTCAACAACTAGCCTGGGAAACAGGGCATAATGAAATTGAGGTGAAATTGATTAATGCGGCAATTGTGGATGTGCGAATTGATGGCTATAAAATAACCAATCCGCTTGGTTTTCAGGGGAAAGATGTTTCAATCTCAGTTTTCAATGCCTACGCTCCAATGGTTCATCTTGGGGCACTGCAGACGATCGCCGAGAAACTAAAACTGGAGTTACTTTCAATTGCGGCAGAACCATACGCAGTTGCAAAGTCGATGGGCGTGGATAATATTGTTGATTTTAGTGCTATTTTTATAGACATTGGTGGAGGAACAACGGATATCGCGCTTGTGCGAAATGGAGGAATGGAGGGAACAAAGATGTTCGCCCTTGGCGGAAGAGCGTTCACAAAAAGATTGGCAACCGAATTAAGTGTGAGTTTCGAAGAGGCGGAAGCTTTTAAAATAAGATATTCCGAAGGTAGGTTGGGCAAAGATGTTTCCGAAAAAATCGAAAAAATGTTTATTGATGATTGCAGTGTTTGGCTTTCTGGAGTAGAATTATCATTATCAGAATTTTCTGAAAATGATTTATTGCCCAATAAAATTTTTCTCTGTGGTGGCGGATCCGGATTACCAGGAATCAAAAAATCGCTAGCAACATCTGCTTGGACAAAAAAGTTACCCTTCGCCAAAGAAGTTGAAGTGAGTTTTCTGCAACCTAAAGATGTGGTCAATATATTCGACGAAACAAAAGAGTTGCGAGATCCGCAAGACATAACGCCAATGGGGTTGGCCAATTTAATCATTGAATTAGTCGGAGAAGAAAAAGTTTTAGCTGGAATACTGAGAAGAGCAGTAAAAATGATTCAAAAATAAATAATTAAAAAAGTTTAAACCATTATTATGCATCAAACATTTTACATTGACATTGACGAGGAAATAACTTCAATTGTAGAAAAACTGAGAAAAACCGAAGCTCCGGAAGTTATTATTGTTGTGCCAAAGAGAGCTCTTTTGATTCAAAGTATTGTTAATTTAAAGCTTCTAAGAAAAGAAGCGGATAGTTTGGGGTTGAAAATTAGCCTTGTTACTCAAGATAAATTAGGTAAAATGTTAATTAAGAAAGCTGGGATTTCCGTTCAACAAAAATTGGAAGATAGCTCGGAAAATCTGGTAGATTTTGATGATGTGAAAGAAAATGAGGCAAAAAGAGAGCTTGAAAGAGAAGCGGATACAGCTGGATTTGAGGATACGACTACTCGCAATAACAGAAATATTGAAAAGATCGGTTCTGCAAGTTATTTTGTTTCCAGTAACAGCAAGAGCGGTTTCACCGATAACGATCTTGGCTGGGAAGACCTGGAAGCAATAAAAGAAAAAGAGATTCATCCTGAAATTAATATTAATAAAGGTAGCAAAATAAATATAGATGGGGGTATGTCGCCAAGAAAAGATACTGGCATAAGAAGAAGTTTTTCTATGGACGTGGACATACCTAATCGTTCACTTGGTCAAAAAGTTCAAACTTCATTTTCGCCAACAGCGGAAAGGTTTCCGAAGATTCCTTCTGCGAAAAATAATTTGGGAGAATATAAAGCAAAGCAAGAAATAACTCAAAAAGATAAGCAATTGGAAAACTTTTTTTATGCTAATAATTTCTCAGAAAAGAATGGCAAAGATTATACCAATAAAAAACTAGAGGAAACAAATAAAGCAGGTGGTGGATTTTTAAAAGCAGTAGCTGTCTTGGGGGCGATTATTCTGGTGCTTGGATCAGCTTATGCGGCCTATCTATATATGCCCAAAGCGACAATTACTGTTTTCGCCAAAAAAGAAGTTAAATCGGCTGATACAGAGATCACAGGCAATGTTAATTATGATAGCATTGATTATGAAAAGTCTATTATTCCGGCAAAATTAATGGAATTTGATGAGGAAGTGGCAAAAACATTTAACTCAACCGGGAATAAGAACGCTTCCAACCAAAAGGCTAAGGGAAAAATCACCATTTATAATGAATTCAGTTCTTCCTCGCAAGCTCTTGTGGCGACAACCAGATTTCTAAGTGAAGATCAAAAAGTATTTCGTCTGGTACAGGGAGTGACTATTCCGGGAACAACCAAAGTTGGTGAAGAAATAAAGCCAGGCATAGTTGAAGCAGAAGTAATCGCAGATGAAGCTGGAGACTCATTTAATATTTCCACAACTAGCTTTACCATTCCGGGATTCAAAAACAGTGGAAATGAAAAATATGTCAAAATTTATGCCAAATCTTTTTCTTCAATGACAGGTGGAGGCAATGGCAACGATACTATCAGAGTTATTTCCGACAAAGACATTAGCGACGCCAAAGATAAGATATCTTTAGAAATAAACAATGCCATTAAAAATAAAGTAAAAGCGGGTGTAACTGAAATGATAATTTTAGACGATGCTATCTTTATTGATGAACCGGTCTATCGCATTTCTAATTCAGCAGGTGAAACAGCGGATAGCTTTGAAATAAAAGCGGAAGCACGCGCGCGCGCATTGGTTTTTTCTGAAAATGATATTAAAAAAATTGCCAACTCAGTTATTTCAAAATCTGGAAACGGAAAAATTAATATTGATAGCGGATCAGTGATTGTTGATTATGGCAAAACTAGCACGGATTTCAAGTTTGGAACAATTGATATTAAAATGCACGCTTCTAATGTCATGCAACCAAATATTGATTTGGAAAATCTAAAAAAGGGAATTTTGGGAAAAAACAATGATGAGCTAGCAGAATATTTAAAAACATATCCCAGTATAGAGAAAGCGGAAGCGGAATATTTCCCACAATTATTTATTAGCAAGATTCCGTTAAATGAAAAAAATGTGGTAGTTATTCTCAATGCCACAATGCCCTAATTAAAAAGTTGAGCCATCTATCAGGATCGAACTGATGACCTACGGTTTACGATACCGTCGCTCTACCAACTGAGCTAAGATGGCTTATGTAGTTTTCAAAATTGCGTAAATCGGCCGTCGCTCGGACCCTGTCCGCCTTTGGCGGAAACTGAGCTAAGATGGCACTTAATTAAATATAGAATAAAAGTTAAAATAATTCAAATAATTATATGAAAATAATAACAGATGGAATATCAAGAGAAGAATTGGCGGAAATGTCAAAAAAAATGTTTGGTAATTTGGTGAAGGCAGTTGTAGATATCGAAAAGAAAATTATGGCGATCGATGCCGATTTACACGCTGATGAGGAGGCGTTATTATTAGAAAATGGATCAGCGCAAAAAAATCTTTGGGGGATAAATTTTTATCCTGAGTTGATCGGGGAAGATTTTGTTGAATTCGATTCAATGATAAATTTGCGTCCAGCGCAGGGCAATCGCAGTCGCGGAGTGGATGATTTAGAAGTTCAAAAAAAGATTTTAGAAATAATAGATAAATTAGTGCAAAAATAATGGAATATCAACATAAAAATTTAGCCAGTGGTGGCTGGCAAAAACTTTCATTTTTTGAACAGATGGCAAATGTTGGCAGTGAAGTGGAAAGAACGATAAAATGGAAAAATAAGGGCAATGTTGAATATAGCCGATTAGCTTTTGAACGTGCGCTGGAATTAATAGACCTTACAATTGACAATGAAAAAATCCCCAGTCATCTAAAAGAATTATTGCGAGTACGAGAAGCGCTGGCAGATTATTTCGCCTTTGACAATGAATATAATTCAACTGACACAAGTTGGCAGAGTTATTTTTACGCCTTTAATTTTGCAGCGAGGATAGCTTTGTAAAAGTATGGATAAATATCAGAAAGCTTGGGAAAAATTTCGAGCAAAAATGGACTCTTTGAAAAAAATGAGGCTTGAGCTATTGAAAAAAATTTCTCAAAAAACAGACGAGCAGAAAATTAAAGCGCTAAAGGAAAAACTGAAATAATATGTTAAACAAGGAATCACTGACAACCGGAACAATAGAAAAACCAAAGGAGCAAGAAAATCTTGAAGCCCCACAAGGCATTAAATCGCCTGAAGAAGTGCGCGTAAATATGACAAGTGCAGTGGAAAAAGAAACTGCTAAATTTGAAAAAGAATGCGCGGGTGATCTTTTGCGTATTGAGAATCAAGAAAAAGATGGAGTAAGAATTGACCCCAAGGATAAGAATAAGTTGAAAGAGATTGCTCAACAGGCGGTTACGGCAAAGGTAGAACTATTAGATGGAATTGAGCTCCCAAAAAAGCTTAGTCCGGAATCGTTGGATGATTTTGATGTGGAAAATTTGTTAAAAAATTATCTCGACCACATTTACGATAGTAAGGCGCATGAAAATTTCCTAACTTTATGTCAAGAGGGGAAACTTCCAATCGAAGGTTCATTTGAAGATGAAAAGACTGTGAATCTGATGGCTGAAGCATTGAGAATTGGTCTGATGACGGAACGAGAAAATGCAAAAAAAATGACCAAATGCATGAAATGCGGAACCGAAATGGTTTCTTCTAAATTTTGTCCAAACTGCGGAGAGCTTAGATGCGGGTTTATTTTTACCGAAGTAGTCAACTCGCTTGAAGGAATCGATTCTATTTTGAAAGCTAATAATTCTAGTAAGGATGGTGGTGGTCACGAGAAAGATGAGGAAGCAGTTCGGTTTAGAAATAACATTCTTTTTGTCGTCAGCGAGGCGCTTGGATCGTCAAATATTACAGAGAGAATAGCACTTGACACTTGGCTTTCTGATCACATTGATGATATTGGAAAATCAAAAAAAGTTCACAAAATGGCCAATGGAAACCACGATCATATAGGAGCAGAAACATTTATTAATATAATATCAAAAACTGGAAATAAAGATCTTTTAGAAAAAGTATTAGAAATTGTGCCGGATGGCACAAAACACACGGATGTTGAAGTGGATATCCTAGATTTATTTAATAAAAAATATCCTCCATTTTTAGAACAAAGAACGAAAGAAATTGCTGTATTCTTCGCAAAAAAGCTAGGTTTAGGCAAAGAAATTGTTGGAAAATGGGAAAAAGCAAAGGTGCAATTTGGTACGGATAATGAAGGAAAAGAAATATTTTATGAAAGTTACTCAAGGAATATTAAGGCGGCGCAAAGATTGAATGAGCTAAAACAAGGATCGCCGAAAGAGTTGTTTGATAAATTTGGAATTGCAAATTTTGACAGATACGATGATCAAATGCTCGTTCACCAGTTAGAGGCAGAAAATAATGACGTTCCATATGGCGTAGTAGTATTTCCTGAATCTGATTGGATTGGTGCTTTTTTTCAAGACGCAACAATGCTAAAAAGGGTAAGCATGACTCTTGAAAAGAATAATTATGAGATGCGTATTGTCGAAGCAGCTTCTCAATTAGGAATGGCGAAGTATCTCGGTCGGTTAAATAGAAAATATGCACCAAAAGGTAATAAGATTGATTTTATTATTCTTGGCGGACATGGCTCAAAATCGTCAGTAAATCTAGGGGAAGAAGCCTATCCAGATAATGAGCCACCACCACTCCCAGGAGCAATGACATCAGAGGATGATTATCAAAATGCACTTAAAGAATGGCAGCGAAACAATGTTTTTAAAAATGATAATGCTGAAAAAAACGACAGAAAACTGAATTTGCAATCCGATGATATTGAAAATGGAGGTGGGCCGGGAGTCAGACGAGCCGCTCGCGAATGGCTTAGCGATAACGCACCAGTTGTTCTTTTTTCTTGCGGTACTGGGATCGAAGGGGGTTTTGCTCAAAAAGTATCAAGAGAATTAGATATCAAGACGGCTGCACCGGAAAAACCCGCACATGTGGCATCTCTGGATGTGCATTTTGATGACAATAATAAGCCCGTCTTTGATATTGAGTATAAGACCAGCGGTGGATTTTCTCAGCCTCTTGAGAAGGTGCAAACGATGGAATATTCTTCCGGGAAAAAAGTAACTAAATAACTAATTTTTTTAAAATAATATGAATCTATACATCTGTGAAATTTGCGGAGACGCCTATATTGGTGTCGAAAAGCCAAGCGATTGTTCCTTTTGTGGAGCGAAGGGCAATTTTATAAAACTCGGGTCAGAAGCTGAACCAATAGCTGAGATTAAAACTGAGATTAGTGAGTTGTCAAAGAAGAATCTTTTAGAAACGTTAACACTGGAAACAAAAGCCAACGCAATTTATCTTTGTATGGCCGGAAAAGCAAAAGAGTATCAGATAATAAAAATGTATAAGCGCTTGGCAAAAATTGAGTTGGAACACGCAATTATCGCAACAAAATTATTGCAAATTTCAATGCCAGAAATAAAACCGGAAATTTGTTCGGACGAAATGCTGGAAAATTTCAAGAAAACAATTGAACTTGAAGATCATGCTGTTGAGTTATATAAGAAATTTGCCGGAGAATCAGCTGAAGCGCATATTCGCAAATTTTTTGGTGCAATTATGCAAGCAGAAATTGGGCACATTGAGCTGATTAAAAAATATTTATAATTTATGATTTGGATTTACACACTGGTTTCAGTTTTTGTTGTTAGTCTAATTTCACTTATTGGTGTTTTTGCCTTGTCTTTGGATCAAAAAAAACTGTATAAAATTCTCATTTATCTTGTTAGTCTTTCAGCTGGAACTTTAATGGGTGATGCTTTCATTCACTTGATTCCTGAGGCCTATGAAAATTCTAGTGATAGTGTGCTGGTTTCGCTTTATGTTCTTTCTGGTATTTTTGTTTTTTTTGTGTTAGAAAAAGTGATTCACTGGCGTCATTGTCACGAAGAACCTTGCGAAAAACATCCCCATCCATTTTCCTATATTATTTTACTTGGAGATTCACTGCATAATTTTGTTGATGGAATGGTTATTGGTGCTAGTTATCTTGTGAGCGTGCCGGTTGGAATTGCAACAACAGTAGCGGTGGTTTTTCATGAAATTCCTCAAGAAATTGGTGATTTCGCTTCTTTGATTTATGGCGGTTTTAGCCGGAAAAAAGCTTTGATTTTGAATTTTTTAACGGCACTCACTGCTGTTCTTGGTGCTCTTTTAATTTTAAGTTTTGATTTAAAAATGGATGGTCTAGAGAGTTTTTTAATTCCTTTTGCCGCCGGAGGATTTATCTATATCGCAGGAACAGATCTGATCCCAGAGTTGCATAAGCAGAATGGAGCAAAAAAAGGACTCCTGCAGATGGTCGCATTTTTAGTGGGAATTGGTCTAATGCTGGGTATGTTATTTTTTGAATAGATTATTTTTGAATATGGAAAACATTACTAAAAAAATTGAAGCGTTAAAAATTAAACTCCCGAATCTTCGGGACTGTCTTTGACTTGACGCAAAAAAAACAAAAGATATTAGAATTAGAAGATCAGTCGCGCGCTGTAGATTTTTGGAGTGATAATCAAAAAGCTTCAAGCGTAATGAAAGAATTAGAAGATCTAACCTTGGAGATGGAAACATTTGAAATTTTAGAAAAAGATTTGAGCGATATTGTGGAATTTTCTGGAATGACAGAAACGGCGGAAGATGAAAATGAGTTGGAAAAAAAAATAAGTGAAACGGGAAAAAAGTTTGACGAATTAGAATTCAAAACTCTTCTCAATGGAGAATATGATACTAATTGTGCCATTCTTAATATCTATTCTGGTGCTGGCGGAGTGGACGCGCAAGATTGGGCAGAAATGCTTCTGCGAATGTATTTGAGATGGGGTGAAAAAAATAATTTTAAAATAAAACTGGTTGATGAAACACGCGGGCAAGAGGCTGGAATAAAAAGCGCGACATTGGAAGTTGGTGGTCGTTTTGCTTACGGTTATCTTAAGAGCGAAATTGGCACTCATCGCCTAGTGCGTTTGTCGCCTTTTAATTCAGATAATCTGCGCCAAACTTCTTTCGCTGTTGTGGAAGTTCTGCCAATAATTGCTGAGATAAAAGAAGTAAAAATAAATCAGGAAGATTTGCGAGTTGATGTTTATCGTTCATCGGGCGCCGGAGGACAAAGCGTTAACACAACCGATAGCGCTGTAAGAATAACCCATCTTCCAACTGAAATAATGGCTTCTTGTCAAAATGAAAGGAGTCAATTGCAAAATAAAGAGCAGGCCTTAAAAATCTTAAAAGCCAAATTACACAAAAAGTATATCGATGAATGTGAAGCAGAAAAAAGAAAATTACGTGGTGAAAAATCTAGCGCGGAATGGGGAAGTCAAATCAGGTCTTACGTTATCCATCCGTATAAACTAGTTAAAGACCATAGAACAAAATTGGAAACGGTGCAGGTTGATGAGGTTCTCATGGGCAATTTGAAAGATTTTATGGAAAGCTATTTGAAATATTTAAAAAGTAGTATATAATAATAAAGTAGCAAGATTAACAACAAACAAAAAATGATTAAGTTTGATAAGGTTTCAAAAATTTATAAAGATGCTTATATAGCTTTAGAAGATATTAATTTGGAAATCAAGTTGGGAGAGTTTGTTTCGATTGTTGGTCAGAGTGGCGCTGGAAAATCAACGCTCTTAAAACTTATCTATGCCGAAGAGTCTCCAACAGAAGGACAGATTTTTTTTAATAAAAAACCCCTAGACAGCATCAGCAGAAGACGCATCTCAGAACACAGAAGAAGTATCGGAACAGTTTTTCAGGATTTCAAATTGTTGCATAAAAAAACTGCTTTTGAGAATGTGGCCTATGCTCTGGAAGTTTGTGGCATTTCAAAAGCGGAAATTCTAGAAGATGTTCCTCAAATACTAGAAATTGTTGGCTTGGGTGATAGACAGCACAAATTTCCCCATGAGCTTTCCGGTGGCGAGCAACAACGCGTTGCGATGGCCAGGGCCTTAATTCATAAGCCACTTGTGATAATTGCCGATGAACCAACTGGCAATCTTGATCCCGTGTCATCTCTGGAGATTATGCAATTATTGCTTAAGATAAACAAACTTGGCACAACCGTAATTCTAGCCAGTCACGATAGGGACATTATCAATAAAGCGGCAAAGAGGGTTATTGTTCTTGAAAAAGGAAAAATTATTTGTGATGAAGAAAAAGGTAAATATAAAATTTGTTAAAAAAATATGTTTTTAATGCTCACTAGGACAATAAAAGGTGGTTGGATTAATTTCTTTCGTAATGGCTATCTGAGTGTGGCAGCGGTTAGTGTGATGCTCCTTTGTCTTTTTACTGTCAGTTCCCTTTACATTATCGTATTAACGGCTGATAATGTCCTCCAAAATATGCAAGAAAAAGTTAACGTCAGTGTTTTTTTTAAGGCAAGCACCGAAGAAGAAATAATTCTAAAAGCGAAAAATGATTTGGAAAATTACAGTGAGATAAAAACAGTCGAATACATAACCAAAGATCAAGCTTTGGAAAATTTTAAGAAAAATAGCGCAGGAGAACCGGTAATCCTACAATCACTGGAAGAAATTGGCGAAAATCCGCTACTTTCTTATTTGGTTATTCAAGCCAACGATGCTAATCAATATGACATGATTAGTGAGTATTTGACGAACGCTTCTTTTAATGAGGACATAAGTCGAGTTAACTATGGGAAAAATAAAGAGGTAATTGATCGCCTAAATTCCATAGTCGCAGAAGTACGCAAAATCGGATTAGGAGTGGCTGGTCTCTTCTCAATCATTTCGCTTTTAATCATTTCCAATACTGTGCGGATTACGATCTATACCCATCGCAAAGAAGTGGAAGTAATGCGTTTAGTTGGAGCTTCTAATATGTTTATTCGTTTACCATTTATTTTTGAAGGAATCATCTATGGCTTTATTGCTTCAATCGTCTCTATGCTTCTTTTATTCATTACATTAAAATCGTCAGAGCGATTCACGACGCACTTAATTCCAAGTGTCAATATGGTTTCGCTCTATCTTTCCAATCTTGCTGTAATTTTTGGAATGCAAATTCTGATTGGAACATTATTGGGAACACTGAGCAGTTGGTTCGCCATCAGGAAATATCTTAAAATATAAACTTTTGTAAAATTTGACAAAACAAAAAAAGCCATCGGGTAGTTTTCTTGATGGTTTTCTGTTTTTTGACTAGGTAAATGAAAAATAGTAAAATAGAAAAACCATGATCAATTGCATAATTATTTAAAAAAATAAAACCATGAAAATCATATTAGGCATAGCTGGGGAGATTGGCAGTGGTAAAGGCACTATAGCAAAACATATTAAAGAAAAATACAAGAGCAGCTCTCACCGCTTTTCAACAGCACTCCGCGATGTGGCTCAACGAATGCACTTGGAAGAAAGTCGAGAAAATTTGCAAAAAATTTCCACTCTCTTTCGGGAAAATTTTAATGATGATATCTTGTCTATGACAGTTTGCCATGATGTCGATGAAGACACACGTCAAATCGTGGTTATCGACGGCGTACGTCGAATGGCGGATATTAAATATCTAAAAAATCTTTCCGGTTTTAAGTTGGTATATGTTGAAGCAAATCTAGATCTTCGCTATAACCGCATTACAAAAAGAAGAGAAAATAGTGATGATATGCATAAAACTTATGAAGAATTTTTGGCAGATAACAAGCGCGAGGCTGAAGTGCAAATCAAAGATTTAAAAAATTATGCTGATTTTGTAATTAATAATGAAGGAACTTTTTTAGAACTATATCACCAAGTGGATAAAATAATTAAAGAGTTGGGGGGGGAATAAATAATATGGGTGAAAAAAAAGAGGAATATGTGCGACCATCGTGGGATGAATATTTTTTGAATTTAGTTGAAATAGTAGGTTCTCGCGGCACCTGCGATCGAGGTCGCTCGGGTTGCGTTATTGCAAAAGACAAACGAATTCTTTCAACTGGTTATGTCGGATCTCCTGTTAATACAAAACACTGTGATGAAGTTGAACATGAAATGCATACTGTTACACATGATAACGGCAAAGAGACAAGACATTGCATCAGAACAAGTCATGCCGAACTGAATGCAATCGCAAACGCTGCACGTTTTGGCATGGCGCTAGACGGAGCAACACTGTATTGCCATATGACACCTTGTTATACTTGCGCCAAAATAATCATTAATGCTGGAATAAAAAAAGTGGTTTGCAAGCTGGACTATCACGCAGGAGAAAGAAGCAAGGAGATATTCAAAGAGGCGGGGATTATTTATAATTTAACAAGTGCAAAAATGCAGACCTATGCTGATATGTAGTCTGGAGAAAAAAATAAACGTAATAAAAAAAATATGCGAAATTATCTCGAATTGTTAAAAAATATCAAAGAAAACGGCGTGGATAAAAAAGATCGCACTGGCACTGGCACACGCAGTCTCTTTGGTTGCCAAATGCGTTTTGATTTGAATAATGGATTTCCATTGGTAACGACAAAAAAGGTTCACTTAAAATCAATTATCCATGAGCTTTTGTGGTTTTTGAAAGGGGACACAAATATTAAATATCTCAATAATAATGGTGTGACAATTTGGAACGAATGGGCAGATGAAAATGGAGAGCTGGGTCCAGTCTATGGCAAGCAATGGACTCGCTGGGAAACAAATGATGGGCAAAAAATAAATCAAATCAAAGAGGCACAAGAAATGATCAGAAAAAATCCAGATTCACGCAGAATTATTGTCAGCGGTTGGAATGTTGGTGATTTGCGTGAGTTAATTTCTGGCAAAAAAACCGCTCCACCGCCTTGCCATCTGCTTTTTCAATTTTATGTTGCCAATGGAAAATTATCTTGCCAACTCTATCAAAGAAGTTGTGATGTCTTTTTAGGAGTGCCGTTTAATATTGCTTCATATTCCTTACTTACAATGATGATGGCACAATCTTGCGGATTAAAAGCTGGGGAATTTGTGCATACCCTCGGTGATGTGCATATCTACAATAACCATTTTGATCAAGTAGATTTGCAACTTAGTCGCGAGCCGAAAGAGCTTCCTATGATGAAAATAAATCCTGAAATTAAGGATATTTTTGGATTCAAGTTTGAAGATTTTGAGCTGGAAGGCTACGATCCGCATCCAATGATTAAAGCACCTATTTCAATTTAAAAAATAACAAGCTGTTTCTATGAAAGTAATAATGATGATGGCAATGACACTGGATGGCAAGATTGCCAAGACAGACAGTCATTTTCCTAATTGGACCAGCAAAGAAGATAAAAAGATATTTCAAAATATTTCCAAAGAAGCTGGAGTTGTAATTATGGGTGATAAAACTTTTTTCACTTTTCCCTTCCCGCTTAAGGATCGCTTGAATGTTGTTTTTACGCTAGAAGAAGATCCGAAGCCACTAGCAGGGGTGAGGTGGGTCAAGGGAGAGCCAAAAAATGTAATAAAGGAACTGGAAAAAATTGGTTACAAATCAGCCGTGCTTGGTGGTGGAGCGGTTATCAATGGATTATTCTTGAAACAAAGATTGATCGATGAAATATATATCACCGTTGAACCGAAAATATTTGGAGAAGGCCTTTCTCTTTTTAAGGGAGCTTTTGATTTTGACTTAGAATTGATTAATGTGGAAAAAATAAATAACAATTCCATATTTTTAAAATACAAAGTTTTATATTAATATGAAGAATGGTAAATTTATCACAATTTATGGAATCAATGGTATTGGCAAAACCACCCAAGTGGATAGCCTTGTGAAATATTTGCAAGCTCAAGGCATAAATGCCAGCCGCTTGAAATATCCTGTATATGATCTTGCACCAGAAGGACCGTTTATCCATAAATATTTGCGCAATCCAGAATTTCGAAAAGAACATGAAATCTCTACTGATAATTTGCAGAAAAAATATGCTGAAAATCGCAAACGCTATGAACCAGAATTAAAAAAAAGATTGAAAGCTGGGGAGTGGATTGTGGCGGAAGATTATATTGGCACGGGAATCGCCTGGGGACTGACTTGGGGCGGAAACTTGGAATATTTGGAAAAAATAAATCAAAGATTGTTGCAAGAAGATCTTTCGATTTTAATGCATGGAGAAAGATTTGACACGGCGATTGAGAAAGATCATCGCAATGAGATGGAAAACGAACGCATAAAAATTTGCAAAAATTTTCATTTGCTTTTGGCAGGGAAGTACCACTGGAACATTATCAATGCCAATCAAGATAAACTCCAAGTAAAAAAAGATATGCTGAAAATAATTGATCAATTTATTTAAATTTATGAACTTCGAAGAATACCAAAAAAAATCCCGGGCAACGGCAAAATATCCCAATGCTGATGAAAACTACATTTATCCAACCCTAGGATTGACTGGTGAGTCGGGAGAGGTGGCGGAAAAAATTAAAAAAGTCTTGCGGGATAAGGCTGGAAAAATAGACGAGATTGATCGTGAAGAAATTAAAAAAGAGCTTGGCGATGTTTTATGGTATTTAACACAACTAGCTAGTGAGCTCAAGATATCGCTAGAAGAAGTTGCAACTAGTAATTTGACTAAGTTGTATGATAGGATGGAAAGAGGAACATTAAGTGGCAGTGGAGATAACCGCTAAAAATAAACTATGAAAAAATATACCCCTGTTATTGGCATGGAAATCCATGTAGAGCTCAAAACTGAATCCAAGATGTTTTGCTCTTGTAAAAATGGTCTCGGTCTAGAAAATGAACCGAATATCAACATTTGTCCAGTGTGCACGGCTCAACCAGGAACACTTCCTGTGCCAAATAAACGAGCTATTGAGTTTGTGCATTTGGCTGGGTTAGCTTTAAACTGTCGACTAAATTTAGCTAGTAAATTTGATCGCAAGAATTACTTTTATCCTGATATTCCGAAAGGTTATCAAATTTCACAATACGATCAACCATTTTGCGAAGCAGGAAGTCTTAATGTTTTAGGTAAAAAAATTGGAGTTACGAGAATTCATCTCGAAGAAGACACAGGAAAGCTAGTGCATCCAAAAGGTGTTAATTATTCCCTGGTGGATTTTAATCGTGCTGGCGTTCCCCTCATGGAGCTTGTGACTGAACCAGATATTGAAACGGCCGAAGAAGCGCGAGTTTTTTGCCAGAAGTTGCAACAGCTTTGTCGTTATCTTAAAATTTCTGATGCTGATATGGAAAAAGGACACATGCGTTGCGAGGTTAATTTATCTCTGCATAAGAAAGACGAAGAAAAACTTTCTGGAACGAAAGTAGAAGTAAAAAATATCAACTCCTTTAAATTTGTGGAAAAAGCTATCGCTTATGAAATTGAAAGGCAAACTGAGCTATTGGAAAAAGGCGAAAAAGTTGTTCAAGAGACGCGCGGATGGGATTCTAATCACAATACAACAATTTCACAGAGAAAAAAAGAATCAGCGCATGATTATCGTTATTTTCCTGAACCGGATATTCCACCGTTTGAATTCGCTTCTGGCTACGCAGAAGAATTAAAAAGAAAACTGCCAGAACTACCAGATCAAAAAGTGAAACGTTTTAAGGATGAATATGGTTTGGCCGATGACGCTATTTTAGTTTTGACAACTGACCCGGCTCTCGCGGATTATTTTGAAAATGTGGTGAGCGAAATCAAGGAAAAAATTGATTGTGAAGAGTTTTCCGTTCCGCTGGAAAAATGCTTGGCGCTTTCAGCAAACTACCTGGTCGGGGAGTTGCGAAAACATTTAATGACTAGTGGGGGAGAAATCAGCGATCTAAAAATTACACCAGAAAATTATGCCGAGTTGATTGCAATCATTGGAGAAGGAAAAATTAGCTCCTCCGGAGCACAAACAGTGTTAAAAGAAATGTACGCCACTGGCGGAGATCCATCACAAATCATTGAAGCCAGGAATCTACTTCAAATGAGCGACGCAGGGGAGTTAGAAAAAATCGTGAATGAGGTAATAACTAAGAATGAAAAGTCTGTTACAGACTTTAAAACTGGGAAAGAAAATGCTTTAAAATTTTTAGTCGGGCAAGTAATGAAAGAAAGCAAGGGCAAGGCTAATCCGCAAGTGGCAGAAGAATTGTTACGGAAAAAATTATAATTTTAAAAATTCTTTTACTTCTGCGTTGATATTATTATATCTTTCCAACCAAATAATTCTTTTATCCTTTTGAAACCAGGTCATTTGACGTTTAGCGTATTTTTTTTCAGCCAAATAGACTTTATCAAATAACTCTTTTTGCGGTAATTTTTTTTGCAGATATTTAGCAATCCACAAATAGCCCAAACCAAAACTTTCTATTTTTGCCCAACTAAGCTTCTTAATTTTATGCAATTTTTCCACCTCAAGAATCATACCTTCAGCAAATCTCTGCTTCAATCTTAGTTTTATATTATTATGTAGCTTGTTTTTCGGTAGCTTTAGACCAATTTGCAAAAAATTATATTTGGAATTTGGCAATTGATTGTTGATAGCAGGAACTCTTCCTAGTGTTTGACAAATTTCAATCGCACGAATCAATCTGACTGGATTTTTTGCGTCGATATTTTTGGCACGAGCTAGATCTGACTTTTTAAGTATTGCAAAAAGTTCGTCAGCTGATTTTTTTTCCAATTCTTCTCGCAATTCAAAGTCTGGTTTTACTTCTGGATAAATAATGTCATCCACCAAGGCTTTGATCCAAAAGCCAGTTCCACCACAAACAATAGGCAATTTTCCACGTTTTAAAATATCAAAAATTATTTTGTCCGCTTTTTCTTTAAACCGAGCTGCATTAAAATTGTTTTTTGGACTTATGATGTCCAGCATATAATGTTTTGTCAGTGCTTGTTCTTCTTTTGTAATCTTGCCAGTTCCAATATCCATTTCACGATAAATCTGTCGACTGTCAGCCGAGATTATTTCACCATTAAATTTCTGAGCAAGCTTAATTGCCACAGAAGATTTCCCACTGGAAGTTGGTCCAAGAACAACGATTATTTTATTATTTTTCTCTACCTTTCCAATAGACGGGCCTCGAGATTCCATATATTAGCTTTAATAATTTCAACTTGTACTAATTTTCCAACCAAGTTTTTTTGAGTAGCTTTTATTTTGACATTTTTTTGCGTGCGTGTTCGACCAAAATAAAAACCATCTTTCTCTCGGTCAAGTAAGACTTCTGAGTTTTTTCCGAGATATTTTTGATTACTCAAAAAAGCGTTTTTTTTCAAAATTTCGTTG
>CAIMLT010000063.1 GCA_903842445.1 uncultured bacterium
CAACAAGAGTTAAATTTTTCCGGTCAAGGTATGATCTTTAGCGAACCAAAAATAAAAGATAACACACAAGAACTTATTTTTGCACCAGCGAATGAAAATTTCAATATACTAATTCAAGAAAGTGCCTATCAAAAATATGCTTATGGCGAAGAGCTGGATTTGAATTGCAAATTAACAATGCCAAAAAATATGCCTGACAGCGATTTTGATTATAAAGCCTATCTTGCACGGCAGGATATTTTTTATCTTTGTCAAAAACCGCAGATTGAAAAAACAGGAAAAAATTTAGGTAATCGTTTTTATGGTGTGGTTGTAGTGATAAAAAATAAATTTAGTGCGAAAATTTTTGCACTCGTTCCTTCACCGGAAGCAGGACTGCTTGAAGGATTGATTATTGGCGGAAGCGGAAGTTTATCCAAAGAAATTAAAGCTAATTTTTCACGCACTGGCATGACGCATATTGTGGCGGTGTCCGGATATAATATTACAATTGTGGCACAATATTTAATGCTTCTGGGATTTTTTCTTGGACTATGGCGACGGCAAGCGTTTTGGTTTGCACTTGTCGGAATCTGGATTTTTATTTTGATGACCGGTTTTCCTGCTTCAGCGATTCGGGCTGGTGTAATGGGAACATTACTGCTCTATGCGATGAAAAACGGACGATTGGCAAATGCCGGCAATGCGATTTTATGTTCCGCAGCGGTGATGCTTTTCTGGAGTCCTTTGCTTTTGCGCTATGATGTCGGATTTCAGTTGTCCTTTTTGGCGACAATTGGCATTGTCTATTGCTACCCACTCTTTGACAAATATTTTGGCGAAAAGTTGAAAAAATATCCGACTGTCTTTTCGCTCGTTGCCGAAATTCTGTTTATGTCACTCTCGGCTCAAATTTTAGTTTTGCCGATCATTCTGTTTAATTTTCAAACACTTTCGCTCATTTCGCCCGTGACCAATATTTTAGTCCTGCCAATTTTGCCTATCATAATGCTCATCGGATTTCTCGCTGTTGCCTTTAGTTTCATTTTTCAACCAATTGCCATCCTTTTTTCTTGGCTGGCTTATCTGCCATTGCGTTATGAAATTTTTGTAATTAACTATTTTGCCAATCTTAAATTTTCCGCTCTCACAGTCGGATTCTCGTGGCAAGGAATGTTCGTTTGGTATATAATTTTAATTAGTGGGGTTTATTATTTTAAGAAGAAGATTAAAGCAAATGAGACTTGAAGAAAATAATTTAGAAACGGTGAATAATCCAGAAAAACCGGAAGCATGTTTAGCGAAAGCTGAAAAAACACAGGAAGAAAAGAGGCAGGGAAATATCAATCGGCTGACTGCGGAGGCGAAGTCTTTTATTGCGGAAAAAAGACAAGCGAGGGAACTCAAAGAAGCTCAGGAAAAACTAGAAGACTTAAAAGGCAAGGAAATTGATGAGGTGAAAGAAGATCAAAAAGGGGAAATTGTTCCCATCGAGGAATTTAAGAGAAAATACAAAGTTATTGATCCGGGAGTTAATCTGAAATTTAACAATCACGATGATTTTATGGGATTTTTACTTAAACCGACAGGATATCAGGCAATGATTGAAACAAGCGATGCCTATCTTGGCAAATAAATTGTCTTTGATTTATGCCAAACCGTAAACTAATCTATTTTTTCATCGGAACTCTCCTGACCTTTTGTCTGATATTTTTTGGCGTAACTTCGAATGCGCAAAATAAAAAATTACAAGTAGCATTTTTGGATGTTGGACAAGGAGATGCAATTTTGATCTCGCGAGGAGATAAGCAAATCCTTATTGATGGCGGACCGAGTGGGACGAAGCTTTTGGAGAAGCTAGGGGAATATGTGCCATTTTGGGATCGCAAGATCGATGTGTTGATTGCCACACATCCGGACGCTGATCACATTGCCGGTCTTGTGGATGTGCTCAAAAACTATTCTGTTGATGAATTAATCGAGAGTGGCGCGCAAAGTGAATCGCAAATTTTTGCAGCCTTGAAAAAAATGGCGGAGGATAAAAAAGTAGAAAAGCAGATAGCGAGGCGGGGGATGAAAATAAAGTTGGATGATGATGTGCAACTGGAAATTTTCAACCCGACCAACCCCATCATTGATGATCTAAAAAAAGATGACACAAACTCCGCCAGTGTTGTGGCCAAATTGACGTATGGAGAGAATAGCTTTTTGTTCACAGGCGATTTGCCCCTGGAAGCGGAGAATCAATTGATTGCCGCCGAGTTACCATTGAAATCACAAATATTAAAGGTTTCTCATCATGGCTCGAAATCTGCTACGAGCTTGAATTTTTTGGAATTTGTACATTCTAATGATGCAATTGTTTCTGTTGGCAAGGGCAATCGCTATGGTCATCCAACAGCGGAAATATTGGATCGCTTGAAAAAACAAAAAATTAAAATTTTGCGCACAGACGAATCTGGTGATGTGATTTATAATTGCGATGTTGTCGGCGATAAATGCGAGCTGGCAACAGCGAAGTAGGTATATTTTTATCAAGATGTAAAAAAAGACTTTTTAATGTATAATTAAATCAAGAACAAAAGCAACATGAAGAAAAAAGAAATTAAAAAAACCCACACTTTAATTATTTCTGATTTGCACTTGGGCTCACCAGTTAGCCAACCGGCAAAAGTTTTGAATTTGCTAAAAAGTTATTCTTTTCGCAAGCTAATTCTTTTGGGCGACGTTTTCGATAATATGGATTTTCGAAAATTGACCAAAGAATCGTGGGAGCTTTTAAATTATATTGGAAAAATTTCTAAAGATAGAAAAGTGCGTTGGGTTATGGGTAATCATGACAGCGAGTTGGTTGATATTTTCGGTTCTCTTTTTGATGCGCGAATCTATGAGCATTATTCTTGGAGCTATAAGCATAAAAAATATTTAGCTATTC
>CAIMLT010000064.1 GCA_903842445.1 uncultured bacterium
TATTATAATAAAAAAGTAAATAGAAATAATTTAAACCATGGAAGAAAGACAGCAAAAAATTTTAGCGGCAGTGGTGGAGGAGTATACTGCCACAGCTGTGGCGGTTGGTTCAAGAGTGCTCTGCGAAAAATATGCGCTTGGATTAAGCTCGGCAACAATCAGAAATGATATGGTTGAATTGGAAAAGGCCGGCTTCCTCTATCAGCCACACACTTCAGCTGGTCGTATTCCAACTGATAGGGGTTATCGTTATTTTGTTGAAGAAATTATGGCCGAGCAGGAATTGAGTCTTGCCGAACAGAAAAAAATGCAAGTCGAACTTTTGAAAATGAAAGCGCAAAACAATCGGCTTTCTCGTGCAACAGCTAAACTTCTTTCCTCGCTTAGCGGCAGTCTCGCAGTAACTGGTTTTGAAAAAGAATTCTATGACTTTGGAATGAAAGAGCTTTTGGGAAATCCAGAATTTCAGGAAATTGATGAATTTTGCAAGGTGGCAGAAGCGTTGGACTATATTGATGAAAATGTGGACGCAATTTTGAAAAAGATTAAATTAGGAGAAACGAAAATTTTTATTGGCAAAGAAAATCCAATCAAAGGTATCTCTAATTGTTCAATGATTGTTTCGCCCTATGAAACGCAGGAAGGTGAAAAAGGACTTCTCGCAATTATTGGACCAAAGAGAATGAAATATGCCAAGAACAAATCGCTGATGGAATATATGAAAAAGTTTCTAAGTTCTAGCGCGGTAATTTTAATTATTATAAATTATATCTAAAACCATGGTAGATGAAAAAAAAATAGAAGAGGAAAAAAAGGAGGAAAATATTTTGGCGGAAGAAGTGATAGATATTCCAGAGGAGGAAGTGAAGGATAGCTCCGACTTCGCCAAGACTTCGACGGATGACGTAAAAAAAGAAAGCAGGAAGTTTTTTAAGAGAGTAGCCAAGCATGAAAATCGAGAAGAAGAGTATCTATTTGGCTGGAAACGTTGCATGGCTGATTTTGAAAACTATAAAAAACGCCAGATGGAATCTCAAAAAAGTATCGGGGAATATTTAAAAGAAGATTCGGCCTTGCAAATTCTTCCTGTTATTGATAACTTCCGCAGTGCAACCGAGCATATTCCGCCGGAACAAAAAGAAGTTCCGTGGGTGGTTGGAATAATGTATATTCAAAAACAACTGGAGGATATTTTGAAAGAAAATGGAGTTATCGAAATTCCCGTGAAAGTGGGAGATGAGTTTGATCCAAATTTGCACGAAGCGATAGCTAATAATGAAAAAAAAGAAAATAGCGAGGAAGAGTCGGAGAAAAAAGAGCTGGAAAATAAGATTAAAAAAGTTGTTTTGAGGGGTTATAGATTAGGCGAAAAAGTAATCCGGGCGGCGAGGGTTATTGTGGGATAGACTCTTGGTGTCATCCCCGCCCCCGTTTTCACGAGGATAAACTCCGGCGGGGATCCAGGCACCTTAAGCTTAATATGAGAAGAAGGCGAATTAATTAAATAACAAACTAAATAAAATATAGGGCCAAAAGATTTATAATTTGATTTTCTAGAACTTAAAACTGGTGGAACCTGGATTCCCGCCTTCGCGTGAATGACAAATAAATAATTGATAAGTTAATAATAATTTTTTTTCTTGATCATTAAATTTTAGTGGTCATTGAATAATCAAATAATATGACAAAAATATTAGGAATCGATTTGGGAACAACCAATTCTGCGATGGCTATCGTTGAAGGTGGTTCGCCTAGTATAATCGAAAACAAAGAGGGAAACCGAACAACACCATCAATGGTGGCGATTTCCAAATCCAATGAACGGTTAGTTGGGCTTTTGGCCAAACGCCAATCTGTAACTAACCCAAACAATACGCTTTACTCAATCAAACGTCTTATCGGACGAAAGTTTGAAGATGAGGAAGTGGTGCGTGATTTGAAATTACTTCCCTATAAAATTGTGAAGGCGAATGGCGGCGTGAAAGTTGAGATGGGAGGAAAAGAATATACCCCGCAAGAAATTTCTGCGATGATTCTTTCCAAGCTCAAAGCCGATGCAGAAGAAAAATTGGGCGAAAAAATCACTGAAGCTGTGATCACCGTTCCGGCTTATTTTGATGACGCGCAAAGAAAAGCCACCAAAGAAGCTGGTGAAATAGCTGGCCTCAATGTTCGTCGTATCATCAACGAACCAACGGCTGCCGCTCTGGCTTATGGTTTTAATAAAAAGAAAGATGAAAAAATTGCGGTCTATGATCTCGGCGGTGGAACTTTTGATATTTCTATTTTGGAAGTTTCTGAGGATACAGTTGAAGTAAAATCAACTAACGGGGACACGCATTTGGGAGGAGACGATTTTGATCAAATCATTATCAGTTGGATCATTGACGAATTTAAAAAACAAGAAGCGATTGATCTTTCCAAAGATTCATTGGCATTGCAAAGAATCAAAGAAGCCGCCGAAAAAGCCAAAATTGAACTTTCGACTGCGATGGAATCAGAAATAAACCAACCGTTCATCACTACAGACGCAAATGGCCCAAAGCATCTCGTGATGAAACTGACTCGCTCGAAATTGGAAGATCTAGTGGGCGATCTAATTCAAAAAACTTTAGAGCCAACTAAAAAAGCTCTCGCTGACGCTAAACTTTCCGTTTCTGATATTAATGAAGTTGTTTTGGTCGGAGGAATGACCAGAATGCCACTTGTGCTTTTAACTGTTGAGAAATTTTTCGGCAAAAAACCAAACATTACTGTGAACCCAGATGAAGTTGTGGCGCTGGGTGCCGCCATTCAAGGTGGAGTTTTGCAGGGGGATGTGAAAGATGTGCTACTTTTAGATGTTACTCCATTGACTTTTGGAATTGAAACGATGGGAGGCGTGAGAACCCCGCTCATTGATCGCAACACTACTATTCCAACCTCAAAATCCCAAGTCTTTTCAACGGCTGCTGACAATCAACCATCTGTGGAGATTCATGTTCTCCAGGGCGAGCGTGAAATGGCCGCGGATAATAAAACTCTTGGGCGGTTTATTCTTGATGGCATTCCACCTTCACCTCGGGGAATCCCACAAGTTGAAGTAACCTTTGACATTGATGCTAATGGAATTTTGAATGTCAAAGCCAAAGACAAAGCCACAAACAAAGAACAATCAATTCGCATTGAGGCTTCCACCGGACTTTCTAAAGAAGAGATTGAGAAAATGAAAAAAGACGCCGAAGTTCACGCGGAAGAAGATAAAAAAAAGAAAGAAGCCATCGAAGCGAAAAATATGGCCGACACGCTTGTTTACACAACCGAAAAAGCTCTCCGCGATGCTGGCGACAAAATCACGGCGGATGAGAAAAAGCCAGTTGAAGAAAAAATCGAGGCTTTGAAAAAGGTAAAAGACGGTGATGACAGTGAAGCGATCAAAAAAGCCACCGAAGAACTTTCGCAGGAAGCGCAGAAGATCGGGGAAAAATTATACAAAGCTGCACAGGCTGCCGACTCCACCAAGGCTACGACGGCCGAAGGAAGCCCAACGCCAGAAGGTGAGCAACCCAAAGAGGAAGTGAAAGATGCGGAGACGAAAGAGGAGCCTAAGGGTGAGGAGTCTAAAAAAGAATAATAGACTTTAAAAAAGAGTCCCGCTTCGGCGGGGCTTTTTTAGAAAACAAGAAAAAATTCAATAAAATAATCTATAATTAAATTATTTCAAGGCAAGCCTCGAAAAAGAAAATGAGCATCCGGGCGAGAAGCAAAAATTTTTAAGACTTTAAATTGATGAAAATCAAAAAATATATCCTAGAAATCACAGTGTTCATCTGCGGCGCAGTTGTTATGGTTTTTGAGTTAGTCGGTTCGCGAGTGCTGGGGCCATATTTTGGAACTTCACTTTTTATCTGGACAAGTCTCATTGGGATCATTCTGGGCAGCCTAAGTCTGGGATATTATATCGGAGGAAAAGTGGCTGATAAAAAAGCCGATCAAAATAGTTTATCGCTGGTCGTGCTTTTTGCGGCAATTTCTATTTTTCTGGTGATTTTAATTAAAGACAATGCGCTAGTATTTTTCAAAGAAAATATTTCTGATATCCGATTTTCTTCCGTGGTTGCTTCTTTAGTTCTATTTTCTCCAGCCAGTATTCTTTTGGGGATGGTTTCTCCTTATGCCGCAAAACTAAAATTAAATAGCTTGGGAACTTCCGGAACGACAATTGGAAATCTCTATGCAATTTCAACGGCAGGCAGTATTTTCGGAACTTTTCTTTCCGGTTTTTATCTCATTCCACATTTTGGCACAAATAAGCTGCTTATAATTTTGCTAATCGTGCTTTTATTAGTTCATCTTTTACTTTTGGTAAAAAAAGATTTAAAAAGTAAGGCTTTGATTTTTTTTGTAATCATTATCAGTTGGCCGGGAATAGGCTGGTTTAATACACTAATTGCGAAAAAGGGCGTAATTGATGTTGATACAATCTATAATCGTGTTTGGATTTATGATATTGAAGATCCGCGAATTGGCAAAACGGCCAAAATAATGGGCATCAATAATGAGCCTCATTCTTTGATGTTCTTGAATGGTGATGAGCTGGCTAATGAATACACGAAATATTACCATCTAGTAAAGCATTTCAATCCGGATTTCAAAACCACGTTGATGTTTGGGGGCGCAGGATATTCCTATCCAAAAGATTTTTTGCTTAAGTATCCCAATGCGTCAATTGATGTTGTTGAGATTGATCCCGGGATAACGGAACTGGCCAGAAAATATTTCAAGCTAAAAGATGATCCTAACTTGGCAATCTATCACCAAGATGGTCGGGTTTATCTCAACGAGACCAAGAAAAAATATGACGCTATTTTTGGGGATGCTTTCAGTTCAAAGTATTCTTTGCCCTATCAGCTGACAACAGGAGAAGCCGTTCAGAAAAAATATGATATTTTAAATGCGCAGGGCGTTGTTATTTTGAATATAATTTCAGCTGTTGGGGGTGAGAAGGGGGAATTTTTGCGAGCAGAATATGCGACATACAGAAGTGTTTTTCCGCAGGTTTATTTATTCCCTGTAAACGAACCAAACAACGTCACGCCAGTGCAAAACATTATTCTTGTAGCACTAAAATCACAAGAAAAACCAGATTTTAATTCAACGGATCCAACAATGAACGAATATCTGGGGCATTTGTGGCACGGTGCTGTGCCGACTGATCTGCCAATTCTCACTGATGATTATGCGCCAGTCGATTATTATATCAGCAAGATGATTTGATGATGAACTTTGTTTTTTCGGCAGAAATGCTATAATCAAAATATAATAATTAATTTTAAAATAAATTATATGGAATTTATCGCTGTGCTTATGCCAATCTTAATTCCCGTTTTTGTTTTTTTGATTTTGCCCGGTTTTCGGATTGTTCAACAATATGAAAAAGGCGTTGTCTTTCGTTTTGGAAAAATTATTTCAAGCAGGGAGCCAGGACTGAATTGGATCATTCCCTATGTTGATCGGATGCGCAAAATTGATTTTCGCACAGTTACGATGCCGATTCCACCGCAAAAAATTATCACCAAAGACAATGTTTCCGTGGACATCTCTGCTGTAGCTTATTACAAAATAGTGGACGCAGAAAAAAGTATTGTGTCGATTGAAGATGTGAGAAGCGCAATAAATCAAATTGCGCAAACAACAGTGCGAAATATTGTTGGTCGTTTTCAATTGGACGAGGTTCTCTCTGAACGTGATGCAATCAACAAAGAAATTAGCACTGTGCTGGATGGCAACACAGAGCCATGGGGGGTTTTGGTTTCGGTGGTGGAGATTAAGGATATTGAACTGCCGGAAAATATGCAACGCGCGATGGCCAAACAAGCGGAAGCGGAAAGAGAGAAGCGGGCGAAAATCATTGCGGCGGAAGGAGAACTTTTGGCTAGTCAGAAGTTGGCTGAAACGGCTGATGTGATGGCGGCGCATCCAATTGCCCTGCAACTTCGAAATTTGCAAACAATGGCGGAGATTGCGGTAGAGAAAAATTCAACCATAATTTTTCCGGCGCAATTTATGGGCACAGTTAGTGATATCCAAAGTTTCTTATCTAAAGAAAAAATTAAATAGAGGTGAGTTGGATTTTGAAAAAGAATTATAGTGCTGGAGGATATTGATTGATTTTTCTTTTGCTTGCTTGACCAAAATTAGGAGGTATAATGGCTCCAAAAAATGGTAGTAGTAATGGAAGGAAGATGACAAAGCACCATATTCTCCCAAGAAGTCGGGGCGGTAACGGCAATGGGGAAAAGTGTAATATTATAAGAATTCCCCAACGCCTCCATGAATCATGGCATGTTCTTTTTGGAAATATGACAATTGAAGAAACGATGGAATTCATTGAGATTGTTTTTCAAGGAAGAGGACTAAGAAAAATAAAAAAATCATGGACAGGCAATGATTTATATGAACTTCAGCTGAATCTTCAAAAGGAAACGCTGTCAAAAGAAAAGGAGGAAAAAAGAAAGAAGAAAAAATAGGATAAATTATGGGCGGAGGCAAAGCTTCCGCCTAGATTTTTGAACAAAAAAAACACGGCAGAGGCTCAAAAGGATCTTGAGCTTGCCGTGTATTACTAGTACTGGGGGCAGGGAATTTGCACCTGCCTTGGACGTTGAAACTCCCTCCAGCACTGGTTTCCGCGGTGGTCCCACCGCCACTCCCCATAAACATACTTGTAGCAAATTTCTGGGGGAGGTGGGGGTGGCTGCTAATAGACAACTACTTCTCCTTTTGCTCCTCCTCCAAGCAAGAGAGAAACTCTCTGACCAGTTCAATTTTTAGCGATCCGCTTTTGATCGCTGTTTCCAGAAGAACCGGATTAAAACCGGTTCCTCTTAGTTTTTTTGCCAACTGATCTTTTTTGCTCTTTTTTTCCATTTTCCCCTCCTTTTGAAAAATAGGTTTATTTTTTCGCTAGCGGTCTTTCTTAATCTGCTAATTTTTGCTAGAATATTATTATAACTTCCCAAAAACAAAAATGCAAAAAA
>CAIMLT010000065.1 GCA_903842445.1 uncultured bacterium
TATGATAGATGCCAAAAAAACCAGAGTTAGATTTGCTCCATCACCGACTGGGTATATGCATGTGGGTAACTTTAGAACCGCGCTATATACCTATCTTTTTGCTAAAAAGAATGCTGGTGAGTTTTTATTGCGTATTGAAGATACGGATCAAAAAAGATTCGTGCAAGACGCTTTAGAAAAACTGCTGAAAATTATTGATTGGGCCGGTTTTGAATATTCTGAAGGGGTTTATTTGGAAGAGGGAAAAATTATTCAAAAAGGTGACTGTGGACCATACATCCAATCGGAAAGACTGGAAATTTACAAAAAATACGCACAGCAACTAACGGAATATGGCACGGCTTATTATTGTTTTTGTAGTGAGGGAAAACTTGAGGAAATGCGTGCTAAGCAGACAGCCAATAAGCAAGCTCCAATGTATGATCGGACATGCCTAGGATTAGCCAAAGAAGAAATTCAGCAAAAAATTGACAGTGGCGAAAAATATGTTATCCGTCAAAAGATAAGGGTTGAGGGAGTAACCAGCTATAAGGATTTAATCCGTGGCGAGATTGAATTTAGAAATGAGTTACTCGATGATCAAATTCTTTTGAAATCAGATGGTTATCCGACTTATAATTTTGCTAATGTAGTGGACGATCATCTGATGGGCATATCGCACATTTTTCGTGGAGAAGAATATGTTTCTAGCACGCCGAAATATATCCAGCTATATCAAAGCTTTGGTTGGAGTGTGCCACAATTTGTTCATTTGCCACTTCTTTTGAATCCTGATAAAACAAAACTTTCCAAGCGCCAAGGCGATGTGGCAGTAGAAGATTACATCAAAAAAGGTTATCTTAAAGAAGCGATTATAAATTTTGTGGCATTGCTCGGCTGGAATCCGGGAGCAGGGGAGACGCAAGAAATTTTTTCCTTGGACGAATTAGTTGAAAAATTTGATTTGGAAAAAGTGCATAAAGCCGGTGCTGTTTTTGATTTAAAAAAACTCGACTGGATCAACGCGGAGTATATTAAAAAACTTTCGATTGGTGAGCTTTATCAAAAAGCTTTGCCATTTTTTGAGCAAAAAGAATTTTATCAAAATGCTAGTATAGAAAAAAAATCACCAGAATTTTTAAAAAAAGTTTTAACTGTTGAACGAGACCGGCTCGCAAAATTAAATGAGGTGGGAGAAAATAATCAGTTCTTTTTTTCTACAAATTTACATTATGACAAAACACTTTTGCGCTGGAAAGAAATGAGTGATGATGATTTAAAAAAAACATTGGAAAAATCTAAGGAAGTTTTGGAAAATATATCAGACGAAAATTGGACACGTGAAAATTTAGAAAAAAACTTAATGGACGCGGCAGGAGAAAAGAGGGGAGACCTCCTTTGGCCGCTTCGTGCTACTCTTACGGGAGCACAAAAATCACCCTCGCCTTTTGAGGTGGCTTGGATTTTAGGAAAAAAAGAGAGTTTAAGAAGAATTGATGACGCAATTTCGAGTTAGTTGCTAGGGACAACTTTGTTAAAGCTTTATCGACTTAATATGCAAAAATTTAAAAACAAAATAAGAAATTTTCTTGCAATTATTTTTTTAATTTTTATTTTTCCAAAAATAGCTTTTAGCAGCTCTTGCGATGATACTTGTGAAATAAAATGTGTAGCTCTTTATCCTGCGAATTCAAGCGGTCAAAATAGCTGTGAGAATAATTGTGTTGATGATTGTGAAGAATTAGAAAAAAAAGCCAAGGTGTATGAAAACTTGATAAAATTAAAGAATAAACAACAAGACGCATTGGCTGATCAGCTAGATAACATAAACAATGAACAAGTTAAAACTTTAACGCAACTGAAGGAAACACAAAAAAAAGTACAAACACTAGGTGAGCAAATCAACAGCCTGGACGATCAAATAAAAGAAGGGGAATTGAAAATAATCTATCAGAAAAAGATTCTTTCGGGACTTATGCAATCATATTTTGAATATGACCAGCAAGGTATTCTTTCTTTGGTTCTTGCTGATAAAGCTCTTTCCGAGTCTCTTAATCAATTAGATTATGTCCAGCAATCTGGTGATAAGGTTTCTAGCATCCTTGCAGAAATAAAAGAAGCCAAGCAAAAACTAGTAAATGATCAGAACAGTTTGAAGCAAAAAAAAGAAGAGGTTGATGATGCTAAAGATAATTTAATTGATAAAAAAGAAAATCTTCAGGCGACTGAAAATCAAAAAACAAATCTTCTAGTTCAAACGCAAGGCGAAGAAGAAAAATACAAAAAACTACTCGCACGAGTCGAGGCGCAAAAAGAAGAGTTGTTTGATTTTAGCGCTGCAAGCAATATTGATGATGTCAGTTCAAGTGTTAGCAGTTATCCTAAGCCGAGTAGTAATTTAGCATCGACAAGTTGGTATTATTCTCAAAAAGACTCCCGCTGGGGTGATAAAAAAATTGGCAACTCTAAAACTTTGATGAAATCTTATGGTTGCGCAGTTACAGCCGTTGCTATGGTTTTTCGAGAAAAAGGGGCAAGCACTGATCCTGGAAGAATGGCTTCGCAAAAGATATTTTATTACGATCTGATCAAATGGCCAACTACTTGGTCTCCAGGCATTAGCTTGGTTTCATCAATTTCACATGGCAACATTAAATGGTCTACGGTTGATTCGGAAATCAAAAAAGGCAATCCAGTCATTGTTTATATCAAGCGCAGTCGTGGCGGTGGTCATTATGTGGTAGTTACTGGAAAAGATAGCAAAGACTATGTCGTACACGATCCTTATTTTGGAGCAAATCTCTATCTTAGCACCTCAAAAGCATTAGTCGGAAAGTTAGGTGTTAATAGCGGTGTATCAATTGACCAGATGATTATTTATAACTAAAGAGCATTGCAATAAATAGGATGGCATTGTTGCATTTGGTTTTTGAGTGTATTATAATAACAATTAAGTTAATGGATGATGGATGGGTTTGCTCGTGTTAGTTTTAATTTTTAATTTTTTTTGTTAGGTAGAATCGAGTCATAGGTTATTAGTGTGGTTGATTCTGCAAAACTAAATAAAACAACTAAATGAAAATTATTGATGTGCGTAAAAAATTGCCAGTCAAAGGAAGCAATGGGCTAATGGATAAGAATAAAATAACTCACTGCGTGATTCATCATGATGGTGAAAATCGTCCAAATAGCTACAATTCACTTAATCGCTATATCGCTGAAGCCAATTATCATATTAATAAAGGTTGGAATAGAATATCCTATACATATGCGATAGATAATATTGGAGATATCTATTGGCTTAATGATGAAAATCAAATTCTATATCATTGTGGTAATTTAACAATCAACAAAAAATCAATCGCAATAAAGTTTGATGGAAATCTTGAAATACAAAAACCAACAGAAAGACAGCTAAAAGCCTACAAAGAATTAATGATTTGGCTAACAACGAAGAGACCAGACTTGCCTTTAATTGTGAAAAGTAGCGTTAAGGGACATCGGGACATTAAAGCCACGGCTTGTCCTGGAAAGAATTTATACCCGTTAATTTTAAAATTTTAAATATGCAAAAAATAAAAGATTTTTTAGCCACTAAGGCTGGCATGCAAATATATTCATTTCTAAAAACTTACCTGACAGTGTTTTTGGGAATTGCCCTTTTTGCTGATCAAGCGGGGACTGACATTTTTACCAGCGCCTTTCTTATTACAGCTGGTAAAGCTTCACTCGTGTCAGTACTTAGAAACGTCTATAAATTGTTGACAGAGTAGATGTAGATAAAAAATTGATAGATAAACTATTAATGGGAACATTGATTGATCCTTGTTTTTTATGTTGCAAAATAACTAGTCGCTGTGGCGGATAGTATTCTTTGAACAGTGTCGCAAAAGTTACCTTGTGCGACACTGTCAATATTTCTTTGAGGGGCACTTAAATGATCAAAAAACCACGCTTCCCTATCTTAAAAACGAATTTTGGAAGCGTGGTTTTATTTTTATAACAAACTAATAAAAAAAATAACTAACTCATTTTTTTTTCTTATAGTCCTCAATCGCTGCAACCAACGCTTCGCTGGCTAAATTTGAGCAATGTATTTTGATTGGCGGAAGACCATTTAATGCTTCAGCCACATCATCGCGGGTGATTTTAGTTGCTTCTTGGATAGTCTTATTTTTGGCAAGATCAGTGATCATTGAGGATGTGGCAATCGCACTGGCGCAACCCAGTGTTTCGAATTTTATAGCAGAAATAACTTCTCCCCTTTTAGCATCTTTTTTAACCTTGATATAGATTTTCATTAAATCACCACAAGTTGGATTTCCGACCATCCCAACGCCATCGGGATTACTGATGACCCCTTGATTATGGGGAGCTGTGAAATGATTGATAACCTCTTTAGAATATTGCATATATTTTTTTGTAGTTAACGATTTATTTTTTCTTCGAATAGTATTCTTTCAAAATTTCTCCCGAAACTTTGCGCAGTTTTTCCAAAACCTTTTTTAGTTTCGCTATGAAAATAATCAATTCTTTTTTTGTAGTATATTTTCCAAGGCTGATGCGTAGTGATCCATGGGCTTGTTCTGGTTTTAGTCCAAGAGCAAGCAGGACGTGAGATGGATTAAGTGATCCGGAAGAACAGGCCGAACCAGTGGAAGCGGCAATATTTCCAGCGTCGAGATAGAGCAAGAGACTCTCCCCTTCCACGTCAGAAAAACTTAAGTTAATATTATTTGGAGATCTTTTTGAACGTGAACCGTTTAAGCGAACGTTGGAAACTTCTTTTAGTATTTTATTAATTAAATAATCGCGCAGTTCTTTTATTTTTTTTGTTTCTTTCTTTTTATTTTTTTCCAAAACTTCAATAGCCTTTCCGAGCCCCACAATACCGGCTGAGTTGAGCGTGCCGGCGCGCAGAGCAAATTCTTGAGCCCCGCCATCTTGAATTTGAGTTATTTTTGTGCCCTTTTTGACATAAAGCATGCCAACGCCTTTTGGTCCATAAATTTTATGCGCTGACATTGAAAGCAAATCAACACCCAATCTTTTGACATTTGTGTCGAAATAGGCCACGGCTTGTGTGGCATCAGTATGGAAAATTATTTTTTCTTCTCGCTGTTCATTGATATGCGCTAGAAGTTTTCCAATTTGTGAGATTGGTTGCACAGTTCCTATTTCATTATTGACATACATTATAGAAATTAAAAGAGTATTTTCTCTAATGGCTTTTTCTAAGTCGGCTATCTTTATGACACCATCAGAATAAACCGGCAGGTAGGTCAAATCTATTTTCTTCTCTTTTTCCAATTTCTGACAGGTTTTGAGGACGCAACTATGCTCAAAAACAGTTGTGATGATGTGTGGTTTTTTTCTTTCATCGGCTGGCAGTTTTTTATTATTTTTATTGTATGCACGGAGCACACCTTTAATGGCAAGATTATTCGATTCAGTTGCGCCACTGGTGAAAACAATTTCCTCTCCAGTGCATTTAAAAAAATGAGCTAAGTTTAATCTTGCATTGAAAACAGCATCAGCGGAATTTCTTCCAAAAGAATGAAGCGACGAGGCATTGCCAAATTCTTCGCTGAAATATGGTAGCATTGTTTTCAGCACTTCCGCATCTACAGGTGTTGTTGCGGCATAATCCAAATATATTTTATTATTTTTCATAGGATATTTGATTTATATTAATTCGCTTAATTTGATAGCAAATAAGGTTTTCTTAATTTGAAATGCAAGCTTATTCCAAACAAAACTAGATGCACAAACCTTCATTTTTGAACAATTGCTTCCATCGCATTTGGAAATGATTGGTCCTTCCATAATTTCAATAATTTCTCCAGCTGAGATAAGGTTGGGATCTTTGATAAGGGTATATCCCCCGCTTTTACCTTTCTGGCTTTTAACTAAATTATTTTTTCGCAATTTTCCTATTAGCGTTTCCAGATATTTGGCCGAAATATTTTCTTCTTGGGAAATTTCTGTGATATTTTTTTGTTCGGGATATGCGCGCGCCAAAGCAACCATTGCCCGTAAACCATATTCAGCTTTAGTGGAGAAGTGCATAATCCTTAATCCATACTGATTTAGTATGTTTTAATTATAGCGCCACTGACAATTCTGTCAAATTTTTATCAAACATGCTATAATGTTAATGATAAATAGCCTAGAAGAAAGCCTTATGCGTATTTCATATTCAGCTCTCGATGCATATAAAAGTTGTCCATTGAAGTATAAATATCAACAAATAGACAAGATAAAAACCCCAAAGTCCAAAGAAGCGATTTTTGGAACAATTTTGCATTCGACAATGAAATTCATTCACACCCCAGGCATCCTTTCTCCCACTCTTGAGCAAGCGATGGAGTTTTTTTCAAATTCTTGGAACCCGGCTGTGTTTGATTCGCCTGAAGAAGAGCGTGCCGCTTTCGTGCAAGGTGTAAAAATTATTCAAGATTATTATAAAAGAAATAACCCGGCTGATTTTAATATTGTCAACTTAGAATCGCGTTTTCAAATCGAAATTGGTGAAAAAGAAAATAGGCATATCGTCTCTGGAATTATTGATCGCATTGATCGCACAGCAGATGGCTTTGAAATTATTGACTACAAAACAGCCAAAAAAATGCCCACGCAAGATCGTGTCGAAGGTGATATGCAACTCTCCGTCTATCTTGCGGCCTTTCTTTCTTATTATCCTGAGGAGCGAAAGAATCTGGATAGATTAAAGGTTAGTCTCTATTTTTTGAAACATGGCATGAAACTTTCAGCGTCTCGTACTGAGGAACAACTTAAAGAAAATGAAGCGGTATTTTTGGAAACAATCAAACTGATTGAGGAAGAAAAATTTGAGCCGATTATTTCTCCGCTTTGTGATTGGTGTGGTTATCAAAACATCTGTCCAATGTGGAAACATAAATTCAAAGAACTGCGTAAGCTCGACACTGAAGATGTTTCTGAGCTTATTGATGAATATATTGAACTCAAATCAGCAATATCAATCACTAAAGATCGTCTGGCAAAGATCCAGGAAAAGATCACGTTCTATATGGATCAAGAAGGTGTTGCGCGAGTTTTCGGTCAAAATGGTTTGATAGCACGCAGTCTGCGCGTTACCTATAAATACAATGAAGAGAAGATTCAATCACTCCTAGCGCCACTAGGAAAATGGCAGGATGTCTTGAAATTTGACAAAACCGCGCTCAAAAATGTTTTTGATCTTTTGCCGGATTCGGTGAAGAAGGAAATCGAAAAAGCCAAAATTGAGGATAAGAAAACGAGCAGTTTAATTGTAAAGAAGGGCAAAATATAAAATGAATCGCTATATTGCAAAAACAAAGGGATATATCACGCGGTTTTTTTTGATTAACGACACGCCGCACAAGGTCGCGGCTGGTTTTGCGTTAGGTCTTTTTTGGGGAATCATGCCTGGCGAAGGCGTTGGGACAACTTTGATTACCGCTTATTTTTTGCGTTTAAATCGATTTTCAGCAACAGCTGGAGTATTGGCAAGCAATATGTGGATGACAGTTGTTGTTCTGCCTTTTGCCGCTTTTATTGGTGGGCTTATCTTTAGAGTTAGTCCGGAATTTTTGATAAATAGTTTCTGGGAAACCTATGAATTGGGTTGGATGTATTTTTTCACTAAAACTATTGTCCTAAAAATTTTGATGCCATTTCTTGCAGGCTTTTTTATTGTTTCAATTGGGGTCTCTTTATTTTTTTATTGCTTGCTTTATTTCATGCTAAAGCTTAAGAAGATAAAATTCAAATGATCTTTGTCGAGCTCATTCCAGCTAGATGTCCAGTGCTCCAACAAATCTGTAAATTATATCCACCGGTTGGGCCGTCAAGGTCGAGGATTTCTCCGGCAAAAAAGAGGTTTTCAATTATTTTTGATTGCATTGTCTTAGGGTTTATTTCTTTGAGTGTCACCCCGCCACTAGTAATCATTGCTTGTTCAAATTCTAAGACTCTGGAGACAGTAAATTTTAATGATTTCAAGAGCGCTACAATTTTTTGGCGTTCTTTTTTGGTAAGAAAATTCAATTTTTTGTCCGGGTCGATTTCGGCTAGTTTTAAGATTAAATCTAACATTTTTCGTGATAAGATTTCCCTGAAATAATTTTTGATATCTTTCCGATTATTCTTTTCGAAAGCCAAAACTAGTTTTTTATCCAATTCGGGAATGGCAAGCTCAGGAAAAAGTTCCAATTCGATTGTGACTGAACCATTTTGCAAAAGCGCATTAATCTTTTTGCTTGCATTGATAATCAGCGGACCACTCAGTCCAAAGTGTGTAAAAAGCATTTCGCCTTGAAAACTGGCTTGTTTTTTTTCGTTTTGCCAAAGACTAATACTGGCATTTTCTAGGCTCAATCCCTGAAGATCGCCAACCCAATTCTCCTTTATTTTGACTGGCGCAAGAGCTGGCATGGGTGTGATAATTGTGTGCCCCAATTTTTTTGCCCAAGTGTAACCATCTCCAGTTGATCCGGTTGCAGGATAGGATTTCCCGCCGGTGCAGAGGATAAATCTGTCAGCGTGAATTATTTGATCTTTCAATTTCAGACCACCAATTTTGTTTTTCGTAAACTCAAAATCAGCTACTTGGGCGTTTGTGATTATTTCAACTCCACCGTCTTTGAGATATTGTGTGAGCGTTGAAAGCACATCTATTGCATCGTCAGTTACTGGAAAAACTCGACCATTTTTTTCGACTTTTGTGAATAGCTTTTTCTGCTCAAAAAATTCGATCACTTCTTTTGGACCAAAAGCTGAAAATGCAGAAAAGAAAAATTTGCCATTGTGGCCTAACTTTTCCACAAAGCCTCTTGCATCATGATCAATTTGCGTGATATTACATCGACCATTTCCCGTGAGTAAAAGCTTTTTTCCCAGCGCAGAATTTTTTTCCAAAAGAACCACTTTCGCACCTAGCTCCGCTGCCCTTCCGGCCGCAATCATCCCTGCCGGTCCCCCACCGATCACCGCTACATCAAATTTTTTGGTTAATTCATTCATAGAACTAGTTTAATGCCCAATTGAATAAATAGCCAGTAAAGATTACTCCCGCGCCAACCACGCTGACAAAAATAAAAATTAATTTCACTTTCATCACTTTTTTCAAAATCAAAAACTCTGGAAGCGATAGCCCTGTGACCGCCATCATAAACGCCAAACTCGTTCCAATTGACACGCCCTTTTCCGTGAGCACCCCAACCAAGGGAATGATTCCCACCGCGTTTGAGTAGAGCGGGATTCCCACGAGCACGGCCAATGGCACCGCGTACCATTTCCCGGACGAAGCATATTGCGCCAAGAAATCTGCTGGCGCATATCCATGAATCCAAGCACCCAAGCCTACGCCGATGATAATATATGGCCAAACATTATTAATGATATCGAGTGTATAATTTTTAGCATATTTTATTCTTTCCTTCCAATTCATCTTATGCAACTCAAGCTGTCTATTGGAATTATTTTTATGCGCAAAATCTTCAACCAGATTTTCCACTTTAAGGTGTCCAATTACAATTCCGGAAAAGATGGCAATAATAAGACCACTGGTTATATATAACAAAGCGATTTTCCAGCCGAACATTCCAAGGAGAAGTACAAGTGCCACTTCATTGATCATCGGTGATGCGACCAGAAAAGAAAAAGTTGTTCCAAGTGGCACACCGGCTTCCAAAAAACCTAGAAAAAGTGGAATGGCTGAACAGGTGCAAAATGGTGTAATGATTCCCAGAAGCGCTGCCAAAACATTGCCGAAATATTTTTTCTCCTGTGAAAGAATTTTTCTGATTTTTTCTGGTGGCAAAAATGAGCGAATGATCGAAACAGAAAAAATAATCACCGTCAGAAGCAAAAAAATCTTAAGCGTATCAAACACAAAAAACCCAACCGCATCCGCCAAAAGCGTCTTGGGCTCAATTGCCAAAAAAGAATATGTCAGCCAGTCAGCGAAAAGTTGGATTGGGTGAAACAGGTTCATAGTGTGGTGATCTTACTTTTTGTTTGATTAATATATTGTGGCTAGTGTGACATAAAAAAATTAACTAATCACCGTCCCATTAAACTTTTTTCCTTCCAAACAATTTTCCATATTTTTGAGCTTCTTGCCATTGAGAATTACCACTTCCATCTTAGCTTCACTGGCGAGTTTGGATGCGATTGGGTCGAATGGCGCGTTCATTCCTGGGTCCCATTTGTCTCCGATCATTTTTTTAAAATCCGTCCAGCCAATGCTTTCTAATTTTTTGGCGTCCTTGAATTTTTTTGGATCTTTATCGCAAACATAATCGATATTACTCATATTGATTATTTTTTTCACGCCAAAATATTTTCCCAGCAAAGTTGCATCGTAATCGGTTGAAAATCCAGGACGCCAGCCAGCAGCGACTAGGATTTTTTCTTTGAAAGTATAAAAGTCTTCAAGATCGTTGGGATTTTTATTAATTCGCGGATGAGCCAATTCACGAAAAATAGTGCGAATAAAATGCGCATTCATTCTGGTGGCATGGATGCCCAACCAATCGCGGTCATCGTCAGTTAACTTTTTGGTTATTTTTAAAGCTGATTCTTGATATCTTCTTGCTAGTTTTCCTCCGCCGGTAATTATTATGAAACGTGAACCTTTGGCAATTTGTTTTTTGACTATTTTTTTAAAACTTTTTACAAAACTCCAGTCAATTTCATCTGGCACGATAAGCGATCCGCCAAGAGAAATGACGACAATGTTGCTTCTTTTTTGCATAAGTTTTTATTTTTTAAAAATAATTAATTACGAGATTTTAAACTTAGAATGTCATTCTGAGCGAAATCTATACTCGGATGAATTTGAAAGACCTGCTGGTGTTTATTTGATGTTTTGCTATCATAACTTAATCTAGGATAATTCATAGAAGATCGATGACAGTTTTTTTATTTTATGCAGTTCTTATCCACCAATCTTCCCTGCTTCAGGGCATCATCCAAATTTTTAAAGCAGACCATATTTTCCGGTTTGATCGATTTTGCATATCGACAGGTTGGGAGGTGGACCTTATTGGAACTCTTGCTTCCAATATAAGTGCAACTAGGAAGTAAATCTTTCGTTTCAGCTGACTTTTTAGTATTTTCTGATGAAGCAATCCCTGGGGCGATAAAAGCATTTTCTGGGTTATTTTGAACTGTTTCCGCAGGCTTCTCGATAACTATTGGCTTATTTTGACCTTTTTTGCTCTCAATCTTGCCAAATTGGAAAGAAGTTAATGCTACTAAAAAAAATCCAGCTGTCAGTGCTAGCTTCAATTCATGCGTGATTAATAATTTTTTGATCCTTTCCATTAATTGACATTATAGCATAAGTTCGCTAGAATACATCTTGTTAGTTATATCAAATAAATTGCGGATTAGTACGGGACGATTTTGTTCATTCCCGGCTTTTATTTTCGCGGATACATATGGCACATCGTAAAGCAGGTGGATCTACCCAACTTGGAAGAGACTCCATTTCAAAAAGACTCGGCGTTAAAATTTTTGGTGATCAAAAAGTCAAAACCGGACAAATCATCATTCGCCAACGTGGTTCAAAATATCACGCTGGAAAAAATGTAAAGCAAGGTGAAGATGACACTCTATTTGCTCTCGCCGATGGCTTCGTTAAATTCTCCACCAAAAAGGTGCGTGCTTTTACGGGAAAACTCGTGCAAAGACGATACGTTTCTGTCGCGGACAAGATTGTTCCAAATAAAAAGGCAAAAGTGAAGACAGTTGCTAAGACTAAGACTTAAGTTGGTTTTTGAAAATATTTCAACCAAAAAACCCCTCGTCGGGGTTTTTTGGTTATCTTTTATTTCTTTTTATTTTTCTTACTTGCTTTTACAAATTCAAAAAATAAAGGATGAGCGGTAATTGGTTTTGAAATTAACTCGGGGTGGAACTGGACGCCGACGAAAAATGGATGAACAGACTGAGGCAGTTCGGTAATTTCCATCAGTGTTCCATCGGGAGATTTTCCAGAGAAAATCAAACCGGCTTTTTCTAGCATTTCGGCATACTCCATATTGACCTCCCAGCGGTGGCGGTGTCTCTCGGAAATCTTCAGTTTTTTGTAGGCATTGAATGCAACTGTGCCTTTTTTGATGAGAGCCGGATAGGCACCGAGACGCATTGTCGCGCCAAAGTTGCGGTCTTCCAGGTTTTTCTTTTGCTCGGGAATAATATCAATGACTGGATTCTTTGTTTTGCGATTAATCTCAGTTGAATTGGCATCTTTGAGACCAAGGACATTTCTCGCGTATTCAATCACCATCATTTGCATTCCATAGCAAAGTCCCAAAAATGGAATTTTGTTTTCTCGTAAAAAGTTGATAACGCTAATTTTACCTTCAATTCCCCGTGAACCAAAACCACCCGGAACAATGATGCCGTCATAGTTTTTGAGATCTTCTAGTTGGTTAGGTTCCTTTTCAAAGAGCTCACTGTTGATCCAGGCGATTTCTGGTTTCAGCTTATTTTTAAAAGAGGCATGTTTAATTGCTTCAATTACGCTGATGTAGGCATCTGATAAAACGAAATCACCTGTGCCAAAATATTTACCCACCAAGCCAATTTTAATTTTTTCTTTAGTATTTTTAATATCATCGACAAAATCATGCCATTCCTTTAAGTTCGATTTTTTATTTTCCGGTAAATTTAATTTTTTCAAAATTAAACGACTTAAATCATCTCGTTCAAAGTTAATAGGAATATCATAGATATTGTCAGCATCTGGCGCAGATATGACATAGCGCTCAGAGATGTTGCAAAACATACCTAATTTTTCTTTGCGTTTTTGATCAAGGAAGGTTTCGCTACGAGCGATGATTACATCCGGTTGAATACCGGCGCCATTTAGTGTCCGCACGGCATACTGGGTTGGTTTAGTTTTCATCTCGCCTACTTTTGAAGGAATTGGGAGATAACTCACCATTACAAACATCACATCTTCCGAATATTTGATTTTTAGCATTCTGGCCGCTTCGAGAAAGAGAATATTTTGGTATTCGCCGATTGTTCCACCAATTTCAATAAGTGTTACATCTGACTTAGCTTTTGCGGATGCTTTTTCAATGCGATCGATTACTTCGAGCGGAATATGAGGCACTACCTCGACACATTTTCCATTGTAGCCTAGATTTCGTTCTCGGTGGATAACTGATTCATAGACGCGTCCCGTGGTCATGTAATTATCATTGGGTAAGGTAATATCAAGAAAGCGCTCATAGTTTCCCATATCTTGATCGGTTTCATAGCCATCATTTAAAACAAAAACCTCTCCGTGCTCAGTTGGATTCATTGTGCCGGCATCAACGTTGATGTATGGGTCAATCTTAATTGCAGTAACACTAAGTCCGCGCGCCTTCAGAATTATTCCGATTGATGATGTTGCTATTCCTTTTCCCACTCCACTCATCACTCCCCCGACGATGAATATGAATTTACGGTTGTGTTTCATATTTTTTTATTGAAAATTTAATTAAATTTTTATCCAAATAAAAAAAGTCGCCTGCCTGCCACCTACATATCGCCTGCCTGCCAGTAGGCAGGGTAGGCAGGGTGAACAGGCTTCCTTCGCGACTTTTTATTTTTTAAAAAATTGAACGAATTATAGATACTATACCTCCCTGGAGACTCTGAGTTTAATTTTCGTTTCAATCCCTTGCGCTAAATCAAGCTTAATCTCATATTCTCCAATTTCTTTGATATGTGTCGGTAGTATTATGGATTTTTCTAGGATATTGAAACCTGCTTGACTGAGCTGTTGCGCGATGTCTTTTCCGGAAATTGATCCAAAAAGCTTTCCTTCTTTTTCTTTGGCTCTTATTTCGATTAGTTTATCTTTCAAACTTGAGGCAAGCCCTTTTGTTTTTTCCAAATTTTCCAGTTCGGTTAGTTTATTTTTTTTCTTTTGAGACTCAAGTCTTTCAATAGCTTCTTTTGTCGCGACTTCTGCTAAATTTTTGGCAAACAAAAAATTTCGCGCATAACCATCCGAAACATTTTTCAGCTCACCTTGCTTGCCTAAATTTTTAACATCTTTAAGGAGGATTATTTGCATATTTTTAGTATAACGCAGATATTCAGTTTTGGGAATAGGTAGTTTGTTTAATTTTCTCTCGAAGCACTTCAAGCGCTTTATCTATTTGTGGATCCTTGTCGTTCTTGTAATCATCGGTGGTCATTTTAATTTCTATATCAGGATTAATGCCCTTTTCCATAATATAATCACCGCTAGGGGTGAGCCATTTGGCAACCGTGATTTTAATGCTAGACCCATAAGGCAGCTTGATCAGCTCTTGAACGGAGCCCTTGCCAAAAGATTTTTCACCAATTAAAGTTATATTTTGATTATCTTTTAATGCTCCAGCTAGAATTTCTGAAGCGCTGGCACTTCCTTCATTGATAAGGACAATCATTGGGATGCTACTGAGAGCATCACCGCCTTCTGTGAAAAAATTTTCTTTTTTTCCAAAACTATCTTCTTCCGAGACAACAATTTTTCCCTTAGGGATCATTCGACTGGCAATCGAGACCGATCGATCCAAGAGTCCTCCAGGGTTATTGCGCAGATCCAAAATGATGCCCTTGGTATTCTTAGCTAGCAAAACCTTCGTTATGTCGTTAAATTCTTGGTCGGTATTTTCTCCAAATTTTGTGATTTCTATATGGGCGATATTGGCATCCTTGAATTCAATTTTAACACTTTTAACTTCAATTTTATCACGAATAATAGAAATTTCTCTGGTTTCCTTTTCACTGCTAGGCAAGATTGTTAGCTTAACTTCCGTGCCTTTTTTCCCCCTGATGAGTGCAACTGATTCGTCAATAGACATATCAGAGATTATTTTATCTCCAATTTTTAGAATTTTATCACCTGCACGAAGCCCGGCTTTTTGCGCCGGAGATCCGTCGAGTGGCGCAATGACTGTGAGTAGATTGTCTTTAACGCCCAGTTCTGCTCCAATTCCATCAAAGCTTCCGCCCAAATCTTCCGAAAAGGCTTTATTTTCTTCTGGATTGAAAAAAGAAGTATAGGGATCTTCAGTTGCTTTGAGCATACCTGAAATTGCGCCATAAACCATTTTCTGGGTATCTAAGTCTTTGCGGTTAATATGCTTTTCCTTGAGCGTATCCCAAGCTTTCCAAAAAAGAGAAAAATCCACGCTATTGTTGGAAGCTTTATTTTCTAAGATGGCTTCCCCTAGGGAAGTGTTTTTGGTAAAGCTTGAATTAGTATTTCTTCCTCTGTTAAGTCCAATGGTATAGCTAATTAAGGCAATAGCTATAATGAAAAAAAATAGCAGACCATTCTTGAATGTTTTTCGATTATTCTCTAATTCTTTTTTTGGATGAGTATGAATTGGTTCAATTTCTTCTTGCCTTGGTTCTTCCATTTTATTTTAAGTTTATTTAAAAAAGCGTTAGTTATTCCTAGGTAGTGGTTTTCCTGAATATTTTTTAAAATATTTTATCGCACTGGCAATGTGAAGCCAGGCGAGTCGGTTAGAGGTGAGCGTTCTCAAGAGACTTCTTCCAGCCGAACCTTTTCCATGGTAATGATAAATTTTAGCATTAGGATTATAGACAACTCGGTAGCTATTTTCCCAAAAGCGACGGCACCAGTCTGTATCTTCAAAATACATTTTAAATTGGGGATCTATCATGCCCACCCTGGAAATCGCCTCCCTTTTCGTCATAAGGGCCGAACCCATAATCCAATCAACATCGCGGATGCTTTCATAATCAAAATCTTTCATTAAAAAACGAGCTAAATGTTTTTTGGCGAAAGCCATTCTGCCAAGAAATGTTCTTCTGTAGATAATTGTCAGGGGTGTGTAAAAACGGAAACAAGATGGTTGAAACTTTTCATTAAAACCGAGCAGTTGCGGTCCAACAATCCCCACATCCAAATTATTCTTAACGTAATCCAAGAGGACTTCAATGGAGTTCTTTTTAATTAGAGTATCTCCATTAAGAATTAGAACGAATTTACCAGTGCTTTTTTTGTATCCCCTTCGAACTGTTCCGCCAAAGCCAATATTTTGGCGAGAAGGAATGAAGGTAACTTCTGGAAAATCTTCTCGCATCATTAGTGCTGTTTTTTCTTCTGTTGCGCTATCTGAAACTATAAGCTCATAATCAAGGCCGGTGTAATTTTTTTTAATAGAAGTAAGGCAGAGCTTTAAAAGTTCTGAATTTTTATAGCTGGTAACAATAATAGAGAGTTCCATTAAAAAGTAAAGAAGAAAATTTGCAAATTAGCAGTTGTTAGTTTTCTCGCTTTTTATTTATTTTGGCTTGATATCTGATTGCGGTGCGATGGTAAAGATATTTTTAACCATTTCGTGAATTTTGTCATAATTATCTCCAATCGGAAGTAGAATGTATCCCGCCACTCCTTGCTCTGGATTATATAGAAATCCTTCTTCTGAATTTTCGAGCACTCTTTGATAGATTTGTGCTTGTGGGATGGTCTTGTAAAGATCGTAGAACTTTTGCATTTCCCAAAGTTGCATGTCAGTTCTGACATTATCACCAAGACTATTGAGAATCCCATTTACTTTATTAAAATCAGTTAAAGTTCCCACGCTTAGCATTCTATCTTTCACTAGTTGAATGACTTGTTGCTGTCTTTTAGCTCTTTCGAAGTCGCTGGAAGTTTTTCGTGAACGAACATAACAAAGCGCTTGCTCGCCAGTGAGTGTTTGCGCTCCGGCAGGTAATTTAAAATCCCCACTACACTCCAAAACATCCTTTGGTGCTGTGCAAAGTGGGTATTTTGGGATTTTTCTTTTTACAACAACCGACACACCTGCCGCATTTGTCTGATGACTCTTAACTATTTTATTTTGCCATTTTCCTGTTTTCACGGTAAAAAATGAATCGCAAACATGTTCCTCGTTAAATTGCATTGATTCATCAAACGGTTGATCGAGTGTAATATCTACTCCGCCAATCGCATCAATCAATTGTTTAAAGCCAGCGAAATTGATGCTCGCCACATAGTTTATGGGAACACCCAAAACATCTCCAAGAACAATCTTCATATTCTCCAGGCCTTTCCCTTTTCCATCCTGCTCTCCGTAGGCATGCACCGCATTAATTTTTTGCTTATCTTGTGTGCCAGGAACTGTTACATAGAGATCTCGTGGAACAGAAATCATAGAAACCTTATTTTCTTTTGGTAGAATGCTCATTACAATAATTGAATCAGCCAGTGTTCCTCCTCCAACAACGCCTTCTCCTCGCATGCCAAGAATTGCAACATTAATTCGCCCATCTTTTTCTCCTTTTAGCTCATCTTTAACGCCAGGAATTGAATGAGCAATTGAATTCAAAAGCCCTCCACCACCAGAAACTTTTTTGAGTAAACTATCCGCTCTCCAGAAAGCGATTCCTCCGGTCAAAACTATGACCAATAAAATTCCCATCGTAATCTTAAAGCTTTTCTTTTGATAAAAATGTTTCTTGGTTAAAGAATCATTTTGATGCGACTTTGGTTTAAACATGCAATTTTAGCTATTTCCCGCCATTTCAAGCGAAATATAATCTTATTTTTAAAATTAATTAAGTTAAAATCCATCTTCTGCGCTTAGCTTGTATTAGCCAAAAGCAAAGAATTGTCATAACCTCTCTATTTTACATTTTTTGCCGGATTTGTCAATGAAAAACTTTCATGAACTTTCTTTTTCAACTTTATCAAAGATGCTTATCATTTTGGTGGCCGTTCTTTGCCATGAGAACAACGTGAGTCGCTCGTTTTCATTAATTAGCATTTTTTGCCTGAGCTCCGTGCTTAGTAGTAGTTTTAATAATTTTTCAGCCAAACTATCAGCATCCCTTGGTGTAAAAAACAAAGCAGCATCCCCTGCTACTTCTTTATGAGGTGGAATATCAGAAACAATACAGGGAATTTCTGCGGAAAAAGCCTCCAGGATTGGAATGCCAAAACCTTCATAGAGTGAAGGGAAGCAAAAGCAGCTAGCCAGAAGCATAATGGCTTTTTTGTCTTCTTCTGCAATAAAGCCAGGGAAAAGCACCGCTTCCTCACTTAGCGCGTGCTTTTTAATTGTTGCGTCAATCATTGGGTCATAATTATGACTTTTGCCGCCAGCCAAAACTAATTTCACACCTAGCAACTGACTTTTGATTTTGGCATACGCCTCAATCAGTACTGGAACATTTTTTCTCGGTTGCAATGTCCCAATATAAAGAATGAATTTTTGGGGCAAATTATACTTTTCTCTGATAGCTTCTAACTCACTTTGCGAGAAAGTTTGACTCAAAAAATCATCCGCCACGGCGTTATGAATATATTCCACCTTCTTTGGATCTACTTTATAGTATTTGATAATTTCGTTTTGCGTAAACTGCGAGACGGCGATTATTTTATCCGATCTTCTCATTGCGAGTGGAATTAATGTTCGTAAAAAAAACAAGTCGCTAAATTTAATCAGCTTCGGAAAAACACAAAAAGAAACGTCATGGATGATGGTGAGGATTTTAATTTTCTTGGGCACAAAAAAAGGGGTTATGTATTGCGTGAGGTATATATTTGTTGGATTTACGCGTAAATATTTTGGCAATGTCCAAAAGTTCCAGCTGAATTTATTCCTTGTTTCAAGCGAAATTATTTCAAAATTGTTCTTACTTTCTATCCCTAAATCCTTTTTTATTTCTACTAGTATTTCCTTATCGGTAATGTCCGTGAAAAGCTGATAAGTATTTTTACTATCAATCAGCGCTAAATTTTTTACAAGATTAAAAAACACCACCTCATCACCGGTTCTTTTTTTGCCAATATTGCGAATGTCAATGCCGATTTGCATAATTATTTTTACAATTAAACCTCTGACGCAGACTCAACGTATTTTTTTATTATAGCACCTTTCGTGTCATTCCCGCGAAGGCGGGAATCCAGGTTCCACTAGTTATAAATTACAAACAATCGAATTATAAATATCCATCAAAACTTGCTGGTCTATTTTCCAATTCCAAACTCAACGCTCGCGACATAAAATCAATAGCTTCTTTTGATAATTTGATATTATTTGCTTTTAATTTTTCTTCCAGTGTAATGCCTAAAAGTTCCGCATTTATTTTTTGAGGTAACTCATTTTTTATTTCTTTTGCTATAAATTCTTCTTCTGTTGGCAAATCAAAATACCTCTCCTCTTTTGGTACCTTAGTTTCATACTCATAACTTCTTTTTGCTCTTTTTGTAATCTTCTCCACCAAGCTTGGTTTAATTTTTTCAGCCATTTCATCAAACTGCTTTTGTTTTTCTGGTGATAAGACCACATTGTCCAAGGTTTGACTAAATCCGATTATCCGCTCGGCCAAAGTTCGCGCCCAAAGAGTAATTTCGGCTTTTTTGAATGTTTCGGTATCTTTGCAATCAATTCCTTCAGCAAGCCGAAGCCCAATGTCTTTACTGGAATACCAATCAAAAGCAGCGTCTCTCTCCGCTGGTGATTGTTTTTCTAAGTTTAAAGCTAATTCGAAATCAACCACATTTGTTGAAATAGCATCGTCTTTTTTGTCAACCAAAAAACTTCCCTCGTTAATATCCACCAGAAGAATCTTTTTTTGATGGATTTTATCCAAGGCTTTAGCTGTTGAATTGATTACGCCTTCGGCATTTTCCCTCAGAAATTCTTCACCCTGAGTATCATTGAATTTATCAAGAGACATTCCAGACACCTGTTCAATATTAAGCCTTGCTCGTTTTTCATTGGGATATATCTTTAGCTCACTTAGTTTGGGCGTTACTCCTGAATCAGCCAATAAATCCAATATTTCTTTTTCCTTTTTTAGCCCTGCGATATTATCCCTTCCCTTCTCTTGTTGATTCACATACTTTGCAAAAAATTCTTTGCCTTCGGGACTAGTATAGCGAATATTTTCCTTGCCTCGCGTTTTTTGGATCATTCCACTGACATCTTCTCTTTGAAAACCCAGTTTAGACAATTTTTCATTTACTCCTGCCAAACTTTCTTTCGCTAGCACAATACTCGGCGCGCTTTCAATTTCAGGCTCCGCGATGCCTAATTTTTTTCGGGCAGCTCTTAGGTCGGCTTTATTTTTTTTGATGAATTGTTCTGTTTGGGTCACATTCTCAACCAACTCTTTTTTTTTAGCCAACAAAGCCACCTTCGGATCTAAAATTTCCTTTGCCACTTTTACTTCTGGAGTTTTTGGCGCTTCTTCTGCTCCAGATTTATATTCGCCTTGATTGTCTATCGCCGTTTCTTGGCGCGCTTCTGGTGCATACTTTTTCGTAAGATCTCGAAAGTTTTTTGGTATTTCAGTTTCCATAATAAGATTATACCATAACCCCCGCTTAATAAAAAACACCATCGTTATTGTCCCTAGCTACTCTACTTCTTTACATTTGCAAAACCATGTTATACTGGATTTGTAATTTTTATACTAAAAAATATGGAAAAATACTCCCCAGAAAGAGCAAATGATGAGGCTATGGAAATTCAAAAGCGAGCAGAACAATTGAAAGAAAAACAAGGTGAATCGGGTAATCCAAAGCTGTTGATTATAAGAATGCAGAAAAATCACTGGAAAGCGAGGTTAATAATGCACCCAAGTGGGATAAGGTTTATTCTGGAAATCACAATGAAATTCCTTGGAATTTCGAAGAAGCACCTGTCTGGTTTCAGGAAATTATCCAGTCTGGCTGGGTGAAGCCTGGCAAAACGCTTGATGTTGGATGCGGTCTGGGAAATTATGCCAAGTACTTAGCCTCAAATGGCTTTGATGTTTTGGGCGTTGATTTTTCCCAAAAAGCAGTTGAGACAAATCAAAATAAATATCACAAAGAGAATCTCAAATTCAAAACGTGCGACGCCTTAAACCTAAAATCATTAGATACTAAATTTGATTTTGTTCTTGATATCTCTTTGTTTCATCACATCAAACCGGAAGATCGAAAAAAATATGCGGAGTCGCTGGCAAGTGTGACAAAAAGTGGGTCGAAGGTGCTGGTCTGTTGTTTTAGTGATAGTAATGAAATTTTTGAAGGAAAAAGTGAATTATACGGCTTGGAAACAAACACGGTGATGTATGCCTTGTCCAAAGAAGAAATCACCAAAACATTTGAGAATCAATTTGAAATTACCGAATTAAGAGAATTTGAATTCGGAAAATTAACAAAATTCAAGCAAAGTGGAACGAAACAAAGAAATTTGATTTTTATGATGAAAAAATAAAAA
>CAIMLT010000066.1 GCA_903842445.1 uncultured bacterium
AGTTGCTCGATTTTTCTTTTGTCCTCCGTTTCTTTTATACTTCTAGCACCAACGACATAGCCAATTTCGGCTGAACGACCATAAAACTGTCCACTAATTTTTCGACATCGCTCAAAATAAATCTCCAAAAATTTTGACTCATCAACAAACTCGTCAATTTTGCTAAAAATTCCCGTATTAACTTCAAAAATTTGTGCCTTTGCGATATCCTGGTCAATTTCTTTCAGAAGTCGAATTATTTCGGATTTTAATTCTAGATCTAGCGATAGATTTTCTATGATGGATTGCTGAATATTGCGACTCATTACACCTGCAAGAACTCTATTTTTTTCATCTTGCTTATCCTTTATATCACCTTTTTGATCAATATAATGATTGATGTAATATGTGGCAATATTCTCAACTTCTATTGCAGCTGTAATATCACTTATTAAATCCTGCTCATCCTTTGATAATGTTTCAATATTTAACAACTCTCCGCCTCTAGCTATGCAATAGCCAACAAAAAAAACAAGGGGTCTGAAATTCTTGTTTTTCTCAATTTTCTTGACAAAGAGATTGGATAGCACTTCCTTGTCAGCGCCTTCAAATTTATCAAGTGCCTTAATCAAACCTTTTGTTGTAAGGTTTGCAATTGAAGTTTCTATTTCGTTGTACCAATTACTTGTTGACATGTAACAGGGGAAGGAATCGAACCTCCTACCTCGTCCATGTAATGGACGTGCTCTAGCCAATGAGCTACCCCGTCATATTAAGCTTATTTTACAATACTATTAAATTCTTGACTACCCATGATTATTTTAAACCATTCTGTGTATTTTTGCGGATTCATTACAATATCCTTTTTTAATTCAGATATTTTAATCCATGCATATTCGCAAACCTCATTTTCATCAGGCAGTATATTTACATTTTCAACATAACCTACGAAAACATGGTCAAACTCATGTTCAATTAAATTGTTGGCCAATTTTTCTGCTTTGTACAAAAAAGAGAACATCTCTTTTAACTCACAATCAAAACCCATTTCCTCAAACAATCTACGATGTGTAGCTTTATTTATATCCTCGCCAACGCGAGGATGACTACAGCAAGTATTTGTCCAGAGTCCTCCAGAATGGTATTTTTCAATATTGCGTCGTTGCAATAACAATTCTTCATTACTGTTAAACACAAAAATTGAAAATGCCTCATGAAGCACACCATTAACATGAGCTTCTATTTTTTCAACAGAACCTATTCTCTCGCCTTGCTCGTTCACGATATTTATATTTTCAATCATTGGCTTTAAAAATTAATTTATTTTTTTCTGCTCCCCAAAGAGCAGAAAAACACATTATACCCCTCTTAAAAATAAAAGAAATTCAATTTATCTATTTCAGAAAAGCGTTGCCGTTAGGCAAAAAAGAAAAAGTAAATTTCACATAACGTTTGCCCATATCTGAAGTTTTCATCCCGACTTTGCAGGATAAAATTTTGATTTCAGACAAGGCTTTATTTGATTATCTCCGCCTAAACCTTCATCAAACTAAGGGATGAAAATTTGGGCGGAGGGAAATTGACACTCCTTAAGGTTTTTAATAGCGTCAAATTCCTGTAGCCAGATATGGGCTGTTATGTGATGAACCCAGAAAGTTCTTTTTCCTTGTCATTCTTTTTTGGCGAATTTATTTATATTCTTTCCTAATGACGGTTTACCTGAGGCTGTAAATATTATCATTAATTAACTGAGATTCTCCATAGGTTTCATTTTTTACTGCCCTGTAGATTACATACGTTGCTGCAATTTTTGCAAAGCTAGAAGTTTGTCTAGCCGTTTCTTCGCCAAGTATCCTAAAGATTGAACCACTAACCTGACCCACTTCTCCCATAGCGCCCATTCCTTTGCTTATGGATCCAATCGTCATTTTCGTCACGCCCTCCAATGTATCAGTGCCAAGATTTACAATTAATGATTTCTTGAAAGACTCACCCCTATGCACATCATTAAGCTTAGTCATTTCTTGAAATAGCTTGCTATATGAGAAGGAGTCTTTTCCAAATAAATCCAAGAATAAAAACCATGCAAAGCGGAGTTTAATCCTAAGATAGTAAGAGTATATCCAAAGCAAGACAATTCCTCCAATTACCACCAAAACATAAATGGACCAGTGAAAATCGTTGATTTTAAATAGGAAATAAACGGCGACAATATAAAGCAAAAACGGAATCAGGTAAAATCTGAAGAATAAATTTAATCGCATAAGCATACTGGGAAGTAATAGTTTCTTGGAAATTTTCCAACTTTCCTTGTCGGTCAAAGCTATTTTATCAAAATAAGAATCAACCCATATTCTTTTTTCCAATGCGAAAATAATTCTAATAACAGCGCCCCAGACAATAGCAAAAACAAACCAACAAAAAATGAATGCTATAGATGCGTAATAGAAGATCGACTCATTTATCATAAAACCCATTTCGTAAAGCTTATTCCCAACATAGAGTAAGATGAATCCGAGCAAAACCGGCCATAATATATATAGAATTCTTTTCATTAAGATGCCTTTCCGTTCTTTTAGTTGCCTCCCCATTTCAATTAAAATCTCCCGATATGAGGCGAGCTCTTTTGATTTCACTTCTTTTTCTTCCATATGTAATATTTTATTATTTACTTTAATATTTTCCAAGAGTTTAGCATGCCCAAGGCGATGTCATAATTTTTATCATATTCATCTACGCTTGAAACATACCTCCATGCCTGTAATGTTTTGTCTTTTGCTACGGCTATGTACCAAACTCTGTATTTAGTACCATTTTCAGTATAGTCAGCTTTTAATTGTTGACCCTTACTAATCGAGCCATCATCGGCCGTGTAAATGAATTCTTTTGCGTCGTATACTTTTTCACCCGGATTGCTGTACTCCTGCTTTGCGGCTGCAACAAAGTCAATAACTTCTTTTTCTGTGATAGCGACTGAGGTAGGAATGCTATCAATATCAACACTGAATGGTGTACTACTGCTGGGTGAAAAAGAAACAGTTATCATGTCTGCATTGCCATCTTTTTTAAAACTCCAGTCGCTAGGATAATTGATTGTGTAATTTAAGCTAGCATCCTGAAAAGTTTTTTGATTACTATTAGCTTGCTTATTTGTAACTGGTTGCGCTGGTTGTTGCGCTACAGGAGCTGGCACGACTGGTTGAGTTTGACTTACTGGCTGTTGACCACACCCAGCCAAAAAAACTACCCCGAGTAATGTTGAGCTTATTGTTACTAATTTTTTCATAATTATTTTTTGTTAATTTACTTATTTTAATTATATTTTGAGTTATTTCGACCGTGAATTCGCCAAAAAAATCTTAAAAATAGATAAAGAAATTTCTGGGTATTTCACATAACGTTACTCACATGCGAAGTTCGTTTGAAACGTAGTGAAAACGAATTTGGGTGGAGGCTTTCGGAGAAAACCGTAACCGCATGTGAGTTGTTGTGCGATGTTTGTTTTTTCTTTTCATTCCTCAGCAGAGGAATAGCATTTCTGTAATGAATTAATTGAATTTCGTCCTTGTTTTTGGGGAGAGGGGCAAGGGGTGAATTTCCAAAAATAAAGACTCCTTATAGCTCACAACTTACAGTATTTGGAAATCTTACTCTATTTTATCACAAAAAATTGGTGTGTATTATCAGCATCCTCATCAATAACGACGTCTGAATTCTTTTGGTAATCAAAATAGTAAAAACCTCCTTTTTTAGTTTTGCATTCTTTTCCACACTCACTAGAATAAGCATAAGACTCAACATTAACATAATCTTTTGGAAATTCTATTGTTAAGTGCCCCATCCTGTTTCCTGTTCTTTTATTTATCTCATTACCTATATTTCTTTCGGTTATTTGCTGGCTTTCGATATTGAAAGATATCTGAGTTCTTTCAGTTCCACCACTTTTATTTTTATAAGCAGTATCATTGAACCATGTCAAACTTTTCCCGTCATTACCACAATTAATGTCAACAAAAGAATAGAACTCATTCCCCTTAGTTAACATATTTAATTTTGTTGTCTTGTTGCTGTCAATATCAGTGAGCCAAAAGCTTTCATATCTTTCGTTCTTTTTATTAAACAGTGAAACCAACAATTTATTACCAAAACAAATATTTTCAGCTTCAATCTTTTGATTTTTTTCATCACTAATTTGTACATTACTTGGAATAGGAAAGCCTTCACTTTTACCAGAATTTATATCAAATATCTCAACGTTTGAAATATTACCATCTTTTGAATTGAAGAATCTATCTGCACCGTTAGTGGCGTGTGCAATCTTTATTAATGTATTATTTTTTAATAACTCAAAATCAGCATTATAAGTTCTGTTCAATGAGTTGCTTGAATCAATTACTAAATTTTTACTAGTTATTAAATCATAAACACCAAATCCATTTCCATTAGGAATATCTGTATAATAAACAATTTTATTATCATCTAGCAATTTTGGCCAAAAAGCATTAGATGTTTGATTTTCTATTTTTTTAAAATTTCCATCAATATTGAATAAATACATGCGCCGACCCTCATTTGTAGCTAGGGGAAGAATAAATTTACTTGAATCCGCCAACCATTTAAGTGATTCCCTGTAACCAGAATTATTATCTGGAACCACGTTTCCAATAATTTTTTTAACTGAATTATTTACAATATCATACAAAAATATGCTTCCCCTGTAATTACTCCTTGAGGATAATATAAATGAAATATACTTTTTATTTGGACTAAATTTTCCCCATGAATAAACTTCTCTATCATTTTCGTCTATTTTTTCACCATTAAACAAGTCTACGAAGTTAATTTTCAAAGTTGCCTTATTAGTAGTTTTATCAAAATACCAAATGCCATCATCTTTTTTCTGAGAATTTGTAGGACCATCTTTAGCAAAAAAGAAACCATTATCTTGAATATTGTTCAAATATGAAGATTCTTTTTTCTTGATATCATCTTTTACTAAGTTTTGCTGGTCTTGTTTATTAGAGTTCAGCCAAAAAATTCCACCCGCAACCAAGGCCATAATCAAAACCATTCCGATTGCAAATTCACTAGCGATTTTTTTGTTCATTTTTTTATAAAAATTATTAAAAGTTTCCTTCCTTATACCCCTATATAAATAAATGATTCAATTTATTCATTACAGAAATGCGTCTGCCGTAAGCGAAAAGAAAAAGCAAATTTCGCACAACGTTTCTGAATATCTGAAGTTGCGATAGCAATTTGGGTGGAGCGAAGCGGAACCAGATATTCAGTGTTAGGCGTCCCGCTAGGGTCGGAGCGATAGCGGAGAAGTTTTTAAAATAAAATTTAAAATCCGTCGTTTTTGTCGCTCAAAATTCTTGTCGCCAATTTTTTCCAAAAATTATGTGGCCAAATCATTTTACGTTCATCATCAGGATAGCAACCCATAGTTTTCTCGTACCCATTTGGAATGAAAAATTTGTCGCTAAACCATCCGTATTCACCATCTAAATTTTCTGAAATAACACCTTCAAGCTCTTCAAATTCAACAATCGGTTTACCTCCTGGCACACAATAAGCAACTGCTAAAACATACTTTGCTTTTCTATTTTTTATTCCGTTCATTAATTTCATTATACCATTTTCTCCAATGGTTTTATCAATATGGGCCACAAAAGTACTAGGAAATTCATTTAATGCCTCAATACAAAAAGCATTGTCCTCCTTGACTACAGGCTTATTTAATTTGTTGGCTGCCCATTCTGCGGAGAATGAAGCAACCTCTTTTACATCCATACTTTGTATTTCTGGAGTTTCGATTTTAACCTGCTCCAATTCAATTTCATTTGTTTCAAGTGCTTTTTGGGCGACAAGAACTTTCATTGGATTGCCTGTTACAAAATATATTTTTTTCATATTGAGAGGATTTTAAATTTTATTTTAAAAATTACGCCTAACGTTTGCGTGTATCCGAAGTCCTGCACTAATTTTTCGTTGTTAAAAAGTAACAACTGCAAAGTAGCTAACAACCATATTTGATGCTCAACTCCATCCAAAACCCACAAAAATTTGTGCGGGATTTGGGCCGAGGGAAATTGACACTCCTTAAGGATATAAATTTGCGTCAATTTCCCGAGCCGGATACGCGCTGTTATACGCTGTAACGAAAAAATAATTTTAGGACACTTCTTTTAACGGAACTTTTCCATTCATCACTCGATATCGCCAGCTGATATACATCGGGAATGCAATTATCCACAGAAGCAAAACCACAAACGCAGTACCAAAAGGCGTTGTTGATAGTGTAAGAGCTGTTTTTTTGTACTTTTCGATGCCCAGTTTTTTTGAATCAATGAACGCCCATATTGCACTTCCAAACACTATTATAAATGCAACTGGCTTAACAATGGTGGCGGGCAAAAAAACAGCGATCAAAATCACGCCTATAATCATCAAAATATTTATCTGCCAAGGTTTCATAAATTATTACAATTATTGAATTATACTATTATCTGAAAAGTTATATCGACCTCGCCGTCCTAAAATTTTTTTTCGTTATGGCGTATAACGTTTAAGAGTATGCGAAGTTCTGCGTAGCGTAGCGAAGCAGAATTTGGGTGAGCATTTGGCGTTAGCCAAGCGCGAACCGCATACTCTTTGTTATCGGATGTATTCAAAAACATTTTGCGAAGGAACGAAGCAAAATATGCACAATTTTATTTTCGGTTTTAATGCACATTATTTTCTGACCAAAAAACAGCTCTCTCCTTTAGACTTTCCATATACTCATCTTTTAACTTTCTATACTGCTTATAGTCATTAGGGAATTTTTGAAAAAGAGAAAATTTTATCTCGCTATATTTTGTCACTTCATTTTCGTGATTTCTTAAATAATCTCTGATAGATAGTATTTGTTTAATTTCTGGATGATCTTTTTGATAAAAATGGACAATAAAAATACGATTTCCATTTTTTTCTTTTTCAAATAAATGACTATCTTTAGCGTTAAAAGACCCGAGAGAGGTGTAGCCA
>CAIMLT010000067.1 GCA_903842445.1 uncultured bacterium
GATGTTTTAAGGACATTTTTGTTTCATATTGCGTGTTATATGTTACATATCGGTCAGTAGTTAGCAGTTTCTAAAATTCCTACTGCGCCCGCCATAGCTTCAGCGAAGGCAGGCTACGTCGCGTCGGAGTTATGTATTAACATAGCGATGGCGGAAGTTGCTTTTTTTATTGTTTAAATTATAATAGTAGAAGAAGCTGGAAATACAGTTCTCAAATAAATTTAAATTAAAGAAATCAGTTTATGGAGAATTATAGAAAAAGTTTCGCATTGACATTTACCGTATTTTTCGTGATTATGTTCACGATCGCCTCGTTTTTGTTTTTCTCTCCGGTGATCAACGCTTTTTAAAACTTCAAATAATTTGAATATGCAGTTTTCGGTGCTTCTAGCGACAGGGATACACCTGATCCCTTCCCGAACTCAGCAGTTAAGCCTGTCAGCGCTGATGGTATCCATTCCGTGGAAAGAGTAAGCCAGTGCCGAGAACTGCGTATTCAAATTTCAAAAGAGTTGAGTTTTAAAATACCATTTGCGTGGTGTTTTTTATTTTGATTTTTTGCTGCGTAGATGCAATTTATCGCGGCTTGGAATGAGTTGGGGGCTTATTTCTAGACTTTCGTTTACAGCAATTCCTTGCTATAATTAAAATGTAATATTAAAATAATTCAAAATAAATCGACCATGCCGAGGCTATGTCGTATCAAAGTATGGGAAAAAACACCAAAAAAAGACTGATTATCGGCCTAATTTATCTAATATTGTTTTTCGCCATTTCTTGGTTTAGCTATTCTATTTTTCGAACAAAGCCAACTTGTTTTGATGGAGCAAGGAATCAAAATGAAGAAGATGTCGATTGTGGAGGGATCTGTGTTAACAAATGTCAAAAGATCGAAGTTAAAGATTTGACAGTCGGAAAGACCGGCGCTGTGGAGAGTTCCATTGCCGGGGAATATGATTTTTATGGCATAGTTGAGAATCCAAACAATATCTACGGTAGCAAGTCTTTTACTTACCAAATAAAGTTTAAGGATGAAAACGGATTTGTTTTAGCCGAGAAAAATGGCAGCAGCTTTATTTTGCCTGGAGATAAAAAATACATTGTTGAAAATAATATTAAGTTGAATAAGCTTCCAGCGAGCATCGATTTTTCTTTGGCTGATTCACAGTGGGTTGAGTTGGATGACTTATATGAGAAGCCAGATCTTAAGGTTGTGAATAAAAGTTATAGTGAAATTAACTCGGGTATTGGGTTTTCCGAGGCAAAGGGACTTTTGCAAAATAGCAGTCCATTTGATTTTGCAATGATCAATATTAAGATAATTTTATTTGATGCAAGTGGCAAAATTGTGGCGTTGAATTCTACCGAAATGCGCACTGTCAAATCTGGAGAAGATCGAGATTATCGTGCTTTCTGGCCTAGTCGTTTTTCTGGAGAAGTGGCAAATATTGAAAACCAAATTGAAGTTAATGTCTTTGACTCAGATTCTTTTGTCAAAAAATATTTTAAGTCGGAAAAATTTCAGCAATAGTAGCGATCTGCTTATAATAAAAAACGTTTATGCAGAAATTTTTTAAATTGGATTGGGTAATCTTGATTACGGTAACCTCACTTCTGGCGATTGGTCTTTTGGCTCTCTATGGTGTTTCAAGAGGGGATACAGGGATGGATCTGGGTAATTTCAGAAAGCAATTGATTTCGGCAACAATTGGAATTATTTTGATGTTTTCAATCGCTTTTTTTGATTATCGTTCCTTGACCTTTTTCAGTACCAAACTTTATTTTTTTAATCTTTTGATTTTGGCGCTTGTTTTATTTTTTGGTACAACAATTCGAGGCACGACTGGCTGGATTGGCATCGGATCTTTTCATATTCAGCCGGTGGAAGCGGCAAAGTTGGCAGTGGTTATTTTCTTGGCCAGTTTTTTCAGCAAAAAAAAAAGTCAGCTTAGTATTATCGTTAGAATTACCGCTTCAGTTATTCTGATTTTTTTTCCAGTTTTCTTGATTATAAAACAGCCAGATTTTGGTTCGGCAATGGTAGTTGTGGTATCATGGGCAGTCATGCTTTCCATTTCCGGAATTAGCAGGAAAAATTTGCTAATGTTATTTTTAATTGGGTCATTGCTGTCTTGTTCTAGTTGGTTTCTTTTGCGTCCCTATCAAAAAGAAAGGCTAGTCAATTTTATTAACCCCTATAATGATCCACGAGGTAGCGGATATAATGTCATTCAATCAATGGTGGCGGTTGGTTCCGGCGGGATTTTTGGCAAGGGTCTTGGCCGCGGATCTCAGTCGCAATTAAATTTTTTGCCAGAGAAACACACCGACTTCATCTTCGCAGTTATTGCGGAGGAGATGGGCTTTCTCGGTGCAACTACAGTGCTTTTTTTATTGGGTTTTCTTTTGTATCGAATCAAAGAAATAGCGCGCTTAGCTGGTGATAACTTCGGTTATCTTTTGGCGGTAGGTGTTATGGTAATGTTTTTTTCACAAGTTTTGGTCAATGTCGGAATGAACATTGGTGTGATGCCGGTTGCAGGCGTTCCTTTGCCATTTCTTAGTTATGGGGGAAGCTCACTTGTCGCTACTTTTGCTTCGATTGGAGTTGTGCAGAGCATTTATCTACATAAAGTGAAGACGCTATAAGTCGATTATTCTAGTTAAAATTCAGTGGAGGAACCTTTGACGGTTCTTTTTTTTGATTTTTTCTGTTTGAGGGTATCGCCACTAACCATTGACAATATTTTATATTAGTGCTAGAATAAACAGTTAATAAATAAATTGTTAAATTATGTTCAAAGGCATGTTTAGTGCAAGCAGAATTGATTTAAGAAGACTGTTTTTGGTTTTTTTGGCTCTAGCTATAGTTGTGCCATTTTTGACTTTTGCCGGAAGCAGTAAAAAGCTTTATGTGGATATCAAGGCTGGAAGTACGCAAGATGGTTCTTCCTCTCATCCATATAAAACTATCACTCAGGCCTTGAAAAAAGCTGATAAGAATACAAAGATTTATGTTAGCAAGGGAACCTATAAGGAGAATCTGGTTGTGCCTAAGAGTGTCGAAATTCTTGGTCAAGGTCGTGAAGAAACAATTATTAAAGCGAAAAGCGATACTGAATCGGCAGTTTTTCTTAATGGTGGATCGCAGCTATATGCGTTAACAATAAAAAACGGAAAAAATGGTGTAAAGGTTTCTGATGGGGGAAGAGTGAAGATTATCAAGTGTCGAATCGAAGATAATGATCGTGATGGTGTGGTTGTCTATTCAGGAAAATTGAATGACAGCAATAAGGTGACGATTAGCGAAACTGATATTAGAAATAACGGACGCAATGGGATTTTTTCTGAAAAAAGAAATTTAGTTATCTATGAGAACGATATCAATGAAAATGGCAGCGATGGAGTTTCTTTTGAATCTGGAGTCAAAGCTTGGATCGCTGGCACAAATTTTCGAAAAAATTCAGGAAGTGGTCTTAAAGTTCGTCTTGATAGAGCGCAAGTTTATACAAGAAATAATAACTTTGTTGACAACAAACGTGAGGGTGTCGAAGTCAACGCTTATGGCGTAGCTGGGAGAGTTGATGTGAACAAATCAAAGTTTGTGAATAACAGCAATTATGGGATTGCTCGTGTGCAAAGAGCTATTTTTGCAAATAGTATTTGGAATGGTTTGACAGTGAAAAATTCTTCTTTTGCCAAAACAGAAAAGGGTGAAATATCTGGAATATTCAAATTGTTAAACTAGGTGTGATTTCAGAGATAATGATAAGGATCGTTTTATGAATAAAGGAACTTGGTTGAAAAAAATTAGCATATTCGGAGTGATCTTTTTTTCTGTGATTATCTTCAACTTGAACAGTGGCAGGACATATGAAGTTGAAACTGATATTTTATTTTTGCCAAAAAATGAAGCCATTACGCATGCGCAGGACGAAGTAATTGAAAATTTTCGACAAATTTTAATGTCGTTGGCTTTTAATGACCGGATAGCTGATGGAAGCTCTGCGTTAGAGAAAGGCGTTGAGTTGCCAAACTATAAGAGAAAAGAATTTTGGAACTCAAAAATATCCGTAACTCAGTTGAAAAAAAGTGGGGTAATTAGCATTAAAAATTTTGATAAAAACAGTGTTTTAGCGCAAGAGTTGAATAATGATACGGTAGAAAATTTGATAGCTGTCGCTGGAAATTATTATAACATAGAAAAAGATCTTGAAATTAGAATCGTCGATGGTCCAGTTGTCAAAAGAGTTATTTCTCAAAACCTGCTTCTTACTGTTGGCAAAAGTATCCTTTGGTCAATTGGTTTATTTGTGGTTTTATTTTTTGCTTTTCCATTTATACTCGTTAAAAAAGAAAAATTGGAAATTCCTGGTGTGAATTTTTCTAATCAACGAAGATCATTTCCCCAAAAAACAACTCCAGCTGTTTTTTCAGAAGAAGAAAACTATTTTATTGCAAATAATTTTTCCAAAAAGACCCAAAAAGCCAAGAGTACAAAAGAAGTATTGTTTCCGAATAATTCAGTTTCTTCGCTAAATTTTCCTAATTTTGGAAAAAAAGCTCCAATTCCCTCTAACTTGCCAGTTAGTGAAGATGGGGAAGTTCCAGATATTTTTCGTCAAGCAGAGACAGTGGTTAAGGAGGATAAGATAGATTCAGTCAAAAAAAATGTGTCCCCGGTGATGGAATATTCCCCTCATGAAGCCACTCCAGAAGAGGTGAAGGCACGTCTCAATCGTTTGCTTAGAGGAGTAAAATAGAAATATATAAAGGTTGGTAGTTGGGAAGAAAAGAAGGACTGCAACTTCCGATAAGAATGGTTTTTATTCTTCTGGCCTTAAGAGTGTTTTGATATTTTTTAATTCTATGGAAGCTGGTATTTTCTCTAGGCCATTCTGGACAACATCCAAGGCTTCTTTTTTTTGATCAAGGTCTAAAAGCATAATTGATAGATTGGCATAGGCCGGAGCAAAAGATGAGTCGATCTGGATTGTTTTTTCATATTGCTCCTTGGCTTTTTCAAAATCTTTTTTATCTCTGTAAACATTGCCAAGACTGTTTCCCGCGATTGTGTTAAGAGGATCTTTTTCTAATACTTTTAAATAAGATTCAATCGCGCCAGTATAATCCTTTTGATTATACTTTGAAACGCCCAGCTTAAGAAGGGCCTCTGTTGCTTCGTTGCCATTTTTTATTGATTTTTCCAAGCTTTTTTCTGCTTCACTGAAGTTTCCATCAATCAAGTTTTTTATTCCTTGAGCGTAGTTATCTTCGGATACTTTTTTTGTATGATAGGCATAATATTTCCAAGCTCCCCAAATGCTAAGGCAGAAAAATAAAGCAAGCAAAACAAGAAGAATTAAAGTTCTTTTTTGTTTTTTTTGGGAATTAGGATGATGAAGCGAGTGATTGCTGATTCTTTGGATGTGAACAGTTTTTTGATTATGTTTTGACGGATGTTTATAGTTTTGCATAAAATAATTTTCAAAATTATTACTTGGTTAGCTTTAAATTTTTCATCCAACCGAATGTTTGTTCAAAGTTGGCAATAATAAGCTGAATAACTGATTGGTCTTTTCTTGGCGTGAGCATTGAATAGGTATCAGATTCCTGAAGGTTTTCATTTTTATCTTTTGAGGTAACTTTAAAGCGATAGACTAGCCCTGGTTTTAGATCCGGTAGGACAACTAAGTGGTTGGTGCTAAGATTAGTGTCTTCTTTGGAATATTGTCCATAGTCGTCAGCCTTGTTCATTCCAATATCGAAGAATATTTGAGAAGTGGATGGTTCGTCGGTTTTCCAAAAAATAATAGATTGGACTCGGGCGTCTTTTTTATTTACCAGAGAAGACTCTGTATTGATATTGGAAATGATCGGAGGAGCAATATCTTTGTCAGTTTTAAGCCTAAATGGCTTTGATTCAAAAGAATTTTTATTAATGTCAATTCCTTTGATTTTCATTTCATATTCGCTGCCTTGGTCTAGTCCGATTACAGTTATTTCGTGGTTAGTGCTGGCTTGGGGCAATCCTTGAGTTCCATTATCTTCCGGATTGTTTACATTGACATACTCTATGGTTGACTCAGTTGGGATATTGGTGTTCCAACTGACAGTTACTTGGGAATCAGTAACTTCTTTTAGTTCGTATTTTTGAACTTCCGGTTTTGGATAAGTGGCAAAAACATAATCGTCTGATGCAATAAGTCCGGAATTATTTATTTTTCCTTTGATGCGAAAGTGGTAAGTCATATCAGTAGCCAGATTGGTTAATTCGGCTCGGTGGAAATTAGAAAGTGTAATATTTTTCTGTACCTGGCCGTAGTTAGTGGAAAGCCCATACTCCAGCTCTGAGGTTGTTGGTTCACCGGTTTCCCAGATTATAATGGCAGAGGTGAGAGTGACGCTATCAACAGTTACTTTGGAAATAGAGGAGAGAGTGGAGGTTGAGAAAGATTTATTACCGGAGACGGAAATGTTGCCGGCTGTGTCGTAAGAGATTACTTGGTAATTGTAGGTTGTATTGGAAAGCAGGTTTGTCAGTAGCACTGTGTGTGATTTGGAGAATTTGGAATAAGAGCCGATAGTTTTGTCCTCAGCTGATGAGTAACCGTATTTTTTATCCAAACCATAGCGAATTATTCCGTTGCCTACTTGGCTGGTTGTCCACTTTACTGTGGCTGTCGAACTTGTTATGCCGGAAATTTTTATACTGGAAATGGAAGAATTTGATTCTCCCGTGCTTGGGGTGGTGCCAGAGCTTTCCAGCGTTGTAAAAGTTTCATCGGAGGATACGCTTTCATTTTTAGCTGAATCGGAAGATGCCACGCGGAAATGATAGAGAGTTTTTTCATCCAGAGAAGCTGGGAGAATGACTGAGTGTTCACTAGTTAAAATATCGTTGCCATATTTTTCTCCATAAGCAATTGTTTTTCCATATTCGACAAAAGAACTGGCTGGCTCATTGGTGGTCCAGGTCATCGTGGCTCTTGATCCAGTGACATTAAATACAGAAACATTAGTGATGATTGGAGGAGTATTGTCGTCAGTATTGGTCAATGTTTCAAAAGTCACATCACCGCTAACGCTGTAGTTTCCATAAGAATCTTTAATCCTTACCCGAAAATGATAAAGGGTTTCTGAAAACAATCCTTGCAGATTGATAGTGTGCGAATTTTCCATTGAATCCTCATCGCCAACAATTTTTCCATAGCCTGATGTGGTGCCATATTCAACATAACCATAAACAGCAGAGCTAGTGTCCCAATTTATGGTAGCATTGTCGGCATTGATATTGGTAACGGTTATATTTGAAATAGTTGGCATGGCAAGTGTTACAAATCCATAACCAACTCCGCCATTATCATCCAGGGCGGAGTTATTCGATGCATCCATCGAACGCACTCGCAAAACATAATCCGTGCCAGGAAGGAGATCGGAAATTTCGACGCTGTGAGTCGTAGTATCGGAATTAGCATCTCCCTTGGTTTCCCCATAAGCAAGCGACGTTCCGTAATCGACGAGTGAGTTGGCCTTTTCATCTGTGCTCCAAGTAATTTTAGCAGAAGAAGAAGAAATATTTGTTATAAACACATTGGAAATAACTGGCTGAGTATTGTCGAGACCAAAAGAAATTCCAGTTTTGGAAACTTCTATGGCATGGTTTCCAAAGGCATCTTCTCCGTTGAAATCAAAAGTATAAACAGCTCCGGTAACGAGGGTAATTTCCCCATCAATACAATTGGTAGTATCGAAGTTTTCATGTTGTCCGGCTGTAAGATATTCTCCTGTGAGGGTACAGGTATGAGGAGAGTCAGGATCAGCTTCCCAGGCTGTTCTTGTAATAACAATTGATCCACTAGTTATTGTTTCTGAGAGAGTGTAAGAAATAGCTGAAGCCGAAGTTAGGCTATTGATATTACTGGAGTTAAGAGGGAGAACCTCGCTGAATATTGGAGAACGTGCATCGATTAAAATATTTGATCCGTCTGAAATATTGATACTAGGCAAGTTTGTTCCAGAAATGCAGTTAAGCGCTAAGTCGCAGGCATTTTGCTGAGTGATTTGAGTAGCGGCGAGATCACTGGTTCCTTCTCCTGAGCCAGCTGCACCAACCGTGTATGTGCCAGAAAGAGTATTGGTGTTTGCGATAGTATCAAGTGTTATTATGGCATTAGTTGAGAGTCGGAAAGTTATTGAAGAATCTTCGGCGAGGGCTTCACTGTAAGTGGCCGTAACATTAATTGTTGAAAGTGGTCCGTAGCTTCCATCGGCAGTGGTCGAAGTTAAGCTAATCAGAGAAAGGAGCGTGGTGTCAATGACAATATCTTTGTTTGTGGCTAAGCTTGTAACGGGTATGAAATTTGCCATTGGGTTTGAAGCCCCATCTGTGATGCTGCCAGAAACAGAGGCGACATCAAGATTGATGCTTGTGTCGTCAGCATTAACAACGTAATTGCAACTCGCAGTTGCAGAACTTGTAACTTGAAAAGTGCAAGTGCGATCGGTTACTCCAGTTTCCAGCGTAACGGTAACATTTCCGGCAGAGGTAACACTTTCTGAAAAAGTTAAATCAATTGGAATTATTTCTCCAACAGAATATGACCCATTGGCCTTGGTGGAGGAAATATTGGTTATGGTTGGCAAGGCAACAGTACTTGTGGATGTGTCCGTTCCAGCTGCTCCGGTGTTTCCAGCAAAGTCAGTCAGATGTGCAGTGGCAGTCAGCGTTCCACCGTCGAGCCCAGTTAAATTTATATTGGAAATACTTATGTTGCCCAGTCCATCGATTGTACTACTTCCGGTTATGGCTGGGGTATTTGCGTTAGTATCATTAACGGAATAGCTAATGGAGGCATTAGTTTCGCCAGTTCCAGTAATAGTGACAGAACTCTTGTTTCCGTCATTAATCGGGTCCATGAGTATAATGGATGGGGCGCTTGGATTCGCAGTGTCTATAACGATAGCTTTATTTACTGACAAGTTTATGGTTGGTACAAAATTTACCATGGGATTACCATTTTGATCAATAATGGCACCGGAAACCAAGGCAACATCAAGGTCGGAGCTAGTATCATTAGCTTGAACAATGTAATCGCAACTGGCGGTAGAAGAATTGTTAATCTGAAAAGTGCAACGTTGATCAGTTGTTCCAGTTTCCAGTGTTACATTTACATCGCCAATGGAGGTAACATTGCTTGAAAAAGTAAGGTCAATTGTGATTGTTTCGCCTTCTTTGTAGTAACCATCGGGCTTGCTGGAAGATGTATCGGTGATGGTTGGCAAGACTATGTCACTTGTGGCAGTATCTGTTCCGTCGTCGCTTATGTTTCCGGCAGCATCAGTCAAAGAAACGGTAGCTGTAAGCGTTCCTCCGCCAAGACCAGTTAGATTGATATTTTCAAGATTAATAACGCCCAAACCATCAACTGTTCCGGTGCCGGTTTTAATTGGGGTGTTTCCGTCGGTATCATTAACGGAATAATTGATTGAAGTATTAGCTTCACCAGTACCGATAATGGTAGCAGAGTTCTTGTTGCTGTTATTGATTGGGTCAAGCAATGTGATAGTAGGGGAATCTGGCTTAGTCGTGTCGATTGCAATGTTTTTGTTTGTTGCTAAATTGGCTAGTGGCGTAAAATCCAGCACTGGGTTACTAGCTTGATCTTTAATAACTCCAAAAATAGTTTTGACTTCAAGATCGGAACTGGTATCTCCATTTTGGACGATATAATTGCAAGTAGCAGTGCTGGAGTTGTTAACTGAAAATGTACAAGTGTGATCGCTTATTCCAGTTTCCAGTGTAACCGTTACATCGTCAGTGGAGGTAACTGCTTCCGAAAAAGTTAGATCAATCGGAATAACCTGGCCTGTTTTGTAGGCTCCATCGGCGAGCGTTGAAGAGGCGCTAGTAATTATTGGATTTCCTGCAATGGTCGTATCGATTATGATGTTTTTATTTTCCGCTAGATTTGTCGCCGGCGCGAAGTTAGTTGTCGGGTTATTTATTTGATCATAGACAATTCCAGAAACCCCAGAAACATTTAAGTCTGTGCTGTTTTGACCGGCAGTAACAATATAGTCGCAAGATCCTCCAGCAGTATTGGTTACCATAAATGTGCAACTACCTCCGGTATCTAGCGTGACTGTAACAAAACCGTTAGAAGTAACGAGCTCTGAAAAAGAGACATTAATAGGAATTATTTCGTCCTCGCCAAAAACTCCATTGGCATGACCAGAAGTGATGTTCGTGATGGTGGCCCCAAGCGTGTCAATAATGATATCCTTATTAACATTCAAATTTGTAATCGCAGTAAAATTAGTCATCGGATTCCCAACTTGATCGGTAATGGTTCCAGTAATAAGGTTTACCTCTAAATCATCGCTCATATCTGTCGGTTGGACAGTATAGATGCAGGAGGCTGTATTGGAGTTGGTAACGGAAAAAGTGCAATAGCTATCATTGGTACCAGTTTCCAGAAAAACATTTACATTGCCGGTGGAAGTAACATTTCGACTGAAAGTGATATCAATATCAATTAATTCTCCAACATTAAATCGTCCATTGGCATGATCCGAAGAGATATTTTGGATTAGAGGGGCAGAAGTGTCCTTGATGATACCCGTTTCATTGTCAGTGCCAATATTTCCGGCTAGATCGGTATCGCGCAAATAAAGTGTGAAAGCTCCATCAGAAAGACTGCTCCAGCCAGTTAGGTTACTGAGGGTTGTAACGCCAGAACTGCAAGCAACCCAGGTGTTGTTATCCAAAGAACAGTTGGGGGTATTCATATCATCATCGGAAAAAAGCAGAACAGTGTCTCCATTGACGCTATTACCATTGAGCGGAGAAATTATATTGACTATTGGACTAGCGGTATCAATAATCAAATTTTTATTAATGCCGAGATTAGTTGATGGGGTGAAATCAATCATTGTGTTTCCAGCTTGGTCGTTGATTGTTCCCGTGATTGACTTCGTGTCTAGATCTAGCGACGCATCTCCGGCTTGGACCGTGTAGTTGCAACTTCCAGTGCTGGAGTTATTAATTGAAAAAGCGCAAGTTTGATCGTTTGTTCCAGTTTCTAACGTAACAGTAATATTGCCTGAGGAGGTAACATTTTCCGAAAAAGTTACATTGACATCAATTATGTCAGGGGCATTATAGCGTCCATCGGCAACAGTTGAAGAGACTGAAGTTATAGCTGGGACAGTATTATCAACATTGAGTTGACCAACCAATGTGTAACCAATATTGCCTGCATTATCAACTGCGCGCGAGCAAAGATAATCAGTATGGTTATCGCTGATGATGAAATCTGATCCGCTGGCAAAAGCAGTGTCGATTGTATCACTGATATCACATGTCGAATCGCTACTGAAACCATGAAATTGCGTTGCTACTCCGCTACCGGCGTCACTGGTTGTTATGTTAATTGTGTCATTTTTTGTCGGTCCAGCGTCGACCCCTGAGTTAATTATGAGTGAAGGGTTAGTTGTATCAATCGTAAAAGTAGTAACATTATTATTGGCGTTCATGGTATTTCCCGCCACATCAGTAGCAACGCTAACTTCAAGCGTAGTTGTTCCATTGGCATCTGATCCAGCCACAGTAGCTGATCCAGACCAGGTTGTCGCTCCGGTGAAACTTCCTGTTACAGGAAGAGTTGAACTATCTTGCTTTCGCAAGATAACTGTTGGAGCGATTAGCTGGTCAATGTTTTCATTAAAAGTTAAATCAACATTAACTGTTCCTGCTTTGGCGTTTAAGGGCAGAATTGATCCAGTAGTTGTTGGCTTGGTTGTGTCTGTGTAGGCTGATTTGGTGTTTGTGTTAGTCGGGGATGTGTTATTGGCAATATTTCCAAAAGTGTCTGCTCCGGTAATTGTAGTTATTTCTAATGCGGTTCCATCAGCTAAAATGTCAGTTGTAATTATGCGCGTGTAGGCGTAATCATTTCCATTCACAAGTGTAGTAGATGCGTCTGTGGCATCATTAGCGGAACCTTGAGCATTAAAAGAAATAGTTGGCGCGCCACTCAATGTTTCTCCGGCAGTAATTTTCAAATAATAGGTTCCAGCTTTCAAGTGGGGATTATCTCCCAGTTGGTTAGTTAATCCTGCGTCTGAGTAATATTGAATAGTGAAGGCAGGGTTGGTGGTATCTTTGGTAACAGTATCTTGAGTATTGCCACTATTGTTATTAGCTTCATCGCGCAAATAAGCTACCCCAGTTAGTGTTCCGTCAGTGAGACTGGAAAGGTCGATTCCTGTGATATCAGTCGATCCGTCACCTTCCATTGCAATGTTTCCGGTGATCGCCGAGGTGCTTCCATCGGTGTCATCGATGGAATAATAAATTGTTGAATTTATTTCTCCAATAACACGCAACGTAACACTTGTCGCATTCCCGCTGTTTATTGGGTCGGTAACGAAAATAACCGAAGTTGGTTCGGCTGGAGCGATCGTATCGATAACAATATCGGAACCATCAGCCACATTAGTGCCGGGAATTGTTGTGCCTGTTTGACAATTTCCCGCGCTATCGCAAGTATTTTGCGAAGTAATGGAAGATACGAGGAGATCACTGGTGTTTTGTCCGGATCCGGTTGCTCCAACCGTGTAGGTTCCGGTGAGTTTAGTATTGTCAGTGATTGTGTCGAGCGTAACTGAGGCGCCGGTGTTAAGCACCACAGTAGTAGTTGATCCAGCTGCTAAATTTTCACTATAGTTTGCAGTGATATTTATATTCGCTGTCGGGCCATATGTTCCATCAATTGTGGAAGAAGTGAATGATTGCAAGGTTGGGGAGTCAGTATCGAAAGTGACGCTAGTGCGAGTGATTGTGGCGGCATCATTGCCAGGAGCGTCCTCGCCGTTGAAAGTTAAAGTATAGACGGTTCCGTCAACCAACGTGATTGCCCCACCGGAACAGCTGGTCGTGTTAAAATTATTATGGGCTCCGCTGGAAAGAGCTGTGCCAGTTAGAGTGCAAGTGTGTGGGGAATCTCCATCCGTTGAACCGCTTGTTCGCGTGATCACTATTGTTCCGTTGGCGATTGTCTCAGAAAGGGTGTAGGAAATGTCGGATGATCCGGTAACACTATTTATACTGCTAGAAGCGACAGGAAGAACTGAGGAGAAAATCGGAGCAGTCGTATCAACGGTCAGATCTGATCCAGCGGCAATATTAGTTGTTGGTAGTGTCGTGCTTGTATTGCAGTAAGAGTTAGAATCACAAACGCTTTGCGATGTAATGGAAGACACGGTTAAATCATTAGTGTTTTGTCCGGATCCGGTTGCTCCAACCGTGTAGGTTCCGGTGAGTTTAGTATTGTCAGTGATTGTGTCGAGCGTAACTGAGGCGCCGGTATTCAAAACAACAGTTGCAGTTGATCCGACTGCTAAATTTTCACTGTAATTAGCAGTGATGTTTATCGTCGAAGAAGGTCCATATGTTCCATTAGAAGTTGAAGATGTAAGTGACTGCAAGTGAGGAGCGCCGACCGTGAAAACATTGTCCGATCCGTAATAGGTAAAGTTGCCATAAATATCTTTAACTCTCGGTTTGTAGTGGTATAGATTTCCCAGGGTCAGTCCGGCCAGAGAAATGCTATGTGAGGTGACTGCTGTTTCTTCATCTCCAACCAACTTTCCATAGCTGGTAGTTGCTCCGTATGCGACAAATGGATAGGCTGCGACGTCTGTTTGCCAGTCAATTGTTGCGTAATTATTTCCCACATCGGCCAGATGAACATTGGAAATAATTGGGGAGGCGACAGTAGTGAAAGTGAAACCGACCCCGCCGTTACTGTCAGATGATTCATCACCGTTGCTGTCGGCCGAACGGACACGGAAATGATAGGGAGTTCCAGGGGAAAGGCCGGTAATTTCTATACTATGGTCAGTTACTCGGTTGATCACGTCACCACTGGTGTAGCCATAGGCCGTGGTTAATCCGTAATCAACCAGTGAATTGGCGTTAATATCGGTTGTCCAAGTGATGGTGGCAGAAACAGAAGTAACCGAACTGGAAGCAACATCTGAAATAACAGGAAAAGTCGCATAAGCTTTTTGAATATCACCAAAAAAAGATAGCAAAATTGCCGTACCAAGAATTAGAGATAATATTTTTGCACTATATTTTTTTGCGAATTTTTTTTGCATTTTTATTTGTATCTGAGAGCAACGAGAGGGTTTAATTTGGATGCTCTTTCGGCCGGATATATTCCGGTGACGAATCCGATAATTGTCGAAAAAATAAGAACGAATAAGATAAACCAAGCTGGAGTGTAGAAGACGTTAACTGATTGTCCACCCAGGCGGATAGCTAAAAAGTTAAATCCTAGGTTGATTGCAGAGGATCCGATGAATCCAATAATTACTCCGCCGATTCCACCGAACGCTCCAATTAAAATTGACTCGGTTAGAAATAAAAAACGAATGTCGCGATTTGATGCGCCAAGTGATTTCATAATTCCGATTTCATTGGTTCGTTCCAAAAGAGAAATTGTCATTGTATTAAACATTCCGATAGCGGAAACGATAAGTGCTACAATTCCGAAAAGAGCAAGAATGATTTGAATTACAGAGAATATCTTGTTAGCTTGGTCAACTGTGTCGGACAGAGCCATTACGGAAAGTCCTCGGTCGATGATATTATTTCTAACCTCGTCTATTTTTTTTTGATCGGTGACTTTTATTTTTAGACTGTTATAATTTTTAAGTCCAGCTCTTTCTGTCCAATTAAGGGGAATAAATCCGTAACTATCGGCATCATCATCAATAATTCCGATAATAATAAACTTCTGACCAAGCGGTGAAGTGTTGTCTTTATCTTCAATCGTGTTGCCATCTTTTTCCAGAATAGAAGAAGTGATTAATTCAATTTGAATTTCTTTTCCGATAGGAGAAGTTTCCGCATCGATACCCATTGAATTGATTGCTCCTTGTGAAAGTATAACTTCCAGAGCATCATCTTTTTGAAATAGCTTTCCTGTCGTTGGTTCTATTCCTCCCAGACGAAAGTAGTTTACATTAACAGCATTGAGAGTTACTTGACTGGAAATATCGCCTAGCTTGCAAATAGACATAATATTTTGCATCCGACTTACTTCCATAACATTTGGTATTTTGGATAAGTTATCAATAACAGTTTGATCAATTTTAATCAAGGACGAATTGGTGGCGGCTACATCTAGAGTGGAAAGCGTATCGGATTTGGCGATTTTTTCAAGAAGAAGTTTTTGTAGCCCATAACCAAGAGAAACCAGAAAAAGGATCGCTCCAATACCAACGCTGATTCCCAGCACAGTCAAAAATGTGCGAAGCTTTCTAGTTCGAAAATTGCGAGTTGCTAATTTAATATTGTCCGATATAAACATAGGAATTTTTATTTTCCATATTCCATGAGCATAAGTAGCTCAACTTTTCTTGCGAAATTTTTTGCAGTTTTCTTATTAAGTCCAGCACCACCTTTTTCCAGTCCTCGGTCAAGGTATTCTTGAAATTCAAAGCGACTGATTTTGTTGAGTATGCGATATTCGATACCTTTGTTGAGAGCGGATATTTGATCCAGCGTTAATTTACCATGATGAGTATCAAGCAATGAGTGGCGTGTCTGATCGATCATTTGCATAAGCGGATCAAGTGATCCGTCTTGGGCTTTTTTGTGTCCTTCATCCAAGAACTCAGATTTTTCGATAACTTCTTCCACTACTTTGGTAAATCTTTCCGCAATATTTTTATTTAATCCAAGTCCGCCATGTTCTATCGGTCCGTCTAAGGTGTGTAACAACTCTTCGGCATTAATTTTTTTCAAAAGACGGTCAGTGATTATTTTCTCCAAGTCAGTTATCTCTTGCGACTCCAGCTGGCTCATTAAATAACCCACAAGCATCTTGGCCTTGAAAGGTGCGAGCATTGTGTGGAGTTGCATTGAAGATAGATCAGGATAGGCTTGCAAGAGTAAATCGAGTGGAGTCCGCCTGCGATCTAGCGCTTCAGCTGGATAGTCAGAATTAGAGGAAGCTTTGATTTTTTTCTTGTTGATCTCAACTTTGATGATTCGACCGTCCTTCATGTAGAAGACTCGATCGGCATAAAAAAGATGTTCCGGATTATGCGTAACGGAAATTATGGTTTTAGCATCTTCGTTATTGAGAGTGCTTAAGATGGCTAAAACATTTTTGGCTGATTGACTATCGAGATTTCCGACGGCTTCATCAGCTAGGATAATTGATGGATTGTTGACTAACGCACGAGCGATACTGACACGTTGCTGTTGTCCTCCGGATAACTCTTGGGGCAGTCTCTTCTCCAGTTCTTCCATATCTAATTTTTTTAAGAGAGCCTGACCTCTTTCCTTGCGTTTTTTTTGTGGTATGCGTTGAAAAATCTGAGGAAGAATCACGTTATCCAAGACATTTAGCGTGGGAATAAGGTTGTAGCTTTGAAAAATCATACTAATTTTTTCTTGATGAAACTTGGCGAGTTTATTTGAGGAAAGAGAGGCAATGTCGATGCCGTTAACGGAGACCGTTCCTTTGGAAGGAATTTCTAATCCGGCAATGACATTGAGCAGAGTAGATTTTCCACATCCAGATGGGCCGAAAAAAATGACATATTCTTTCGGGTAGATCTCCAGATTTATTTCTTGCAAAGCGGTTGATTCGAAACTTTTCCCGGCGTTGTAGGTAACAGTAAGATCTCGAATCTCCACCATCTTTTTTCTTGGCTCAGATTCGGCGAAATCAACCACCGACTGTGGGATATTTTTAGGAGCGTTGTTGGAAAAAAAGTCCATAGAAATTTTTCCTTAAGCTGGCTCAGGAAACAGTTAATATTTCACTATAATTATACAACAATTTTCAGCATTTAACAAAAGAAAAATAGTCAAAATAGTTTTATTTTTTTAGTCTTTAATTTCAAGTGATTAAAAGACCTAAATTTCTCACGGAAAAGAGATGTTTTTTGATAGAATTTTGATTAAATTTTAGTCGTTGCAGGCAAGGTTGGAAGAGGGTTTAATTTTTAGTTGTCTTCTTGTTCATTTCTTCATTTCTTGAAAAAAAATCAGAAGTAGGTTAAAGTTAGGGTATTATAAAAAATAATCAGCAGATGGCGATTTTATGGAAAAATACAACCCGAAAGAAATCGAGAAAAAATGGCAGGACAAATGGAAAAATAACCCTGATTTAGTGCGAGCTAACGATGCGTCAGACAAAGAAAAACGCTTTATTTTAGACATGTTTCCCTATCCTTCTGGATCTGGCCTGCATGTTGGTCATGTGGAAAGCTATACGGCCACAGACATCTATTCTCGCTATCTTCGCCTGAAAGGTTGCAATGTTCTTCATCCACAAGGTTTTGATGCTTTTGGTTTGCCAGCGGAAAATTATGCTATAAAAACGGGAGTTCATCCTAAAGAAACGACCGAAAAAGCAATCGAAATTTTTAAAAAGCAAATTGATTCGCTTGGTTTTTCCTATGATTGGAGTCGGGAAGTGAATTCGTCTCTGCCGGAATATTATAAATGGACTCAGTGGCTTTTCCTATTATTCTATAAAAATGGCCTAGCCTATAAGAA
>CAIMLT010000068.1 GCA_903842445.1 uncultured bacterium
GGTGTTTTTTCTGCCCACAAAGGGGCAGTAAAAAACGATTTATTTATAAATTCTCAATAACCTCATTTCCTGGTATAATAAAAGTATTAAAAATAACATTATTTTCATATGCCTAATGAGAAAAAAACTGAAAATTTATCTCGGAAACTTCTTACAAGAGTGGGTATTTTTGATAATGATAATTTCATTGTTGAGGAGCAAAAAAGCGACAACCCAATCGTTCAAAAGCTATTAAAGAATGCTAGCAAATCAGGCACAGGACTCGGGAGACCAGAATTTATTATTCGCAAGAAGGATGACAATGATTTTTTAATAATTATAGAATGCAAGGCTAAAACTAAATATCACGAATCAAAAAATCGAGATTTATACAGAGATTACGCAGTTGATGGTGCACTTTTGTATGGGAGCTACCTATCGAAAGAGTTTAATGTTATAGCCATTGGTATCAGCGGCGAAAATGAAGAAGAAGTCAAAATTAGCACTTTTTTATATATAAAAAAATCACCCAAATATACAGACCTACTAGACGAAAATAATAAAAAAATTCAAACGATACTACCATGGGAGCGCTATATTGATCGTGCAAAATTTGACCCTATATTGGCCAAATCGCGACATTCAGATTTGATGAAATTTTCTCGTGAGCTACACGAGTACATGCGCGATTATGCAAAGGTTACGGAGGCTCAAAAACCATTGTTAGTCAGTGGTGTTTTGCTTGCGTTAATGGATAAGGGATTTGAAGTTGCATACAAAAAATATGAGGGCGAGGAATTGGCATCAGAAACATTCAATTCAATAAAAAAAATTATCGAGAAAGCAGAATTGGGCGATACACACGAAACAAAAAAAAGAGCAGTTATTAATGCCTTTAGTTTTATTGAGCATCATCCTGAATTACAAAAAATTGATGCAAAAAAAAATGAATCTCCACTCTTGCATATTATTCAAGATTTGCATGTTCATGTAAAACCTTTCACAAAAGACCATTATGATTTTGATATCATAGGTAATTTTTATGGCGAATTTATTAGATACACTGGCGGTGATGGAAAAGGGCTTGGAATTGTCCTTACGCCAAAACATATAACCGACCTGTTTTCTGAATTAGCGAAGCTCGATAAAAATTCTGTTGTTCTTGATATATGTGCAGGAACAGGCGGATTTCTTATTTCTGCGATGAAAAAGATGACGGATAGAGTTTCTGCTGAAGAAAAAAGAAGAATCCTATCAAACTCACTAATTGGAATAGAGCAAGAACCTCAAATGTTTGCCCTGGCAGTATCAAATATGATTTTGCGTGGTGATGGAAAAACAAATCTTTATCAAGGTTCATGTTTTGATAACGACTTATTTAAAAGCATACGAGGAAAAGCAAATGCTGGCTTTATGAATCCGCCGTATTCACAAAAGGGAGATAACTTACACGAATGGGATTTTATAATAAGAATGCTTGATGGATTAAATAAAAATGCAACAGGCATAGCCATTGTCCCAATGTCTGTCGCTATTGATACTAAACACCCTCTTCGAGAAAGGCTTTTAAGTGAGCATAGGCTAGAGGCTGTAATGAGTATGCCCGATGATTTGTTTTACCCCGTCGGCACCGTTACTTGTATTATGGCTTTTACAGCCCACACGCCACATGGTAGTGATAGACATCATGAGAGTTGGTTTGGATATTGGAAAAATGATGGCTTTAGAAAAGATAAGAAAGAGGGCAGAATTGCCACAAGCAAATGGCTGGAAATAAAAGAGAGCTGGATTGCTGCTTTCTCAGGTAAAAAAGAAATTGCAGGTTTTGGAATAAGTAGAAAAGTTACTGCAGATGATGAATGGTGTGCTGAGGCATATCTTGAAACAGATTTTTCAAACCTTACTGAATTAGAGTTTATACAAAATACCATAAAAGTAGCTTCATTTTTATTTAAAAATGGGAAAAGCGAACTGGTAGAATTTTTGTTGAAAAATAAAAATTCCAATAAGGCCATACAATCATTAAACACTAGTGATTGGGAGCTGTTTAGCTTGGGAGATTTGTTTGATTTTGAAAAAGGAGAAAGGTTGACGAAGCTCGATAGAATAGAAGGAAATATGCCACTCGTGACAGCTGGTGAAAATAATAATGGCATAGCTGAATATATTTCTTTGGAAGAATTTAAAGACAAAAAAAAGATATTTGAAAATAAAATAACAGTAGATATGTTTTTTAATGTTTTTTATCACGATTATAAATATTTTAGTGATGACAACATACACACTCTCTTGCCAATGGGTTTTGATCTTGATAAGTATAGCTCATTGTTTTTAATAACTGTATTAAGTAAGCTAAAATACAAATACGCATACGGCAGACAGGTAAGACTTATGAGGTTACCCTTTGAAAAGATTAAATTACCAGTTGATAAAAATGGAAAACCCGATTGGAAATTTATGGAAAATTATATAAA
>CAIMLT010000069.1 GCA_903842445.1 uncultured bacterium
ATGGATAATTTTGAAAAACAAATGATGAAAAAGGCTGTAGAAATATTGGATGAACAGCCTGAACTAAAAAAACAGTCTGAAATTAGGGAAAAATATAAATTTCAAATTGAGACAGAATTTGACCAAGAAGATGGACTTGGCCGTGATGACCTTGAGCGTAGACCATGCACTGAAATAGAGAGAAAAAAATTAGACGCTTCTATGGAGCAATTAGGCGATTTTTTCGCTGATGCGGATTTTTTCTGGCAACTTGACGGGGCATTGAATATATCACTGTACGCTGGAGAATATATTGGAATTCACAAAGATATTGATATTTCCATAGATGAAACCGAATTGGATAAGGTGGAATCTTTTCTTGCTAAAAAGGGATATGGTTTATTTCTTTTGTCTTGGAATGAACAAGAAAAGCAAAGGCGATTTGAGCGTGTTAGCGCTGACCGATTCAAAAAAAATGTTTCGTCTCAAGGAATGATTATTTCAATTGACAATGACGGAGAAATTATTCATGACAGCGCTGCGTCTCACTTAGATACTCATCTCATTCGTCGCGATAAAAACGGATTGCGCATTGGACGTGAATTTACGCCACTTCCTCAGGAATGGTACAAGCCAAGGATAATTAATTTTCATGAGAGAGAAATCCATTGTTCGCATCCTGCACTTGTTGGGTTTTACAAATTATTTCATTCAAGGGCATATGATGATAATGACTTGAAACTTTTAGCAAAAAGTGGAAAACTAACTCAGTCCGATGTTGACCTTATTGAAAAAACCTTCAATCAGCATGTTGATGATTTGCAAGGGACAATTAGAGATTTTGTTAATAGGGTTTTTTCGCATTTTAAGCAAGGTCAAAACAGCCAAGAAATTTTTGACATTTTAATAAATGATGACCTTATTAAGAATATGAGAAGTGGTAATTCTGAAACGGAAAAATTTATGGGAGATTTAGCTGAAAAACTTGCAGAAGATGAAGGAAAAACACCAGATAAACTTTTTGAAATATTACTAGATACATCTCCAACAAAAAAACTACTATCAATGAAAGATAAGAAATTTGCAATATTACGTGAAAATATGCCCGGGTAGTGTATACGCAATTTGACTTCTGCCCTAAATAAGCATACGCTAAACTGATTTAACCAATCAGTTTTTTGTATGAAAAGTGAATTTACGTTTCAAGACCGAATAAAACAAGACTTAATGCTTCTCACTACCAATGAGGATTTTTTAGCTGATGTCCAGGAGCTAAGGAATAAATATGGCCATCCAATGGATTTTAACCATGAACATGAATGGCTTGTATATTCAGTATCCGAAGAATTTAAAAATTTTAACAGAGACGAGGATATTCTTGGCAAAAAATATTTCATTCCAGAAAGTCATCTTTATGAATTTTGTCGCTATGTGGAATCTGGAAATTTTGATACCGATATCTCACATTTTTATAGAATGACCTATCTTAATCCCAGTTGCCAAATTGCCAGTGAAGATGATTATAGCCGGGATGGTTTTAATCTAAGAATTTATCCTGATACAACACTGGAAGATATAAAGAATAATTGGCCACTGATAAGAAATGCCAGGGATAAAATATTAGGCAGGCAATCCAAACGAAAAGCCAGAATTGAAAATCTTGAGAGGGATTTAGAAATTTTACGTCTAAAACGGGGAGGTAAAAAAGCTATTGAAATACGAGCTATCATAAACAAAGATGAGCGATTTAGCACGCAAAAAATTACCTACCAAGATGTGCCGAAATTAATTAGTCGGCTTTTGGATATGGCGAAAAAAAACAAATTCAAGGAAAGAAAAAAACTGCGCCGATTAGGTGTTCCACGTAAGGAAACCTAGCGTGCCTTATACGCCAACTTTCAAATAATCTATCCTAACCGCATTAAGTAATAGTGCGGTTTTTTCATGCGACAAAAATTCAGCCAAGAACTTAGAAAACGGATTATTGAGTATTTTGAAAAATACCATGCTTTGACTATTTCCGATGAACAGGCGGATGAGTATCTTGATTCATTGGCTGAACTTTTTATCACGTTTAATTCCATGCGGGAATGACGCATTTTGCGCCGTCAGGCGCAAAAGCGGAATCCCGCATAGTTTTACTTGATATATATAACACTTAATCAGAAAATATGTTTACAGATTCGAAATTAGTCGCTGCTGGAAATATTTTTGATATTTCTAAATACGGCAAAAAAATTTGGTATGGTTCTCTTCCTGAAAGTCGGGTAATATCAGGCGATAAAAAGAAAAATATGGAAGGAAGTCGCAGTGATGCTTCCTATTTCCGAGCCAAGGCAGATTTAAAAAGACAAATAAATGCCAATGCTTGGCAGTGGTTTGATGACAAGGGAAAAGTGTTCATCCCGATATTTATTACCCTAACATTTGCGGAAAATATTGCGGAAGTAGAAAAAGCCAATTATGAGTTTACCAAATTTATTCAGCGATTTAATTATGAAATAATACATAAAAAAAGTTATTTGAAATATACTGTCGTTATTGAGTTTCAAGAACGGGGAGCTGTCCATTATCACGTTGTATTTTATAACTTGCCATTCATAAAAAACCTAAAAAATAAATTGTTAAAAATATGGAGGCATGGATTTACTAATTATCGGAAAATTAAAAACGTTAGAGACGTGGGCAATTATATGTCCAAATACATGACTAAACACATTGGTGACGCTAGACTTTATGGAAAAAAATGCTATTTCCCCAGTCGAGGATTAAAAAAACCAATTGTAAAAAATGACCAGCATGCGATAGATTTTGTATTAAATTTTTTGCCAACATCAGCTATTGTTTATGATAAAATTTTTCCTCATAAGCAATGCGAAAGTATCCATTTTATGCGATATGACTTGACCAATGAGCAAGAATTGAAAAAATCACTTCTTGCATTTATCAAAAAATCCTAGTAAGTTATGAATTATGAAATACATTCTCTACGCCCGAAAATCCACCGAACAAGAAGAACGGCAAGCGATGTCTATTGATTCGCAAATCAGCGAACTTTTGAAGATGTCAGAAAGACAGGGTTTGAAGATTGAAAAAACTTACAAAGAAAGTATGTCGGCTAAAAAATCCGGTCGGCCAGTTTTTAATTCCATGCTGGAATATATTGAAAAGCAAAATGATTGCGTCGTCTTGGCGTGGAAAGTTGACCGATTGACTAGAAACATTTCAGACGGAGCAAAAATCATGGAACTTTTGGAAAATGGCAACATCAAAGAAATTCGGACGATTGATAAAATTATCACCAATAATTCCTCGGATAAATTCTTGCTCATTATTGATTTTGGGGTCGGTAAAAAATACTCTGATGATTTGAGCGTCAACGTCAAACGGGGCAATCGGGCAAAGCTAGAAAGTGGCGGTTGGCCGAGTATGGCACCATTGGGCTATCTCAATGAAAAATCAAATAGAACAATAATTATTGATGAAGTTCGTGCGCCATTTATTCGCAAGATGTTTGAATTATATATTTGCGGCAGCCATAGCCTCAAAGACATTGCCAATATTTTATACACTCAAGGTTTTCGCTCAAGAACTGGTTTTAAAGTTCACAAAAACCAAATTCATAAAATATTACGCAATCCGTTTTACTACGGCATTATGGTCAGGGACGGCAAATATTATCCCGGTCGCCACGAACAGGTGATTTCGGCGCAAACCTTCGAAGACGCTCAAAACGTCCTACTCGGCAACACGCACAGCAAGAAGCAGAAACTGTTTTTCCCTTATAGGGGATTTCTTCGTTGTAGGTCTTGTGGATGTGCCTTAACGGCTAGCGTTAAGAAGGGGCACCAGTATTACTATTGCACGAATGGTCGCGGGCTTTGTGAGGAACACAAAAACTATCTGCGGTCTGAATACTTGGATGGCATCGTGGCGACAACTTTTGATAATATCCGTTTTGATGAGCAAATTATCGAAATGGCATATCTCGCCAGCAAGGAAAAAATCAAAAACAATAAAAGCTATCAAGACAACGCCCAAGAGAATATCACCAAACAGCTTGAGATGATTTCTAAGAAGCAAACCAAGCTTTTGGATAACCCAGTTAAGCGATTTGATAACTGATGAGGTTTACGGGGCAAAAACAAAGGAATTAAACAATCAGGAAATTGCCCTAAAACAACAACTGCAAAAAATTAGTAAAACTTTCAATAATGGCTATGACACTTTGGAACTTACGAAAAATGTATTTTTAGAGGCTAATAGAGCGAAAAATGATTTTCTAAATGCCGATAATGACAAAAAAAGAAAAGTGCTTGAAAAACTACTTTGGAACCTGGAAATTCAAGACAAGGAAATCGCTCAAGTTAGCTATAAAATGCCCTATGAGGCACTAAAAAATCACCCTAAAAATGGTGACTTTTCAAACTTGTTGGGGAGGAAGGATTCGGACCTTCGCATGGGGGCTTCAAAGGCCCCTGCCTTACCACTTGGCTACTCACCACTAAATCATGATTTATTCTACAATCTTTCCACCGATAATCTCCATGGCAGAGTTGAGGAGAGGTGATTGATGGCTTTTGATCTTTTCCTGTTCTTTTGATTCTTGAATTTCTTCATCGGCGCAGGAATTCTGAGTTGGGGCGAGACTTTTGTCCACCACTACCTTTATTCTAACAACCAATTCTAAAATCTTACTAAAAACATCCTCAATTGTCAATTTATTCTGCGGATCGTCTAGTTTTTCTTTGTAAAATTCGTAGGGCGTGGCCAGGGTTACTAAGTTACCTTCAGTAGTTACAATTTGGCAGTTGGTAAGAAGGGCACAAAGAGAATGATTATGGGGACGAATTTCGACAAGAAGTCTTTTCCATTGGCCCTTGAGTGTGTCGGGATTTATTTCAATGCTTGGATCAGTGGCGGTTATTTTTGTGAGTTGCACTTTTGTTTCTGGAAGTTCTGTTTTAATTTCTTCATCGGCGAGGGGATTGGTTATATTCTTTTGCGAGACACTTGTTGATATATTTTTTTCCATCCGGGGTGTTTTTTCTGGAGCGATAAATTTTTGGGTAGCTTTTATGATAGCTATTTCGAGTGCAAGTTGAGGGAGGATAAAGGAAAAGTTTTTATTTTGCGCGACTAAAAGCAGATCAATGATTGTTATTATATCAACAAGTTCACTTTTCTTTGTTTGCACAAGGAGTTTTTCAATCTGATCTTCTGTTAGCTCTCGAATGAAATAGCTTTTTAAACCTTCGTTAATTTTGAGAAGCATGAGTTGACGAAAATGATTGATAAGAGCTTTATTGAAAACCTGTAAATCATATCCACCAGTGATTAGCTCATTGATTTTTTCAAGCGCACGCCAAGTGTTTTTGATGGTTATTTCTTCAGCAATTTCGATAATAAAACTCTTATCTACCGTGCCTAAAATTTCTTTCACATCTTTTGCGGTAATATCTTGATCCCCAAGTGAAATTATTTGTCCAAGAAGCGATTCGGCGTCGCGCATCCCACCTTCGGCGCTTAGAGCAATCATTTCCAGCGCTTCTTTCTCAATAGCGATTTTTTCCGCCTGGGCAATCAGCATTAGTTTTTTGATGATGTCCGCCATTGGCCAGCGAGGAAAATCAAACTTTTGGCAACGAGAAATAATGGTGGCGGGAACCTTGTGAACCTCAGTGGTGGCAAGAATGAATATGACATGAGCTGGCGGTTCTTCAAGGGTTTTGAGAAGGGCATTAAAAGCCCCGGTTGAAAGCATATGAGCTTCATCAATGATGTATACTTTATATTTCAAAAGTGTGGGTGGCAGGGAAATCGTTTCTTTTAGCTCGCGAATATTATCCACTCCGGTATTTGAAGCTGCGTCAATCTCAATGATATCAAGAGTTCTTCCTTCTTGAATGGTTAAACAAGCCGGGCATTTTTCGCAAGTATCTTGGCCGGATAAATTTTGGCAATTTATGGTTTTGGCAAAAATTCTTGCAAAAGTCGTTTTGCCAGTGCCACGCGGACCGGTGAAAAGATAGGCATGAGTAACGCGATTGTTTTTGATGGCATTAGAAAGTGTGCGCACAATATGGGTTTGCCCGATGATTTCTGAGAAATTTTTTGGTCGATATTTGCGGTAAAGAGTTTGAGGCATAGTATTTTTTGATCTTGTTTTTTAAGCTTAGCATCATTTTGACAAAAAGAAAAATCCCGCCAAGAAAGCAGGATTTTTGGCTATAGAATGCTTATTTTTTAAAAACGATAAATTTGTAGCCGACAAAATTCCAAACCAACCCAACGATACTTCCCATTGCTGCGCCAATAAGTCCCCATTGACCTTGCTCTAAGTCTCCGGTTGGATTTCCGAGATAAAAAACCAAAGATGCAACCGCAACATTAATGACAAAACCAAAAATACTGACAAGAAAAAATTGGATAAATTCAGTTTTCTTTTCGCTAGCCCCTTTAAACGTCCAATGTTTATTCCAGAGATAACTGTTGATATTCGCGATAATAAAGGAAGTGGCTTTATAAATAGAGTAGAAGGTCAGAAATCCAATCCCAGAAAAAATAATATCATTGGCATTGATTTGAAAATAATTTCTGAAAAAAGCTATAAGGAGCGATAGAACGCCCATATCAACAAGCACATTGAGAACTCCGGTTACTCCGAATTTTCCCAATTGCCAAACAACAGCAATTTTTTTGCTGATATAGTAGGCGATAGTTAATCCAAATGGGGTGGCGATGAGAAAGAGTGGCACGAGCCAAAGAGAGAGTGTTGCATACAATTCTGGCTTAGCCGCTCTTAGGACTGGCAAAAGAAGAAGGCCGATAAGTAGCCCGGCAAAAGAAGCAAACAGGACATCTTTTTTTGTCATTTGAATTTCTTCCATATATATTTTTGTTATTCGTTGGATTTATTTTCTAATTCTTTGCGAAGTTCTTCAAGGTTTGGCATCCATTCATCAATAATAGAAAGGTCATCATTGGAAGGCTGAGTTTCTTTTGTCGTTTCTGTCGTGGCTGGCACGGATGTTTTGGTATGTTCTGGTTTTTCATTGAAAATATCATCAATTTTCTTAAAACCTCCAAGATCTTTTATGGTTTCTTTTTCGCGTGATTTTTGTAAAAGATTTTCAATTGCACCCCATTCAGAATCAAGATCGCGCGGAGTAACAAGAGTAACTTCATCACCAGGTTCGACTTTAAAATAGGTTATGGAAGCGAGAAGAACGCGATAGGCTTTGCCTTCGGCTAGGACAAAATAGTTTCCATCAGTATCTTGATTTACTGTGCCAATGGCCATTTTTCTCACGACCGGTCCGATTTGTTTATAGATGAAAGAGCCATCACTTGTGATTGATAGCTTCATCATATCTCCGTTGACTAATTTTGATTTTGAAGCATAGTTAGCTGGAACGGGGTATTGCTTCCCATCAGTTCCGAGCATAACTTGTCCGTCAAAAGTTCCTTCAACCACTTTCTCATCGTCCGAATCTTCAGTTTTCCTTCTTCGCCCAGCTTTTTTTTTGCCTTCAAATTGCAAAAGCATTGACTTCGCTCCTTGCAAAGTTGTTTCGGCTGCTGAAATCATATCACGGAGTGCTTGAATTTTCTCCGCATTTTTATGGGTATCATCTTGAATATTTTTATCTTCCATCGTTGTTTTAATTTAGTTTTTTATTTTATACAATAATTATACAATTTTTGGAAACTTAGCGCAAGTTTTTTAAAAAATTTTATAAAATGGCCATGTCTTATCGTGTATAAAAAGAAAAAAACTGATTTCTGAATATATCCTGTGGATAACTTTTTGAAGAAAGGCTTGATTCAGTCAATTTTTATTTTTTGGCATTTGTGTTGACGAGTAATGAGTGGTGGGGTAAAATAGATTTGTAGTTCATATAAGTGGTGAAAAGTGGGGACTAATAAAAACACCTATGTTCATCGGCGAATATCAACATTCGATTGATCCAAAAAAAAGATTGGCTGTGCCGAGCAAATTTCGCAGTGAACTTAAAAACAAAGTTGTGGTAACGCGTGGGCTGGATAAATGTCTTTTTATTTATCCGATGAAAGTTTGGGAAGAGTTAGCATCTAAGTTGGGTGCAATTCCGGTTGGAGAATCAGCTACAAGAAGTTTCGTGCGTCTGATGTTAGCTGGAGCGACTGATGTTGAGACAGACAAGCAAGGTCGAATTCTTATCCCTGATTATCTTAAAGAATATGCTGGGCTTGATAAAAATGTGATTATTGCTGGAATCTATAATCGTTTAGAAATCTGGGATGAAACTAAATGGAATGAATACAAAAAAAATGCTGAGAAAAATACTGATGAAATTGCTGAACAATTGGGAAAGCTGGGAGTATACTAAAAATTTCAAATTTAGATTTTAAATTATACGAATGACTATCCATAAATCAGTTTTACTGGAAGAAAGCATTAAAGCGTTGAATCTAAAAAAAGGAGCTGTGGTTATTGATGCAACACTAGGTGGCGGAGGTCATTCTTGGGAGATGTTGAAAATGATAGGTAAGGGGGGGAAGCTAATTGCAATTGATGCGGATGCCGAAGCAGTTGAGAGATTCAGAGAGAAGTTAAAAAAAGATGGGATAAAGAATGCTATTTTAATACAGGATAACTTTCGAAATTTGGGAAGCATTCTGGAAAAATTGAAAGTCGAGAAAGTAGATGCAATTTTAGCGGATATCGGCTATTCTTCCGATCAGCTTGAAGATCCAAAACGAGGAATTAGTTTTCAACTGGAAGGATCGCTGGATATGCGCTTTGATCGAGATCAGAAAATGACGGCTGAGAAAATTTTGAATGAATATGGTCGAAAAGAGTTGGAAGAAATTGTTCGTGATTACGGAGAAGAAAAATTTTACAAGAATATTGTTAGAGGAATTTTAGAATATCGAGAACATAAAAGGATAGAGAGAACAAAGGAATTGGTTGAGATAATTGAAAACCATGTGCCAGTTAAGTATCGGCATGGAAAAATTAGTCCCGCCACAAAGACATTTCAAGGTGTTAGAATAGCGGTCAATTGTGAATTGGATTGTCTCAAACAGTTCTTGTCGGTAGCAACAGGCGCACTCGCGCCCCACGGAAGGTTGTCAGTAATTTCCTTCCATTCATTAGAGGACAGAATTGTGAAAGAAAGTTTTCGAGAAAATGCTAGGGGATGCATTTGCCCGCAAGATTTTCCAGTCTGTCTTTGTGGTAAATTGGCAAACTTAAAGATATTAACAAAAAAACCGATAATGGCTGGTTCGAAAGAAGTTGAGAACAATCCTCGCTCGCGTAGCGCCAAGCTTAGAGTTTGCGAGAAAATTGCAAAATAAAAACAAAAAAATGGCAAAAATTCTTATCATTAATAAGCATAGTTCCGGAAACTATTTTAAAAAGAAATCTGAGAAATTGCAAACAGAAAGATCTTTGCGATTGGGATTTGAAATAGGCAAGAAAGGTAGTATTAAGATTGGCTTGGCAAGCGTGGGGTTATTGGTAACTTTTTTCATAATTTTTTCTAGTGCATTTTACTTATTTCAAGTGAATGATTTGGCTGTTAAGGGTTATGACATAAGGGACTTAGAAAATAAAATCGGGGAACTGAAAAAAGAGAATAAAAAAATGCAAATTCGAGAAATGGAGCTTCGTTCGATGTATGTGATTGAGAAATCCGCTCAGGATTTTAATTTGGTGAGTCCAGTTAATGTAACTTATTTGGAGGTTAGTAGTGCTGTCGCGATAAGATAAAAAATAAAAATGGCCAATGCGCAAAGAAATAAAAAATATAGAGTTGGCGCTCAGTGCCCCTTGGAAGGAAAGATAGAAAGATCGAGAATGTATGCTTTGCTTTTTGTGATATTTGTTGCTGTAACTATAATTATTGTTAGAGCGTATTTTTTGCAGGTTGGCAGTTACGCCTATTATCATGCGTTAGCCGAAAACCAGCATGCTTTTTTTCGAAAACTTACTCCTAGGCGAGGAGAAATATTTCTTAAGGACAGGGATGCTTTTTATCCAGCAGCCGTCAACAAAGAGACAGCAATGGCTTATGCTGTACCGAAAGAAATAGAAGACGCTTCATTTGCCAGTGAGAAGCTGGCAACACTCTTGGATTTGAATCAAGAAGAGTTGCAAGGTAAGTTGAGCAAGAAAGATGATATGTATGAAGTGTTGAAACACAGACTTAGTGAATATGAAGTTGCAGAGGTGAAAAAAAATAAAATAAAAGGCGTATATTTAGCTAGTGCTGATTTTCGTTATTATCCTTCAGGGGAATTGGCTTCGCATATCTTGGGTTTTGTGGGATGGAAAGATAATGAATTTGGAGGTAGATATGGTAGCGAATTGTTTTTTGAAACTGAACTTAAGGGAGTGACGGGTAAGCTTTCTCAAAACAAAGATGCTTCCGGAAGGTGGATTACGACCAGAGATAGAGATGTTGTTTATGCTAAAAATGGGGATAGTTTGGTTTTGACTATTGATCATATCGTGCAATATAAAACGGAAAAAATTTTGGCGGCAGCAATAGAGCGGTATCAAGCGCAAAGAGGAACAATTATTGTGCTTGAATCGGCAACTGGTAAAATTATTTCTATGGCTAATTATCCAACTTTTGATCCTAATGAATATGCTAAGGTAGAAAACATGGAAGCTTTTAGAAATTTAGCGGTTAGCGATCCATATGAATGTGGAAGTGTCTTTAAGTCATTCACAATGGCGGCGGCAATTGATGCGGGAAAAATTAGCCCTGACACAACTTATGTCGATACCGGCGCAGTGTTAGAAGCTGGTTATACAATTAAAAATTCTGACTTAAAATCTAACGGTAAGCAAACGATGACTCAAGTCTTGGAAAAATCTTTAAATACTGGAGTAATTTTTGCGGAAAGACAAATGGGTAACCAAGTTTTTAATGAATATATTAAAAAATTTGGTTTTGGCGAGATGACTGGTGCGGATATTTTTGCCGAAGTGCCTGGAAATATTTCCAACTTGTCAAATTATAAAAAAAACATTGAATTTCTTACTGCTTCTTATGGGCAGGGAATCACAGTAACTCCTTTGCAATTAGTTTCTGCCTATAATGCTATTGCCAATAATGGAATTCTTTTGAGACCGCAAATTGTCGATAAGATAATTCATGATGATGGGAGCATCTCGGAAGTCTCTTTGGGCGAAGTGCGTCGGGTTATTTCTCAGCAAGCTTCTTATGATGTAGCTCAAATGCTTCGAAGCGTTGTGGTCAATGGGCATGGAAAAAGAGCTGGTGTGCCTGGTTATGCCGTGGGAGGGAAGACGGGAACGGCTCAGGTTGTTTTTGATGGTAAATATACTGAAGGAAAAAGCATTGGATCGTTTGCCGGCTTTGCTCCAATTGATAATCCAAAGTTTACTATGCTTGTCAGATTAGACGATCCGAAGACTGTGGAGTGGGCAGAATCTAGCGCTGCACCAACTTTTGGAGAGTTAATGAAATTTTTATTGGAATATTATCATGTTGAGCCAACAGAAGAATATACGCAAAAAGAATTGGATGAATTTAACAAAACGCACACACTGGGGAGTTCTCTCATAAAAGAAGAAGTTAATCTAAATATTGAAATTGATAAAGAAGATGAAAGAAAAACTAAGAAAAATTAATTTAGATGAAAAGGTTTTGAATAAAAACGTAAAATTAAAAAAGCTTTTGCGTTTTATGGCGAGTGCAATTCTCAAAAAATATCAGCCACGCATAATTGCCGTGACTGGCTCAGTTGGAAAAACTTCTGCAAAGGAAGCGATCTATGCCGTTATCTCCAAGCATTTTTTTGTGCGAAAAAGTGAGAAAAACTATAATAATGAAATTGGTGTTCCTTTGACAATTATTGGAGAAGAGAGTGGGGAGCGTTCATTTTTTCTTTGGGTCGGTATTTTTTTTCGCTGGATTTTTAAGCTCATTTTCATGGTAAAATATCCGAAAATTTTGATTTTGGAAATGGGAGCGGATAGGCCAGGCGACTTGAAATATCTAACGGATTTTGTTTTACCGGAAATTTCTGTCATTACGGAGATTTCTTCTAGTCACTTGGAGAACTTTAAAAATGTCGAGGTAATTTTTAAGGAAAAAGCCACATTGGCAAGGGTTTTGTCAGAGAAAGGCTTGGTGATTTTAAATATTGATAATCGTTATCTTTCAAAATTAAGAGATAACCCACGCCAATTTGGAACAATGGCAAAAGTTTTTTCATTTGGTTTTTCTGATGGCGCTGATGTGCGAGCAATGGATGTGTTCTTTGGTCAGCGTGGAGAGGAAGGTGCTATGATGAACAATGGAATTGGGGGCTTGAGTTTTAAGCTGAATTATAAAGGTACAACAATGCCATTTCGGTTAAATAATATTTTAGCTAAACATAATATTTATGCAGCATTAGCGGGCGTTTCCGTGGGGATTGAATTGGGGCTTAATTTAGTTGAAATTGGGAAAGGTTTGGAAAATTTTTCTTTGCCTTCAGGAAGAATGAATTTGATTCAGGGGATAAAAAATTCTGTTATCATTGATGATACATATAATGCTTCCCTGGCTTCAGCCGATGGGGCATTGGAAATTTTTCGTGAATTGAATAACAGTCGGAAGATTGTTGTTTTTGGCGACATGTTGGAATTAGGAGAAAGGACAGAAAATGATCATAGAATGGTGGCCAAAAAATTTTTGGAAATTGGAGGGAATGTTTTTTTAGCAGTTGGAAAACGGATGCAATTTGCTGTCGATGAGCTTGGTAGGCATAAATTTTCCGGAGATATTTATCAATTTGCAAATCCAATGGAAGCAGCCAAAAAATTGCAAGAGATATTGCGCCCTGGTGACGCAGTCTTGATTAAGGGTTCGCAAGGAATGCGGATGGAAATAATCGTAGAAGAAGTTATGGCAGATCCAAATCGCGCTGAAAAATTACTTTGTCGCCAGAGTGTTGAGTGGAAAAACAGACCTTGGGAAGCAATATAGGAGTTTCGCAATTCGAATAGCATGGCAAAATATTGGTTTTTAGTGGTTAATGTTTTAGGGCTTGGGGGCTTTCGCATATTTGTGGGAGAATTCTATGCGGAGTTGCTTTTTTGCTCCCAAAGGCTATAATTATAATAATGGTCAAAATTAATCCTTAATCAATAACCCAGATGTCTGAAATTTTAGAAAGTCTTTTTGGCTCCAAGGAACGAGCGCGCTTACTTAGGTTTTTTTTGCAAAATCCGGATGCGCCTTTCAATTCAATGGAAATTGCTAGAAGGAACATGCTGAAAAGTGCCAAAATTCGCAGAGAAATCGAAATGTTGGTGCGAGTGAAATTTATCATTAAAAATACCCAGAAAGGCAAATTTTCGTATCGATTAAATCAGGACTTTGATTTTTATCCGGAATTGAAAAACTTAATTGCCAAATCAAATACTTCTCCTCAATGCAAGAGTCTTGAAAAAGTTAGCAAGATTGGTAATGTGAAATTGGCGGTTATCAGCGGAGTTTTTATTAACTATCAAAAAAGTAAAGCTGATATGATCATTGTGGGGGACAATATTGGCAAAGCAAAATTGAAAAACTTAATGAACGGCCTAGAGGCGGAAATCGGAAAGGAAATAAACTTTGTGCTGATGACGATGGAAGAATTCAAGTATCGCTTGAATATGTTGGATAAATTTATTCTGGAATTTCTTGAAGGGCCCAACGAAGAAGTGATCAATAAAATTACCGGACTCAAGCAATTTATCGCTAAAAGAAAAATATAAACATAGCATAGATGTTAAAAAATAAAGTTATAATTTCGTTGGTAAAAAGCTTGAATGAAAAAATCAAGCTTTTTTTTGGTCAAGAATATTTTAAGAGTCGCATAGTCATTTGGCTACTTTTTTTGGGTGGTTTTTTGAATGTTATTAATTGGCTGATTTTGAAATTTTTTTTATCATCTTATGAAAAAGATATTATTTTACATTACAATGTTTATTTTGGCGTAGATTCAATTGGTTTTTCTCGGGGAGCTTACTTGTTGCCGTTTATCGGGGTTATTATTTTGTTGGTTAATGTAGCTTTTTCTTTTTATTTTTATATTAAAAAGGAGCGAGTTGCCAGTTATATATTGCTAATAACCTCACTGATGGTTCAAATTAGCTTGCTTATTTCTGTAATTAGTGTCATTATCATTAATTATTAAGATATTGCCATGTTCGTATTTCCAAACCCAAAAACTCGAAAACCCAAAGATAGGAAGGTGCAAAGGATTTTGGAGGTTATTCCTGGCCTTTTAACCTGGGCAACAATTATCGGCATGTTTGCTTTTTCTTTCTTTTTGCCTAACTGGGTGGCTTATTTCATCATCTCTTTTGATATTTATTGGATTTTACGCACAATCTTTATTGCTTATTATTCAATCGATGGCTATAAAAAGCTGAAATCTGGCAAGCGAATTGATTGGTGGGAGAGGTGTCAAAATATCAGCAATCCGACAGCCTACAGAAAGACACTTAATGATCGGATATTGAAAATTAGCGAGAGTTTGCAGGTTAGAAATGGAATGAGTAGGCGAGATGTGAGAACTCTAAAGAGAGTATTGTCTGAGCAAAAAAAATATCTAGAAGAAGTAAAAGCGATTGAAAAAGTAAAGGATAAGATTTTGGATTGGCGAGAAATCTTGCATGTAATAATGCTTCCGACTGCCGGTGAACCGGCTGATATAATTGAGCCGTCAATTGCTGCTATTAAGGAGGCAAATTTTCCGAATGAGCAAATAATTATTCTGCTAGCGACAGAAGAAAGAGAGAATGAAGAAAAAAGAAAGGAAAAAGTGGAATATTTAAAAAATAAATTCGCTGGAGTTTTTCGGGATTTTATTGTAACGACGCACATAGTTAAGGACGATGAAATGAAAGCAAAAGGATCGAATGCCACTTTTGCTGCTCGAGAATTGGTTAAATATCTAGAGGAGAGAAATATTGATTTCAAGCGAGTGATTTTTTCCAATTTCGATTGTGATAGTGTTGCACATAAAGAATATTTCGCCGCATTAACTTATGAGTATGTTATTGATCCTAAGCGCTTGCAACGCAGTTATCAGCCGTTGCCGATGTATCATAACAATCTTTGGGATACTAACGCTTTTGTGCGAGTGATTGTAACTGGTTCAAGCTTTTGGCATATTTTTCAAAGCACCAGATCGGAAGGAATGGTAACCTTTTCTTCTCACAGTGAGCCTTTTGACACCCTATGTCGGGTTGATTTTTGGCCAACGAACATGATCAGTGAAGATTCGATTATTTTTTGGAAGTGCTTTACATATTACAACGGAGATTATAAGGTTAAGCCGATTTATTTACCAATTTCACTAGATGCGGTTTTGGCCGAAAATTATTGGAAAACTATCATCAATCAATACAAACAAAAAAGACGTTGGGCATATGGAATTGAAAATTTTCCTGTAATTATGCGAGCAATTGTTCCTAATAAGAAAATTAGTTTCAGGCAAAAATTTAAAACAGCATTTGAAATGCTAGAAGGGCATCATTCTTGGGCGACCTCATCTTTGATTTTGGCGGTGCTTGGTTGGTTGCCATTGATTCTGGGAGGGGATGATTTCAATCAGCAGGTTCTAGCTCATAATTTGCCAATCTATACGAGATATTTGATGACACTGGCTATGATTGGTTTAGCTGTTTCAATGTCACTCAGCTTTCTCTTGCTTCCTCCGCGACCAAAGAAATATTCACGCTGGAGAAATATTTATATGCTTTTACAATGGGTGCTTGTTCCGATTATCGCTCCACTCTTGGGCTCTCTTCCGGCAATCGATTCTCAAACAAGAATTCTTTTGGGAAAATATTTTGGTGAGTTTTGGGTGACGGAAAAAATGCGGAAAAAATAACCAGCTTTAATTTAAAGCCTATGCTAAAATATCTCAGTCCATTTCTAGAAGCATTTTTTTCAACGGTGATTATTATAATGCTCATCTCTCCTCTTGCAAAAAAAATCAGTTGGAGTGGTCGTGGCGTGAAAAGACACATACACAAAGCCGGTGTTTATCGTATTGGTGGAATTGCCATGGTCTTAGCCTTTAATTTGGCCATTTTTTTAAATAAAGAGCTTATCATCACTCCGGAGCTGTTGGGTTTCATGGTAGCTTCTATTATTTTAATGTTTGTGGGAGTTCGAGATGACCTAAAGGAAATTTTTTGGAAAATGCAGCTTTTTTTTCAAATGGCCACTGCCGCCTTAATTTTTATAATGGGTGTGCGAATATACTATGTAACAAATCCATTAACCGGGGGTGTAATTAATTTGGATTTGGGAAATACCGTTTTGATTTCATTGGCTATTGTAGTTTTTTGGATTGTTTTTGTAATAAACGCGGTTAACTGGATTGATGGAGTGGATGGCTTATCCGGAGGAATCAGCTTAATTTCGATTGGAACGATTTTTTTCCTAAGTTTTAAGCCGGAAGTCAATCAGCCTCCAGTGGCAATTATCTCTAGTATCGTATTTGGAGCTATTTTAGGCTTTTTAATATTTAATTTTAATCCAGCAAAAATAATCGCTGGGACATCCGGGGCGATGTTTATGGGTCTATCTCTCGCGGTTTTGGCGATCTTCTCTGGGACTAAAATTGCTACAGCCATTTTAGTTTTAGTGATCCCAATCATTGATTTTATTTGGGTTGTTGGCGAGAGACTAAAAAACAAACGGTCAATTTTTCGGCCGGATAACAATCATTTGCATCATAAACTCTTGGAAATTGGTTGGTCTCAAAGGAAAATCGCCATTTATTATTATGTCGTAACTACTATTGTTGCACTTGTTGCGCTTAATACTAGGATTATTGGAAAAAGTGTTACGTTAATCGTCTCTGTTTTGATTATGCTTTTTATTTCTCTTATGACCAATAGGAGGCTAGATAGAATTCGCAAGAGTTAAAGAATGATTTCTGGTTAAAAACACAAAATCCCTCGAACATTTAAGTCAGAGGGATTTTGTGTTTGTAAGGAAAGTAGCGATATACTTGGCTTATGCTAAAAGAACAGTATAATTCTATTTCTATTTCATAAAATCAATTACGCGTAGCATTATTGCAGAGAGGGTACTCTTACCGCATACTTGTGCAGATTATTAAGTTGTCCGGCACTAAGATTTTTGGATTTTGCGATCGCGTCAGAAATTAGATCTTTGGAAAATTCTACTGATGTTCCAATATGCACGCTATCATTGTGCATCACATTTTTTCTAAGATAATCTTCAATGTAGATTTTATGTTCAGGCGTGAGAGAGGAATCAGAGTTTTTTTCCAAATAATCCGCTAGAGCTTTGCGAGCCAACTTAGTGGTTCCATCTCCCTTGCCGGCCGTTTCCACGAAAGATTTTTCAGTTTCCTGGCTGGTTGTTACTGAGGATGTTTCATTCTTGTTGTCGGTTATTATTTTATCGCTTTTGGCTTCTTCTTCCGCCTTTGTATCCGTTGTTTTCAAATCTTTGAGAATATCACTTTGTTCTGCCTGTTCTTCCGGGAGGGCATTTTGTGAGCGATTAGAGTAGGAATAAATTCCTGTAGCAATAATAACGATAATGAAAATGCTGACAATTATTCTCAGGTTGTCTTGAAACCATTGCTTCATGGTTGATTGGTCGTCTTCTTCATTCATGAAGTCTTCGTTAGCGCTTGAGTTTTGCTCATCATTAGATTCTTGGTTGAATTCCATAATTTTCACCTTCCTTTCTAGTTTAAATTTTTTAATGTGCTTTCGTTGAAGCTGGGATTGCTTTTTAGCAATCGTGGTTTCTAATATTAAATTTTAGCAAAGCTGGAAAGTGCGTCAACTAGACAATTGAGTGTATTTATTTTGTAGTATAAATGGTATTAATTTGGTAATAAATTAATTTATTAATAGATCGG